>DAOTYQ010000070.1:0-8106 GCA_034434735.1 Chloroflexota bacterium
CCGACCGATCCGTCGGCCTCGGAGCGGGCGGCGACCGCCTCGCCGCCGGAAGGCCCGCCCTCCGGCGCGCCCGCCTCCCCGCGACCCACTCGCCCCCGCAGCCAGACCGCCGTCGTCCGAGCCGCCTCCCAGGCGAGGGGCAAGGCGAGGAGGACGCCCGGCACGCGCACGAGACCGGCGAGAAAGGCCGCGCCGAGGGCGAGCCCCCACCGGCCGCGGCGAGCCCCGTAGAGGGCGGTCGCTGCCGTCGCCAGGAACAACGGCTCCGTGAAGGGGGCCAGGAGGAAGAAACCGCTCGGGAAGACGAGCAGGTAGAGGATCGTCCGCGAGGCGACGGCCCGCCCCACCTCGAGCGCGACGAGCCGATGCACGACGGCCAGGCCAGCCACCGAGGCCACGAAGCCAACGACGAGCCCCGCCACCGTGACCGAGCCGAGGACCGCCCCACCCAGCGCCATGAGCGCCGGCAGGAGCGGGAAGAAGGTGACCGAGTTCGTGCCGGCCTCGTACCCGTACGTCGCGATCTTCGCGTACCAGCACGCGTCCCAGCGCTGCCAGACCCCGGCCAGGAGAAAGGCCGGGCCCTCCGCCTCCAGGGGCGGGATCGTCGTCCAGCCGTTCCGCGCGAGCTCGAAGTGGCACGGCCCGGGTACCCCACCGCCGGCGACGATGAACACGGCCAGGATCGACAGCGCGACCCGGACGACGAGGACGTACCAGGCCGCCTCGCCCACCGAAGCGGTCCAGCCACGAGCCCGTCGCCGACCGAGCATACCCGACTCTCGCCTCCCTTCCCGATCGACACCGATCGCCCCGACCGCAGCCGCGCGGTCGACGGGGCCCCGGCCGCTCGTCCAGGTCGCTAGTCTACGGCGAGGACATGGCCGACCATCGACCCGACACCGTCGACCCGAGCGATCCACCGAAGGCGAGGTCCGTCCCCGAGCCCGTCGCCGCCGTCGCCTGGGCTGCCCTCGCCGCCGCCATCTTCGTCTCCACGACCGACCCGGAGCGCCAGGTCTTCGACTACTTCGTCCGCCTCGCCGACGCCTTCCTCCACGGCCGCCTCGCCGTCACCGAGGCCCCGTCCTGGCTCAACGAGCTCATCCCCGCCGGCGAGGGCCGCTGGTACGTCCCCTACCCGCCGATGCCGGCCGTCGTCCTCCTGCCCATCGTTGCCCTCTTCGGCACCCAGATCCACCAGCAGCTCGTGAGTGCCGTCCTCGGCGGCGTCACCGTCGGCCTCGCCTGGCTCGTCCTCGGTCGCCTCGACCTCCCGCCTCGAGCCCGGATCTGGCTGACCGCCACCTTCGGCTTCGGGACCGTCCTCTGGTTCGTCGCCAAGGTCGGCTCGGCCTGGTACTTCGCCCACGTGGTGGCCGTCCTCTTCAGCCTGGCGGCCCTCCTCCTCGTCCTCGACCGCCGGATGCCGCTCCTGGCCGGGCTCCTCTTGGGCTGCGCTGCCATCGCCCGGCTGCCGGTCGGGCTCGCCGCACCCTTCTTCTTGGCCATGGCCGTCGGGCTCGGTTGGCCGCCGCGGGTCCCCGCCGATCGGAGCCGGGCCGTCCGCGACGGCGTCGCCTTCGGACTCGGCCTCGCGGTTCCGCTCGCTGGCTACGCCCTCTACAACCTGGCTCGCTGGGGGACGCCCATCGATCAGGGCTACGTCCGGATCCCGGGGATCCTGGAGGATCCCATCTACGCGGAGCACGGGATCCTGTCGTTCCACTACATCCCCCGGAACCTCTACGCCATCTTCTTCCGGAGCTGGAACTACGTCGACGACCCGCCCTTCCTCCAGCCGTCCTGGTGGGGTCTGTCGATCTTCCTGACGACGCCCGTCTACCTCTGGCTCGCCAAGGCCCGCTGGAGCGAGCCGCGTGTCGCCTGGGCCGTGCTGGGGACCGCCCTCGCCCTGATCCCGATCGTCACCCACGGCAACGTCGGGATCACCCAGTTCGGCTACCGGTTCAGCCTCGACGTCCAGCCGCTCCTCTTCGTCGTCCTCGCCAGTGCCTTCCGGGGTGGGATGTCGCGGCTCGCCGAGCTTGCCTGCGTCGGAGCCATCGCCACCTGTGCGTACGCCATCTGGGCGATCGGGATCGGCTTCGTCGACTTCTGAGCACCCAGCGACCGGGTACCCGGCACGACCCTGTGCCCGCCTACCCGGTGGCCGCCACCGCCCGCCTATCCCGCGGCCGCCCCGGTCGCCAGCGGCCGTCCCCGACCGTCTGCGCCCGTTCCCGGCCGTCCCCGACCGTCTGCGCCTCTCCTTAGGCCGTCCCCGGCCGTCTCCGCCCGTCGACGGCGGCCCGGCGCGTCAGCCCTTCGGCTCGACGACGACCGTCACCTCGGGCGTCATGCCCGGGTAGACCTTGATGGCGACCTTGTACGTGCCGAGGGCGCGGAGCGGCTCGTCGAGCTCGATCTTGTGGCGGTCGACGACGATCCCCCGTCGACCCAGGGCGTCGGCGATGTCCTTGGCCGTGATCGACCCGTAGAGCTTGCCGGCCTCGCCGACCTTGACGCCCATCGTCAGGGTCGTGCTCTCGATCCGGCGGGCCGTGATCTCGGCCTCCTCCCGCTCGCGGCGCCGCTTCTCCTCCCGAGCCGCGATGTCGTGGAGCCACTGCCGGTAGGCACCACCGGCGGCCGGCACGGCGAGCTTCTTGGGAATGAGGAAGTTCGTCGCGTAGCCGTCGGCGACGACCTTCATCTCCCCCATCTTGCCGAGCTTCGGCACGTCCTGTGTCAGGATGACCTTCACGCGCGAGAACCCTCCGTTGTCGCCGCCGGCCGGCGCCGGACGGCGGGTGTGGCGAAGCGAACGGCCGGCCCGACCCGGCCGAGCAACCGCGGCAGCCCACGCACGAGGCGTCGGATCGGACTCGGGACGAGCCGCCGGAGCTGAGCGACGTCGGCCTCGAAGGTTCGCCGGTCGAGCCCGAGGGCCGTCAGGTACTCGTCGAGGACCGGGCGCGGGACCCCATCGAAGAAGAGGTCGACGGCCAGGGCCACCGCGACGAAGTCGTCCACCGCCCCGAGAATCGGGACCGCATCAGCGACGAGATCGCGACCGAGGACGACATAGCCGACGGCCACCGCCAGGAGACCCTTGCGGGCGAGCGGAACCCGCTCGTCCCGGAGGAGGCTCCAGAGAAGCTGTCCGTACAGCGGGGCGCGGGCCGCCACCGGCAAGAGCATCGCTGCGGCGCCGAGCCGGGCGACGGCGCCCCGGCCACGTCGGCGCGGAAACGACGGTCGAACTCGCATCGTGATCGGGCCTGGTGTTCGGTGGGTCCTGGGTCTCGGCTTGGCTCGGCGGACTGGTCCGCCCGGTCGGCGAAGTCTCCGGCGCTGTGGCAGCCCCGTTCGACCCTCGACGGTCGGGACAGTCTAGCAGGACGGCCCTCGTCGTCGCCCCAGGGCCGTCCGCCGGTGGGACCCACCCCATCTCAGCGGGTCGTGTGCGACATGGGACTTGACATCGAACGTCTGTTCGGTATCATGGGCGTCCGAAAGGAGGCGCCGGTGACCAGGCACGACGCCGAACGAAAGCGCAAGATCCTCGACTACATCGCGGCGACCATCCGGGCTCGCGGCTACCCGCCTTCGGTCCGCGAGATCGCCCGGGCGGTCGGCCTCGCCTCGACGTCGGCCGTCCATCATCACCTGCTCGTCCTCGAGCGGGAGGGCTACCTCGAGCGCGGAGCCGCCCAGTCGCGAGCCATCCGCCTGACGCCGACGGCGGCCCTGCGGCTCGGGCTCGCGTCGGAGCTCGTCCCGCAGGCGGCGGCGACCGAGCCGGCCTACGTCCTGCCGATCATCGGCGAGATCGCCGCCGGTGGCCCGATCGAGGCCTACCAGGACGCCTCGGAGACGCTGGCCGTGCCAGACATCATCGCTCCCTCGGGCGACGCCTACGTCCTTCGGGTCCGAGGCGACTCGATGATCGAGGCCGCGATCATGGACGGCGACTACGTCGTGATCCGACCGCAGTCCACGGCCCGGGACGGCGACATCGTCGTCGCCCAGGTCGAAGAGAACTCCGTCACCCTCAAGCGCTTCTTCCGGGAGAAGAACCGGATCCGCCTCCAGCCGGCCAATCCGAACTACCCGCCCCAGTACTACGACGACGTCCGGATCCAGGGCAAGCTCATCGGGGTGATCCGTCGCCTCGACTGACCGGCTCGCCCCCAAGGTCCGGACCTGTCAACACGATCCACAGCCGTCGCCAAAGTCGTGGATCGATTTCGTCGATAACCCCCTCCCGCCGACGCCCGTTCGTGGGCGACAGTAGTGGGCGTTCGCCGTCTCGCTCGGCCGCAGCGGCCCGCGGCGGCGGTGTGCCAATGAAGCTGTCACACGCACATCGGATCGTGGAGTCATGATCGATCGTCTGCCGCCGCAGAGCGTCGAAGCGGAACAGTCCGTCCTCGGCTCGATCCTCATCGACAAGGACGCCATCGTCGAGGTTGCCGATTTCCTCCGGCCCGAGGACTTCTACCGAGCCGCGAACGGCCAGATCTACGCCGCGATGCTCGAGCTCTTCGAGCGCCGCGAGCCGATCGACATCGTCACCGTCGCCGAAGCGCTCGAGCGACGGGGTGAGCTCGACGCCGTCGGCGGGCGGACGTACCTCTCGAGCCTGGCGAATCAGACGCCGACCGCCGTCCACGCCGTCCAGTACGCCCGGATCGTCGAGCGCAAGGCCGTCCTACGGAACCTCATCGCCGCGGCCGGCAAGATCGCCGGGATCGGCTACGAGGACCCGCCCGACATCCAGGAGGCCGTCGACCGAGCCGAAGCGGAGCTCTTCGCCGTCTCGGAACGCCGCGTCCACGCCGGCTTCCATCCCCTCCGGACCCTCCTCCACGAGGCCTTCGATCGGCTCGACTTCCTCCATTCGCACCGCGGCGAGATCAGCGGGATCCGCTCCGGTTTCGCCGATCTCGACGTCCTGACCACGGGCTTCCAGAAGAGCGACCTCATCGTCGTCGCCGCCCGCCCGTCGGTCGGCAAGACGAGCTTCGCCCTCAACATCGCCGAGCACGCCGCCGTCCGGGACGGCAAGAGCGTCGGCATCTTCAGCCTCGAGATGAGCAAGGAGCAGCTCGTCCTCCGGCTCCTCTCGTCCGTCGGCGACATCGATTCCCAGCGGCTCCGGACGGGCTTCCTCGAGGATCTCGACTTCACCCGGGTGGCGAACGCGATGACCGAGCTCTCGGAGGCCCGGATCTACATCGACGACACGCCGAACATCAGCACCATGGAGCTGCGGACGAAGGCCCGGCGCCTTCAAGCCGAGGCGGGGCTCGACCTCGTCATCGTCGACTATCTCCAGCTCATGCAGGCGACGAACGTGTCGCGAGAGGCGAACCGGGTCCAGGAGGTCTCCGAGATCTCGCGGGGGCTCAAGGCCCTCGCCCGGGAGCTGTCGGTTCCGGTCATCGCCCTCTCCCAGCTCTCGCGTCAGCCGGAGATGCGGGAGTCGAAGGAGCCACGCCTCTCGGACCTTCGCGAATCGGGCGCCATCGAACAGGACGCCGATCTCGTCATCTTCCTCTGGCGGGAGCGCGAGCGGGGGCAGGATGACGGCGAATCCGAGGTGGAGGAGGTGAACGTCCACCTGGCGAAGCACCGGAACGGCCCCACCGGCCGCCTCAAGCTCATGTTCAAGAAGCGCCAGACCCGCTTCTTCAGCGCCGCGGTCGGCGAGCGCTACGCCGAGGCCTTCGGCTGACGTTTCACGGACCCTCGCCGGCGCCGAGGGCTCGCCGGCGACGCCCGACGCCTGTCCCGACTCCGGCAACCGGCTCCGGCGACGACGCGGCCGGCGCCGACGGCTCGCCGGCGACGTCTCACGCCGCCTCGTCGGGCAGGAGCGGCCGGAGCCCGAAGGTGTAGATCTTGCCGTCGGGACCCTCGAGGAGGAGCCCGTGGAAGCCGCCCTCGATCCCCTCGAGGCCGAGGGCGTCGACCTCAGCCGTCGACATCGTCCGGCGCGGCATCGGGAACTCGCCGGAGGGATCGGCCACGAACTCGGCCGGCGCGATGGCCGGCCACGGCCACGCTCGGGCGTCGCCGGCACCCGCCCCCGCCTCCGTGAGCGTGCCGCGCCAGCGGTCCGGCTTCCAGGGCACACCCCCGAGGCTGCCGCTGCTGATGAGCGCCCGGAGACGCTCGTCGAGGCGGACGAAGGCAGCCCGAGCGGGCGCATCGGCAGGCGCGGAGGCGCCCAGCCCGAGGGCGTAGACGGAGACCGTCTTGTCGAGTCCCGCCGCCCGGATCACGAAGACGGTCGTCGGCGCGTCAGCGACACCCGGGGCGTCGTAGTGCGGTCGTGCTGCGGCCAGGCCGCCCTCGGTCAGGGCGAAGCGCAGGAGTTCCTGGACCTGCTCCTCGCTCAGCTTCGCGACCTTGAAGGGGTGACCCCGAACGAGACCATCGGGTCCGGGCTCTGGGAGCGGCGCCGTCTCGTCACGATAGATGACGGTGCCATCGCCGTAGAGGGAAAAGAAGGGTGCTTGGGTCGCGAAGAACCAGATCGGGACGAAGCCGCCGCCGACCTCTTCGCGCAGGATGAGGTCCGTCGAACCGGTGGGATGGGCGATGGCGTCGCCGCCCGTCGGGGACGCTGGCGAGCCTCCCGGCGTCGGCGATCCGGGCACTGGACTGGCGCCGGGCCCGCCGCACGCCCCAAGGCCGACGGAGGCGACGAGGACCGCCGCGAGGAGCGCACCGAGCGAGGACGCCGACCGTCGCGTCGGTTTCCCCCGCGAGGTGGATGGTGTCGGGTCCCGGCGACCCGGCTCGGCCCGGATGGGCTGAACCAGCATGGGCAGATCAACTTCGTTCATATCGACGAGGAGACGCCGACGGCGGCCGGGCGGTTCCCTGGTCGTGGCGGGGCGCCGACCATCGAAATCGGACGGCCCGGCGTCGAGCGCCGTTCGACCTCGCGCCCAGCATCCCACTTGACGGCCTCGTTATCCTGCCAACCAGAGGTCGGGCCCTTGGAGCGCTTCTGCGGGCTCGGCGGAGGTGTGGTGCTCGAGGGAGGGCGTCGGACTGCCGGGCCGGGCCTTCGAGGAGGGATGCGAGACCGTGTACGAAGACCGAACGCTCGTCTGCCGCGACTGCCGAGAGGAGTTCGTCTTCTCGGCGGGCGAACAGGCCTTCTTCGCCCGGAAGGGCCTCCAGAACGTCCCCCAGCGCTGCCCGAGCTGTCGGGCCGCTGCCCGCCAGGCCCGGGCTCCGGGTGGCCCTCGCGAGTACCACGCCGCGATCTGCAGCATGTGTGGCGGGCAGGCCGTCGTCCCGTTCAACCCGCGGACCGACCGGCCGATCTACTGCAGCACCTGCTTCGACAAGGTGCGAGCGGCATCGAGCGGCTCCGCCCCGGCTTGAGCCCCGGGCCCCCTCTCCTCGGCCAGCCTCCCGACGACCTCGGCGGGCTCGGTCCTCGCCGCTCGCCCCGTACGCTGGCGCCCCTACACTGGCCAGCGGACTGCGGCGGCCGACGACGGATCGAAGATTTCGGCCATCGGCCGCCGGCCGAGTCGAAGGAGGTCGACAGCCCATGGGCGTCATCATCGTCCGCGAGATGGTCGGGACGAGCCCGAAATCCTGGAGCGACGCTGCCCGCCAGGCGGTCGCCACGGCGTCGCGAACGGTCCGGAACATCCGCTCCATCGAGGTCGTGAAGTCGACGGCGAAGGTCGAGAACGGCGAGATCGTCGAGTACCACGTCGATCTCAAGATCGCCTTCGAGTACGAGGCCGAGTGATCGGATCGGCCAGACGTCCGCGCCGACCCGGGCTCGAAGGGCGGCCAACCCTGGGCGCCAGCGCTCGCCGGGGGTCCGCAGCGACCGCGGCTGATCGGGTGAAGCTCGAAACTGGCGCCGGCACGTAACCGGCTGATGAGCGGCGGCGGGCACCATCGAGCCCATGTCGCCGCCGCCTCGCTCCGCCACCAAGCCGGAAGCCGGTCTCCGATCGTCCGCGCCCAGCTCGTCGAGTGGTCCCGCCGGACCCTCGGTCCGCCCTCGCCGCGTCGGGGGTCACCCCGGCGGAGACGGCAGAGCTGCGGGATCGAGCGCAA
>DAOTYQ010000071.1:0-13576 GCA_034434735.1 Chloroflexota bacterium
CCGCCCGCCGTCCGGCCGCCTCGCGGACCCTCGCCAGCGGGTGGTAGCGGGCGATCGCCCCGAGCAGCTCGCCGACCCGCGGATGGCTCGCCGCCGCGACGTCGTCGACGAACCGGAGCTGCTCGGCCTCGTCGGGTCCCATGGCCGCGATCGCGGCGACCGTCTTCAGGGCGCCGGCGTCGTCGAGTTGGGTCGACAGCTGATCGACGAGTGTCGCGGCGAGGACCGCCGGCGGCAACGACTCGCGCGGTTCGAGGCCCTGCCTGACGAGCCAGAGCCGGGCATACCCGCCGACGGCCGGGTCGTCGGCGAGGGCCCGGACCTCCGCCTCCGCCGAGCGCCCGACCAGCTCGAGGGCGTGGAGCGCGAGACCGGCGAGACTGGGCGCGCGGAGCGCCCCGACCAGGTCGCGGGCGGCCGTCCAGGGGTGGCGCTCGATCCAGATCCCGATCTCGCGCTCGGCCTCCGCAAGCGGGAGCTCGGCGCAGGCGCGAAGGAGCTCCTCGGCCGAGTCGAGGGCGTGCTCGCCGACGATCGGCGCGACGTGGCCCCGGCGGCGGAGGAGGCGGTTCGTGCCCCATCGACCGAGGTCGGTCAGCGCGAGCCGGCCCTCCTCGAGCCGGACGGCGCCGAGCTCGACGAGCGGACCGATGACGCTCACCTCGAGCGACTCGTCGAGGTGCTGGCGGAAGGAAGCAGGGGCCAACCCGAGGGCCTCGACGTCGTACCCCTCCTCGGCCGCCGCCCAGATGTCGTCCTTCAGAGCCTGAAGATCGACGGGCTCGGTGCCGATGTAGAGGAGGAGCGGGAGCTCATCGAGGACCTCGGCGAGGAGTTCGGCCCAGAAGGGAGCCCACCGGTCCAAGCGGAGCCCGAAGGGGTCGGCGCGGAAGTAGGCTTCGAAGGCCCGCCCCCAGTCGTCGAGCGGGTCGCGGCCGAGGCGCCGTCCTCGGGCGGTGGCGGACACACGGCCCGAGCGGACCTTGACGAAGCCCGCCGCCTTCGCCCAGCGAAAGACGAGTCCCAGTCTCGGCAGCTCCGTCGTGCTCCGAGTCTGGAAGCGCCGCTCGCCGATCACGGGATCGACGAGATCGCCGGTGCCGAGGAGGGACACGAGGGCCCGCCCGTCGGCGACGGTGAGGTTGCCGTTCGACGTCAGCCGCCGCCCCTCGCCGACGTAGCGGGTAAAGCCGGCGAGTCGGGCGACGGGCGGCGAGTCGGCCGCGGCGGCCGCGAGCTCGATGGTCGGCACCAGTTCGATGGCCGGGAGGACGAGGCGCTCGCGTTCGGGCTCCTCGTCATTGGGGCCGAAGATCGCGGCCCGCGCCTCGGGGGGCGCGGCGTTGACGTCCTCGAGCCAGCCGTCGACCGCCTCCTGCGCCCCGAGGTCGACCCCGTCGGCGAGCATGAGGCTCCCGATCTGTTTCGCCATCCCGAAGCGACGTCGGTCGGTCATGGCGTCGGCGAAGTCGGGCAGGAGCGCATCGAGCCGAGCGGCGAGGGCCGGCAGGGGGTCGCCGGCGAGGAGGCCGCGATCCCGGAGATAGGCGATGAAGTCCTTGACCGCCGGGACGACCCGGAGGATCTCCTCTTCGCGGAGGAGGACCTTTCGCGGATAGTGGCTCAGCAGGAGCTCCTCGAGGTCGGACGTCGTCCAGGTCGTGATCCGACCGTCGCCGTAGCCCCACTTGAAGTCGAGCATGATCTCGGCGACGAAGGGGTCGGCGTCGGCGTGGCGAGCCGGGCGGCCCTTCGTGGCGGCCTCGTACTCGGCGACGAGGGCATCGCGGGCGGCGAAGAAGGCGTCCTCTTCCTCGGGGCCGAAGTGGGTGCGGGGTCGGCTCGGCATCGGTAGCGGGTCTCCCTGGGCCCGGATGCGGCGGTGGGGCGGCGGGTCGACGGATCGGCGGGTCGGCGGGTCGGCGGCGACAACGGTACCGCACGCGACGGCTTCGGGTTAGCCCGTCGGCGAGCGATCGAGTCGACCGGCGAGGGATCGGGTGGGATGGCGCGCTCCGTCCGGCCGTCGGGTTGATCAGCCGTACACGACGACCCGATCGCGCCCGGCCGCCTTGGCCCGATAGAGGGCCGTGTCTGCGTGCTCGACGAGCTCCTCGGGGTGGTCGACGTGATCCCGCGGATGACTCGTGACCCCGACGCTGACGGTGACGCTCAGCGTCCGCCCATCGGCACCGACCTTGGTTTCGGAGACGATGCGACGGATGCGTTCCGCCACCGCCGCACTGTCGTCCGTCGAGGCTCCCGGCAGGACGACGAGGAACTCCTCGCCGCCATAGCGCGTGAGGACGTCGCCTTCTCGGAGCACCTGCTTGGCTGCCTTTGCGAGGGCGGTAAGGACCCTGTCCCCGACCCGGTGGCCGTAGACGTCGTTGACGGACTTGAAGTGGTCGATGTCGAACATGACGACACCCAGCGGCGCGTCTGTCCGCACCGCCCGCCCGAATTCCTCGACGAGCCGGCCCATGCCGAAGCGTCGGTTGTAGATGCCGGTCAGGGGATCGAGGGCCGCCAGTCGCTGGAGTCGATCGTGGCTCAGGGCGTTGTTCAGCGCAAGCGCGAGCGGCACGAGCAGCAGCCGGAGGAACGCCGTCCCATTCGGCGAGAGCGGTTCTGCGAAGCCCAGGATCAGGACACCGAGCGGCACATTCTGGACGGCGATCGGGAACAGCAACGCCTCCCGGGGCCGGAAGCGAACGAGGACCGAGTCGACCTCGACGAATCCTGGGACATCGAGGCGGCGCTCGACGTTGTCCCGAAGCACGGCCTGGACGTGCTCGTTGCCGGCGAGTTGGTCGGGTGTCTGGATCCCGTATGCGGCCAGAACGCGTGGCTCCCCGTCCAGCTCGACGACGATGGCGCCGCCGCGCGCGTCGCTCCGACGGCAGATGTCCTCCACGGCCGCTTTGGCCAATCGGTCGAGCTCGAGGTGCGTGGCGAGCATCGTTCCGAACTCGCGGACTGCCTGTTCCACGTGGAGGCTCCGATTGAGGGCGTCGATGAGCCCGTTGAACGACCCGGAGGCGGCACCGATTTCGTCGTCGGAGTCGACCTCGATCCTGCAACTGTCGGGATCGCATTCGGTCCAGTCGCCCGACCAGGCTGCACGCTCGACGGTGGCGGCTACCTTCTGCATCTGTGCAGCCAAGAGGCGGAGGCGGACCCCGATGACGGCGCGGGCGAGGCCCCAATTGACGATCCCCACGGCAAAACCGGCGACCAGGCACGCGGCGGCGAACGAGGCCGTCAGCGAGACGTCGCTGGGGACGCCGAGGGGCACGATGGCGAAGGGAAAGACGAGGCCGATGAAGAGGCCGAATCCGACCATCCAGATCGCGAGGTCGACGAAGACCTTCCGGGTCATGCGGGGCATCGGGCACCACCCTCCTCCATCCAGGGCCGATGGTTGCGGTGCCAATTATCGAGCACTTCTGCGGCAGCGTCGCGACGATCCGGCGCTCTGCTGGCCTGGCCCGACCTGGGGCCGGCCGAGAGGCCGCCTCGGAATCGGGCTGGGCCGCGACCTCGCTTGCTGCGCGGAACGCGACGCCGCGATCGGGCGCCGACCTCAACGAGCGACGGCTCGGGCGTCCTCCACCGGACCGGCCCAGGCGCTGAAGGCGTGCCGGAAGTACATGAGCGGCCGGGATCCCGGCGGCGCCGGCGCTCCGGCCACGACCCGACCGAGGACGACGACGTGGTCGCCGACGGCGAGCGTCCCGGCGACGCGGCACTCGGCGAAGGCGAGGGCGTCATCGACGAGGATCGGAACGCCGACGGCCCCGGCGGTCCAGCGGACACCGGCGAAGCGGTCGGCGACGGGCGAGGCGAAGCGCTCGGCGAGGGCGGCCCGGTCGCCGCGAAGGAAGTTGACGGCGAAGCGGCCGGCCCGCTCGATGACCGGCAGCGTCCGACTTCGGCGGTCGAGGCAGACGGCGAGGATCGGCGGCTCGGCCGAGACGCTCGTCACGGCGCTCACCGTCAGCCCGACGGGTCGGGCCGTCTTGCCTGCGGAACTCGCCCTGGCTGTGGAACCGGCCGCGTCGGCCGAACTCGCCATCTCGGCGGTATCGAGGCGCTCGTCCGCCGGCTGCGCCGGATCGATGGTCGTCACGACGGTCACCGCCGTCGGCGCGGCGGCCATGATGTCGAAGTAGCGGCGCCGGTCGAGGTCGGGCTCCGGAGCCGCCGCGAGGGGCACGGGGGGAAGGACGAGGGGCGCGCCGGGCCCCTCGAGGGGGACGACGGCCGGGCCCATCGGCGCGGGCTGGACGCCGACGGCGCGCCGGCCGGCGTCGATGGCGTCGCCGGCAGCGATCGCTTCGACACCCGCCACGGCCGCCATCGTCGACCCGACCCGCTCCCCCGCCGGCTCAGCCACGGCGCCGCTCCGCGAAGGCTCGTCGAGCGACGCCGTCGATGGCGAGCCCCAGGAGGCCGATGACGAGGATCGTCGCCACGAGCTCGTCGTAGGCGAACCGATCGCGGGCGTCGAGGATCCGGTAGCCGAGGCCCGAGTCGACGCCGAGCATCTCGGCCGGGACGAGGACGACCCAGGCGAGGCCGGTGGCGAGCCGGAGCCCGGTCAGGACGTTCGGGCGGATCCCGGGCCAGACGACGTGCCGGAGGGTCTCGAGCCGGTTCGCCCCGAGGCTGCGGGCGACCCGGAGCCAGGTCGGATCGAGGTGGGCGACCCCGGCGGCCGTGTTGAGGACGATCGGCCAGACGGCCCCCACGGCGACGAGGAAGACGACCGGAGCGTCGCCGACGCCGAAGAGGATGATCGCGACGGGCGTCCAGGAGAGGGGCGAGATCATCCGAACGAGGCCGACGACGGGGCCGGCGGCCGACCCGGCCCATCGGCTCGCCCCGAGGAGGAGACCGAGCGGGATCCCGACTGCGGCGGCGAGGGCGAGCCCGGCTCCGATCCGCCGCAGGCTCGCCACGGCATGGCCCGTCAGCGTGCCTTCGGCGGTCAGCCGAAGGAGCGTCGCCGCCGCATCGACGGGCCCGAAGCGGGCGAGCAGGCTCCCGTCCTCGACGAGGACCTCGATGGCCGCCCACCAGAGGAGGCCGGCCAGGCCGAGGCCGAGGACGGCCGGGGCGACTCGGGCGGCGAGCCGACGGATCGCCCGTCCGGATCCCGCTGCCGTCCCGCCGTCGATGGCCGTCCGACCAGCGGACCGCCGGAGCCCGTCCGAGCGGCCGACGAGCCCCTCGATGACCTCGAAGGCGCCGCTCACGGTGCGATGACCTCCGTCCGGGTCAGGTCGGCCGGCAGGCCGAAGGCGGCTGGCCCGCCGAGCCGCTCGATGGCGCTTCGGACGAAGCGGTCGTCGACGAGCTCGCCGTGGACGGCCGCCGGGTCGAGCCGGTCGAGGAAGCTCCGGTCGCCCTCGACGAGGGTCGCGCCGAGGAGCCGGACGAGGGCCTCGGTGTAGGACGGGAACGGGAAGGGCTGGAAACCGATCCGGGCGCTCGCCCACTCGGGGTGACGGATGGCCCCAGATGGGCCGTACTCGGTCAGCTCGTAGTGAGTGAGGGCCCGCTCGATGGCGACCCGGGGCTGGGGGAGATAGTTGTCGCCGTCGGCCGAGAGGAGGCGGGCCGCTTCGGCGCGGTTGTCGCGGGCCCAGAGCTGGGCCCGGGCGACGGCCGCGACGACCCGTTCGATCACGTCGGGTGCCGCCGCGACCGCCCCCTCGCCGACGGTGACGACGCAGCAGGCGTGGTCGAGCCAGACGTCGCCGGTGAAGCGGAGGATGCGCCCGACCCCGTTCACCTCGGCGACGGCGTTGAAGGGGTCGGCGACGATGAAGCCGGCGATGGCGCCGTTGGCGAGGGCGGGCGGCATGTCGGGCGGGGCCATGACGACGAGCTTGACGGTGCCGTCGGCCGCCGACGGCTCGCCGGTCGTGACGGCGGTGAGGCCGGCTCCGCGGAGGAGGAGCTGGAGGACGACGTTGTGGATCGAGTACCAGAAGGGAACGGCGACGGTCGTGCCGGCGAGGTCGGCGAGGGAACCGATGGTCGTCCCGACGGTGAAGGCCGAGCCGCCGGTGTGGTCCCAAGCGACGACCTTCAAGGGCACCCGGCTACCGAAGCGGAGCCAGACCGTCAGCGGCATGAGGAGGTGGACGACGTCGACCTGGCCGGCCTGGAACGCCTCGGCGATCTGCGACCAACCCCGAAAGAGGGTCGGCCGCTCGACGCTCAGGCCCTCCTCGGCGTAGAGGCCGCGCGCGTGGGCGAGGAGGAGGGGGGCGGCGTCGGTGATCGGCAGGTAGCCGATCCGGATCCGACCGTCGGCGAGGGGGCCGTTGGCCGGGGGCGAAGCCCCGGGGCTGGCCGTGGCGCCGAGCGAGGCGCTCGCGCTGGCGGGAGCTCCGGAGCCCGGCGCGCCAGGAGCGGTGCAGGCGGCGAGGGCCGCCGGGCCGGCGATGGCGGCCAGGCCCGCCAGGCGGAGGAGCTCGCGGCGGGAGAGGACGGCGGCCCCGACGGGTCGGGGCTGGATCGGGTCGAGGGACGCAGACACGGTGGCTCCTTCGTCGGTGGCGGTCAGGGGGCGACGTCCGGGCTCGCCGGCGCCGGAGCGGACGGAACGGGGCCGGAGAAGGCGAGCCGGTCCGTCGGCGGGAACCCGTCGTCGGCCCGGTAGGCGGCCAGGATCTCGCTCCGGATGGCCCCGCCGGCGCGGCGGCCAGGGACCCACGTCCGGTGGATCCGGCCGGGGTGGCCGGCCATGAGGAGGATCCGGTCGCCCAAGGCGATCGCCTCGTCGACGTCGTGGGTGACGAGGAGCGTCGCCAGGCGGTGGCGGTCGACGAGCCGGGCGAGCCAGGTCTGGAGATCGGCTCGGGTGGCCGGGTCGAGGGCGGCGAAGGGCTCGTCGAGGAGGAGGATCGAGCGCCCGGTGATGACGACCCGGGCGACGTTGACCCGCTGCGCCTGGCCCCCAGAGAGCTCGTGCGGTCGGGCCCCGGCGAGGCCGGCCAGGCCGAGCTCGCCGAGGAGGGCCGCCACGGCGGCTGCCGAAGGCCCGGATCGAGGGTCCGCCGGCGAGCGACGGTTCGCCGCGAAGCGCAGGCCGAGGGCGACGTTCTCGGCCACCGTCAGCCAGGGCAGGAGGCTCGGCTCCTGGAAGGCGATCCCGACCTGGAGCGCCGCCGCGGACGAGCCGCCCGGATCGATCTCGAGCCGGCCCCGATCGAGGGGCTCCAGGCCGGCCAGGGTGCGGAGCAGGGTCGACTTTCCGCAGCCCGAGGGCCCGAGGAGGACCGTGATCTCGCCCCGGCGGAGCTCGAGGTCGACGTCGGCGAAGACGGGGACCCGGCGGCGGCCCCGCTCGTACGACTTCGCTCCGCCGGTCAGCCGGAGCGCCGGGCTGACTAGCGGTTCGAGGCGAGCGACCATCGAAGGAGGACCTCCGTCGGTGACTGAATCGGCAGGAAGGCGGCCTCGCGGAGCCGGCGCTCGGTCGGATGGCCACGCACGAAGGCCCGCCCGCCGACGGCGGCCAGCTCCAGGCGAACCGCCTCCCCGGCGAGGCGGGCGGCATCGAGCCGGAGGGCGAGGAGCGAGCGGCGCTGGACGACGCCCGATCCGGTCCTTCCCTCGTCCGCCGCCCGAGCCTGTGTCAGGAGCTCGCCGACCAGGCGATCGGCCTCGGCGTCCGCCCGCTCGAGCTCGGACCGGAGGGGGGCGCCGAGCGGTCCGAGATGGGCCGTCGCCTCCTCGAGGGCCCGCTCGGCGAGACCGAGGCAGAAGGCCGTCTGGACGAGGAGGAACGGGGCGAGGATCCGCTCGACGAAGGCGCCGAGCTCGGCGGCGAGGATCTGGTCGTCGGCGACCGCGACGCCGTCGAGGATGATCGAGGAGCTGCCGGTCGAACCGAGGGCCAACAGATCCGGGTAGGGCTCGACGCGGAGGCCCGGCGCGGCGTCGGGGAGGGCGACGACGACGGCCCGGCCGGGATCGTGGGTGAGGGCCGCGGCGGTGACGACGACGAAGGGCGGCAGGAGGTTCGACGCCCACGGGACGCGGCCGCCGAGCTCGAGGTGGCCGCCGACGCGCCGCGCGGTGACGGGGAGCGGCGTCCCGGCCAGGACGTGGGCCGTGCCGGCCGCCATCGCCGTCGCCCCGAGCCGACGCCCGCCGCGCAGATCGGCGAGCCAGCCCTGGGCCGCGGCACTCGCCCGGCCGACGCCGAGATACTCGACGACCATCCGATGGGCCCAGGCCGAAAAGGCCGAGGCGAGGTCGTGGCGGGCGACCCGGGCGACGATGGCGACCGTCGTCGGGAGGTCGACGTCGAACGCCCCGAGCCCGGCGAGCACGGCGATCCCGTCCCGCACGGAGGCGCGCCCAGCGTCGACGTCGGCCGCCCGAGGGCCGAAGAAGGCATCGATCGCCCGAGCGGCCGAGTCGGGCACGCTCCCCGCCCAGCGCCGGCTCCCCTCCCGGCGACCGGCGGCCGCCCCGACGACGGTGGCGTCAGACGCGGGCACGGCGGTCGAGCTCCGCAATGCGGGTCAGGCGATCGACGGGCGCCCGAACGGCCTCCCGGGCGCGCCGGACCGCCGCTTCGTCGGGCGCTCGGTAGAAGCAGAGGCACTTCGACATGTCGACGCAGACGTAGGTCCGGAGGAACGTCGTCTCGGGCACCTCGGCGTACCGGGGCGCGTTCGCCCGCTTCCGTTCGAGGTAGGCATCCATGGTCAGCCCGTTGGGGAGATCCCACTCGACGAGGTAGCCCGCCTCGCCGCGGGCGGCCTTGACCTCGTCGAGGCTCGGGCCGACGAGGCGGACCTCGACGACGCCGTACGGGGTGAGCCCGGCCGTCCGGACGGCCTGCTCGATCGATGCGGCGTCGCTCCCCTCGACGATGGCGTAGAGGCGACCAGCGTCGAGGCCGACCTGTAGCTCCACGAGTTCCCCGCCGGCCGTCGAGGCGGCGGCGGCGATGGCGTCGCCGAGGCCGACGAGAGCCGGATCGGTGACGCGGTCGGCGGCTGGGTCGCTGGGTCGGGGTAGCGGGAGTTCGACGAGGAAGAGGGTCACGGGCAGCTCCGTTCGGTGGGACGAGGGAAGGGACAGGGGCGCCGAGGTGGGGCGAGGGTCGAGGGACCTCTAGGCCGAGGTGGGCCGGCCGGTTTCTCGAGCGGGGCTCAGCCCAGCGAGGTCCGGCCTGCCCGCCGGGCGGCGCCCGACGGTTGGGGACGGCGAGGGTCGACCGGTCAGCCGAGCTCCGCGGCGGGACACGGGCCAGCGGCCGCCCCTCGCCCGGGACAGGAGCATCGGCCCGGGGAGGCGGAACGGCCCGGTCGCGGCGTGCCGAGCGGCCGTCGATGGGAGCTCGTCCTCATGGCGCCGAGGATACGGACGCGGAGTCCTAGTTGTCCAATAGAATTTCAAGATCATCGTGATCGACCCGCCCGATCACGCGCAGCCGGAGGATGCGGTCGTGCTTTTCGAGCAGCTCGAGGCCTTCGTCGAGGTCGCCCGCCGTGGGAGCGTCCGTTCGGCGGCGGCGACGCTCCATCTGAGCCAGCCAGCCCTCTCGGGGCGGATCGCCGCCCTCGAGGCGACGGTCGGCCACCCGCTCTTCGAGCGGCGCCGGAACGGGATGACCCTCAGCGCCGCGGGGCGCGCCCTCCTTCCGTATGCGGAGCGGGCCCTGGCGACCGTGGAGGCTGGGGTCGGGCATGCTCGGGATGCGGCCCAGGGCACGACCGAAGCCCTCGTCATCGGCGCGGCGCCGGCCGTGGCGACCTACGTCCTGCCGGAGCTCGTCGCTCGACTCCGGCACCTCCGACCGACGCTCCGGACCCTCGTCCGGACCGGCCACTCCGAGGAGATCGCCTCCCTCGTCGCCGCGGGCGAGGCGGCGGTCGGGCTCGTCCGGGAGCTGGCCGACCCACACCTCGTCGTCGAGCCGCTCTACAGCGAGGCGCTCCGCCTGGTCGTGCGGCCCGACCACCCTTTCGCCTACGAAGGCCGGGTCGAACTCAGTCGACTCGCCGAGGTCGTCCTCATCCTTTTCGATCCGGGCTCGAGCGACCACGTTTCGACCCAGTCCCTGCTCCGGGGCGCCGGTGTCGTGCCGCGAGGGACGATGGAGGTCGACACCGTCGAGACGGCGAAGCGGATGGCGATCCGGGGCCTCGGCGTCGCCTTCCTGCCCGCGACGGCGGTGGCCGATGCGGTGGCCGACGGCACCCTCGTCGAGGTGGACCTCGCCGGCGCGACCATCCCCCGCCGACGGGTCGTTGCCGTCCGCTCGCGGGCGGCGACCGAGCCGCTCCCGGACGAGCTCTGGCGGTTGCTCCGGGCCATCCAGGAGCTCATCCCGGGCGCCGAGCCGGCCGGGCGGGAGACGTAAGGCCCGCGGAGGCGGTCCGTGCTTCGAGCGGCGCCCGGCCGGCGTCCGTGCGTTCCGGGAACGCGCCGCGAGGGGATCGTGGTCCCGGCTAGAGCTCCGCCGGGCCGATCGTTTCGATGAATCGTTCCGCCGTCCGGCGGAGCCGACCGTCGCGGGTGAGGAGTGGCACGCCGAGGATCTCGGCGCTGGCGATGTACTCGGCGTCGTACGTCTTCGCCCACCCGAGCCGGCGGGCGATCGCCCAGGCTCGCTCGTAGAGGCCGACCGGGCGCACCAGCTCGATTTGTGCGTGGAGGAAGGCCTTGAGTGCCGCCTTGCCCAGCTCCTCGCTGATGAGGCGCCGCCAGACGGCCTGGCGGATCGCTGCCGCCGTCTCCGACCAGAGGAGGGGCGGGGCGACGAGGCCGAGGGGCTCGACCGCAGCGTAGCCGTGCCGACTGGCCGCCAACTGGACGGCGACACTCGCGTCGAGGACGACTCGCTCGGTCAACGCCGGGCTCGCAGCTCTCGGACGATCGCCACCCAGTTCGGCATCGGCTCGCCGGTGATGGTCTCCTCCCATGCCGGGGGTGCCGGCAAGATCTCCGGCGCGCCGGCGATGGTCGCCAGGTCGGCCTCGTCGACGAGGTGCTGCGTTCCGATCCGTCGAGCCGGGAGGCGGCCTTCCCGGATCCAGCGCCGGATGGTTTCGGGGTTGCGGCCGACTCGTCGGGCGGCTTCGGGTACCGTGAGCATTGTCGTATGCTACAACATCTCGGCGGCGGTGCCCCACGGCCCGGCCCGTGTCGGGATCCATGGCAAGGGGGCGGCGGACCAACACTCGTGGACGGGAAGCGGCGGCGCGACGAGCTCCGAACCGAAGGAGCGAGGCGACCCGTCAGGGCGACCCGTCGCCGGGCCGCTATGGCTCGATCCACTCGACGTCGATCCCCCGACCCGCCTCGGGCACCGGGAGGGAGGCGGCTTCCGCCTCGACCGCGACTCGCTCGGACGACCCGAGACGGCGCCAGGGCACGATGGACACGCGCGGCCCTGCGCGACGCCACGTCCCGACGATCTCGTCCCCGACGAGGAGCGCACCCGGCCAGACCCGTGGCGTCCACAGACGGCGCCGGGCAGCGGCGTCTGGGACGAGGAGTGCCCGTTCGCCCGGGTCGTGGAGGAGCGTGTACGCGTCGCCGCTCGGAAGGAGTCGAGCCGGAGCCGGCGGCTCCGGCGCCATCCGAACGACGGGCTCGTCCTCGGCGAGGAGCCAGCCTTCCCCGAGCGGCGTCCGCGCCGGCAGGAGCGTCGACCCGAGCTCGCCGAAGGCGCGATGCGCGTCGGGGAGGTCGATCCCGGCCCAGCGAGCGAAACCCTCGGGGGTCGACGGCCCGAAGACCCGGAGGTGGCGGCGGGCGAGCTCGCGACGCGCCTCGGCCGGGTCCATGTCCGGACGAGGGACGGCGTGGATCGTGGGCCGGCCGGCACCGTTCCAGCGGATGACGAGCCGGCCGGTGAGGGCGGCATAGCGCAGCCGGTTCGGGGACTCGCCGAGCGCTCGGCCCGCCGCGGCGTACTCCATCCACCCAGCGCCCAGGTAGGCGGCGAGGCGGTCCGCGAGCTCCTCGGCGAGGCGGCGCCGCGGCCCGCCGCTCGGGAGGCGGCCGAGGGTGAACACGGCCCGGTCGTCGGCGGCGACGACGTAGGCGGCGTAGCGCGGGCCCCAGACTTGGACGAGGGACGGGTCCGCGAGCGCACCAGGTCCGGCGCCCTCGACCCGAGCGTGGATCGAGAGGAGGGCCGCTCGCGGCATGCTGTCCTGGAGGCCAGCCCAGGCAGCCAAGCGCAGGGACGCCGCACCGGGCGGCAGACGACGATGGAGCGCCTGGACTCGGCGCCGAAAGGCGAGGACGGTCGAGCGGTCGAGGACGAGCGGAGCGGTCACGTGGCGGGAACGGTCGGGCCTAGCTTCCGGCCACGTCGTCGGCCAGGAGCGGGAGCTGGGCCGCGGCCGCGGTCCGCGCCCGCCCTCGGCCGACCCCGAGGCGGCGCCGCGTTTCGATCTCGACGCCGGCTTCGGCGGCCTCCTGGGCCGGATGCTCGACGAGGGCGACGACCCGGTTGGCCATGAAGCGGCCGGTCCGGATCGGCGCCCCGGTCCGGGTCACCTCGCTCACCTCGATGACGCCGCGGGCGCTCGTGATCTCGATCCGGCGCCCGGCGCGCGTGGCGACGATCTCGAAGGTCTGGGTGCCGTGGCCGGTGTCGACGACGACCTCGACGCGATCGCCCTTCATGGCGACACGATACTCCGGCGGCGAGGGTTCCGGCCGGTCGCCGGCGCGTCTGGTGATCGCTCCACAGCGACTCGGGCCAGCCTCCGGGCGCAGCTCCGCCATCGGCCGTCCCCGCTGCGACGGCTAGGGCTGGGGCGGACAGTTCGCCGCCGAGGGCAACTCGTCGGAGGTCGGCCAGTCGCCGGACGTGAAGATCCCACCGACCACCCGCCGGATCCGGGCGATGGCCCGATCGTCGAGCTGCGACGGATACGTCGGCGGGACGAAGAGGACTCGTCGGACGGCCCCCGCGTCGACCCGGCCGGCGAGTTCGGCCAGCCCGGCGATCTCCTCGGGGTCGAGGGTCGTCCAGAGGTTCTGACCGGCGATGTCGAGGAGGTCGGGCAGCTTCGGCAGGAGCTCGAGCGGATCGAGCTGGCGCCGGAGGGCCACCAGAACCGCTTGCTGGCGCGCCATCCGGCCGTAGTCGGAGTCCTGGTGGCGCGAGCGCGCGTAGGCGAGGGCGAGGCGGCCGTCGAGGTGGCGGCAACCGGGCCGGATATCGAGGACGATGTGCCCGCTTCCGTCCTCGAGTGGGTAGAAGGCGTCGTAGAGGCGGCTCGGTACCTGGATCCAGAGACCGCCGATGGCGTCGACGAGACGGACGAAGCCGGCCAGGTTGACGACGACGGCCCCGTCGAGGCGGACGCCGACGAGCTCTTGGACGGCCCCGGCGACGGCGCGGAAGCCCCGGGAGTCGCCACCCGGGAAGAAGCGCGGGTGACCCATGGCGTAGACGTAGAGGGCGTTGAGGAGGCCGGGGAAGCGACCGTTCGGGAAGGCCGCCGCGCTCTCGGCCGGGAGCGGGACGCCGACGAGGTTGCGGGGGATGCCGAAGAGCGCGGCCCGTCCGGTGGCG
>DAOTYQ010000072.1:0-11345 GCA_034434735.1 Chloroflexota bacterium
TCCCAGGCACGAGACCGGAGCGCCATCGATGGGTAGAGAACGAGCGGCAGATCAGCCAGATCATGGACGGCCCCGGTCGCTCGGTCGGCGAGCCGCGGCTCGTGTTGAACGAGGCGGCGGAGAACGGCGAGCACCTCAAAGACGAGGAGATCGGGCGCGGCGACAGGGGCTTCGTGGGCGAAGAGGCGCTCGGCGTCGTCGAAGGCCTCTGCGCCAAGGAGGAAGTCGACGACCACCGAGGTGTCGACAACGCTCATCATCTCGGTCCCGGCCGACCCACGCTCACCCACGCGTCTCGCTGATCTGCCGAACGATCCGTTCGCTCGGCTCGGGCAAGTCAACCCGGCCTCGGATCCGGATCCGGTCCGCCAGCTCCTGAGGCGTCGGCCGAACCGCCGCCGCTTCGAGGATCGTCCGGAGATAGTCCGAAAGGCTCATCCCGGCCGCGGCCGCCCTGGCCTTCAGGGTCCGATGGACCTGCTCGGCGATGAGCTTGGCGCGAAGCCACGAGGGCGGGGAGCGGCCGACGCTGTACTGGACAATGACACCCCCAGACCTCCTCGGTTCAGTGGGCTGGGGGCCCCGACGCCACTGGGGCCGAGCCGCCTCAAAGCTCGGAGGGCGCCTTCTGGAGGCGTCTCGACCCGGCTCCGCGGTGACGGCCCGACTCCGCGGTTGACGGCCCGACTCCGCGGTTGACGGCACGGCGCCGCGGTCGTAGGCTGGCCACTCCCGGCCGGGGCGCCGGCCCAAGCGGGCTCGGACCAGGCCACAGCGGCGAGACCCGGGCAGCGGCCAGGCCGACACGAGACAGCAGCCCGAGGACGCCACGCCGTCTCGCCTGCGGCCGCCGCCCGACGACCCGTCGCCTGACCGGGAGCCACGGAAGCCCGCGGGAGACCCGTCCGATGACCGAACAGCCGAAGCCACCGGAGCCCCGAACCCTGGCGGCCCTCCTCGACGCCGGCTGGCGCCCACGCACCGTGAAGGCCGAGCTCCGGGCGAACCTCCTCGCCCGGCTCGGCGAGGGCGGCCCCGTCTTCCCGGGCATCGTCGGCTACGACGAGACGGTCATCCCCGCCATCGAGAACGCCATCCTGGCCGGCCAGGACATCGTCTTCCTCGGCGAGCGCGGTCAGGCGAAGACCCGCCTCGCCCGCCTCCTCGTCGGCCTCCTCGACGAGTGGCTGCCGGTCGTCGCCGGCGGCGAGCTGAACGACGACCCGACCCGGCCGATCAGCCCGGCGGCCCGGGCCATCGTCGCCGAGCACGGACCGGCGACCCCGATCGCCTGGCTCCACCGGGACCGCCGGTACGGCGAGAAGCTCGCCACCCCGGACATCACCATCGCCGACCTCATCGGCGAGGTCGACCCGATCAAGGTCGCCGAGGGTCGCTACCTCTCCGACGAGCTGACGATCCACTACGGGCTCATCCCCCACTGCAACCGGGGCATCTTCGCCATCAACGAGCTGCCGGACCTGGCCGAGCGGATCCAGGTCGGCCTCCTCAATATCCTTGAGGAGCGCGACGTCCAGATCCGGGGCTTCCAAGTCCGGCTCCCCCTCGACCTCTTCGTCGTCGCCTCGGCGAACCCGGAGGACTACACGTCCCGGGGTCGGATCATCACCCCCTTGAAGGATCGCCTCGGGTCGCAGATCCGGACCCACTACCCACGGACCATCGAGGACGAACTCGCCATCGTCCGCCAGGAGAAGGTCCGCTTCCCGCCCGAGCCGGGCGTCCCGCCCGTCGTCACGCCGCGCTTCATGGAGGAGATCGTCGCCGAGCTCACCCACCTCGCTCGCCGGAGCCCGGAGATCAGCCAGCGGAGCGGGGTCTCGGTCCGGGTCAGCGTCGCCAACCTGGAGGTCCTCGAGGCGGCGGCCCTCAAGCGGGCGGTTCGTCTCGGCGAGCCGGTCGGCGTGCCCCGGGTCAGCGACCTCGGCGCCCTCGTCCCGGCGACGGTCGGCAAGCTGGAGTTCGAGACCCTCGGCGACGAGGTCCCCGAAGAACGGCTCGTCGAGCGGCTCGTCGCCCGGGCAGTCCTCGCCGTCTTCAACCGGACCTGCTCGCTCGACGCCCTCGAGCCGGTCGTCGAGGCCTTCGAGGACGGCCTCGTCGTCGAGACCGGCGACCGGCGGCCGGCCGGCGAGTACGTCCGCTGGATGCGCGAGATCCCGGGGCTCGAGGCCGCCGTCCGGCGCCTCGGTGCCCTCGATTCGGAGGCGACGGCGACCGCCGTCGCGTCGGGTTCCGACGGCGGATCGGCGCTCCCGACCGAGCGCCGCTCGGCCCTCGAGGCCGCCCTCGTCGCCTCGGCGGTCGAGCTCGTCCTGGAGGGGCTCCACCTCCAGCGGCGGCTCGCCAAGGACCGCCTCGCCGACGCCGTCGTCTACCGGCGCTGACCGGACGGACGCTGGGCGTCTGCCGTGGCGCCGCTCGAGCCGATCCCGCCCCATCCGAGGCCCGAGGGACGACCGGGGTCCCCCGGCCCCCGGCGCGGGGAGCGAGCCGGGTCGACCGCGCCTGGCCCGCGGCTCGCCCGGGCAGCCCGCTACGCCCGCTGGGACGGCCGTGCCGACTTCGGCGACCTCGACGCGGCCGAGCTCCTCGACGAACTGACCGACGACCTCCTCGCCGAGGGCGACCTGGAAGCGGCCCTCCGCGAGCTCATGGACCGCGGTTGGCGCCCCACCGACCCGACCCGGCCGCCGCTGCCGGGCCTGCGCGACCTCCTCGAGCGCCTCGCCGAGGCCCGACGCGAGGTCCTCGATCGCCATCGCCTCGACGACGTCCTGGCCGACGTGCGGGCCGAGCTGGCGGCCATCGTCGAGCGGGAGCGGGCAGCCGTGGCCGAGCGGCTCGACCGTCTGGCGGCCCAGCCACCGGCGGATGCCGAGCTCGCCGAGCGCCTCCGGGCGGCGATGGAGGGTCGACGGACCCGCCTCGAGGGGCTCCCCGAGCGCGTCGGCGCCCAGATCGCCGAGCTCGAGGCCTACGACTTCCTCGATGCCGAAGCCCGGGAGCGCTTCGAGGCCCTCGTTGAGCGGCTCCGCTCGCGGGTCGCCGACCGCCAGCTCGGGGGGCTCGCCGAGGCGCTCCGGAACGCGACCCCGGAACAGCTGGCGGCGACCCGGGCGATGGTCCGCGAGCTCAACGACCTCCTCTCCGAGCGGCTCGCCGGCCGCGGCCCCGACGAGGCGAGGGTCCGCGACTTCCTCCGCCGCTTCGGATCCGCCTTCCCAGGAGCGACGAGCCTCGACGACATCATCGACCAGCTGGCCGACCGGATGGCGGCCTTCCAGACGCTCCTCAACTCCCTCTCGCCGGAGGCCCGGAGCGAGCTCGCCGAGCTCGTCGACGCGCTCCTCCGCGACGACCGCCTGCGTTGGGATCTCGCCCGCCTGGCGGCGACCCTCGACCGCCTCATCCCGGGCGGTCTCGGGGGCCGGCTCCGTTTCGGTGGCCACGCGCCGGCCGGGCTCGAGGAGGCGTTGGCGGCCATCGACCGGGTCGCCGACATCGACGCCCTCCGTGACGCCCTCGAGGGGGTCGCCGCCCCGGCCGATCTGGGCGCTATCGACCGAGCGGCGCTCCGCCGGCTCCTGGGCGAGGAGGCCGAGGCGGCCCTCGATGCGCTGGAATCGGTGGCCGCTCGGCTCGAGGCCGAGGGCTACGCCGTGCGGGTCGGGGACCGCCTCCAGCTGACGCCCCGTGGGACGCGGCGGATCGGGCAGCGGGTCCTCGACGAGGTCTTCGCCCGGCTCGGCCGGGACGCCTTCGGCGGCCACCGGATCGACCGGGCCGGACGGGGCGGCGAGGCGGGGGAGGGGAGCAAGCCGTACGAGTTCGGCGACCCCTTCGCCCTCGACCTCCGGGCCACCCTCGACGAGGCCCTCCGGAGGCCGGAGAACGCCCCGTCGGCCGGCGGGCCGAAGGGACGACCCCGCCTCCGGCTCGCCCCGACCGACTTCCAAGTCCGGCGAACCGAGCAGCTCACCCGCTCGGCGACGGTCCTCCTCGTCGACATGAGCCGGTCGATGCTCCTGCGGGGCTGCTTCCTCGCTGCGAAAAAGGTCGCCGTCGCCCTCGATACGCTCATCCGGACCCAGTTCCCGCGCGATCGCCTCGCCGTCGTCGGCTTCGCCTACTACGCCCGCGAGATCCGGCCCGACGCCCTGGCCGAGCTCTCCTGGCACGGCTTCGAGTACGGGACGAACCTCGAGCACGGCCTCCAGCTCGCCCGTCGGATCCTGGCCCGGGAGCGGGGGGCGAACCGCTCGATCATCGTCGTCACCGACGGCGAGCCGACGGCCCACCTCGACGGCGGCCGGGTCGAGTTCAGCTACCCACCGACGCGGCGGACCATCGAGGCGACCCTGCGCGAGGTCCTCCGCTGCACCCGCGAGGGGATCACGATCAACACCTTCATGCTCGAGCGGAGTCGGGCCCTCGCCGAGTTCGTCGCCGAGATGACCCGCCTCAACCGGGGCCGGGCCTTCTACGCCTCGCCGGAGACGCTCGGGGAGTACGTCCTGGTCGACTTCGTGACCCGGCGGACGCGACGCGTCTCCTAGACGCGACGCCCAGGTGCCCCTCGCCGATGGGCCATGCGGCCCGACCGCTCGGGGTGCGCGGCAGGCTACCATTGGGCGGACCCCACGAACAGGAGATCGACGCCCATGCCCCACGTAGCCACATCCGTCTCCGACCTCCTCGCCCGGCTCGACGGCGTCGTTCGGATCGAGGACGGTCGCCTCCAGATCCTCGACCCGGCGAAGCTGCGCGGCGAGGCGATCCGTGACCTCGCCTGGACGGCGGCCTTCGGCGAGGATGCCGGGGCCGTCGAGGCGGCCCAGTGGATCGTCTGGGAGGTCGCCCAGGCGACGGGCGCCCGCTCGGCGAGCATCCACGAGCTCTACATGGCCCGCGGCCGGGGCGAGGTCGGCGGCTTCACCGTGCCGGCCATCAACATCCGGGCCCAGACCTTCGACATGGCCCGGGTCGCCCTCGAGACGGCCGCCCGCCTCGACGTCGGGGCGGTCATCTTCGAGCTCGCCCGGAGCGAGCAGACGTACACCTACCAGCGACCCATCGACTATGCGACGAGCGTCCTGGCCGGGGCCGTCGCCGCCGGCTGGCAGGGCCCCGTCTTCCTCCAGGGCGACCACTACCAGTTCAACGCCAAGAAGTACGCCGCCGACCCGGAGGCGATGACCGAGGAGATCCGGCGGGCCTGCCGCCTCGCCTACGAGGCCGGCTACCGGAACATCGACATCGACGCCTCGACCCTCGTCGATCTCTCGAAGCCGACGGTCGACGAGCAGCAGCGGACGAACTACGTCCTCACGGCCGAGCTGACCGCGCTCATCCGCTCCCTCGAGAGCGACGGGGTGACGATCAGTGTCGGTGGCGAGATCGGCGAGGTCGGCAAGGCGAACTCGACGGTGGAAGAGCTGCGGGCCTACCTCGACGGCTTCCGCCGCGAGCTCGCGGCTCGGGCGCCGGGCGCCGTCGGGATCAGCAAGGTCAGCGTCCAGACCGGGACGAGCCACGGCGGGGTCGTCCTCCCCGACGGAACGGTCGCCAAGGTCGCCGTCGACTTCGGCGTCCACGAGCGGCTGGGGGCCGTCTGCCGGGCCGAGTACGGCCTGGCCGGCACGGTCCAGCACGGCGCTTCGACGCTCCCCGACGAGATGTTCCACCGCTTCCGGGAGGTGGAGACGGCCGAGATCCACCTGGCGACGGGCTTCCAGAACGCGCTCTTCGACCACCCGGCCTTCCCGGCCGATCTCCGGGCGGCCATGGAGCGCTGGTGCTTCGAGAACGCGGCCGACGAGCGGAAGGAGGGCGAGACGGACGCCCAGTTCGTCTACAAGACCCGGAAGAAGACGATCGGCCCGTTCAAGCGCCAGCTCTGGGATCTGCCGACGAAGGACGAGATCCTCGCCGTCCAGGCGGAGAAGATCGGCTTCCTCTACGACCAGCTCGGGGTCGTCGGGTCGCGGGCGATGGTCGAGCGGTACGTGACGCGCGTCGAGCTCCACCGACCGCTGCCGGAGGTCCTCGGGGCGGCCGTCGCCGCCGGGTGAGCGGCCCGTCGTTCGGGCCCGCCTGGAGCGCCGGGCTTCGGCGGGGGAGTCGGCGGGACCTCGCCGCCTGGCTCCGCTTCGCCCTCCGCTGCGCCGACGCCGCCGACGAGATCGCCCTCCGCTTCTTCCGGGAAGCGGTGGCGGTCCGGGCGAAGCCGGATCGGAGCTTCGTCACCGAGGCCGATCTCGCCATCGAGCGGCTCGTCCGGGAGCGGATCGCCGAGGCCTTCCCGAGCCACGGGATCGTCGGCGAGGAAGAGGGCGACGCCGGCGGGGACGCCGCCGTACGCTGGTACCTCGACCCCATCGACGGGACCCACAACTTCATGCGGGGGATCCCGCTCTTCGGGACGCTCCTCGCCCTCGAGGTCGACGGCGAGCTCCAGGTCGGGGTCCTGTCCGCGCCCGGCCTCGGGAGTCGCTGGTACGCCGCCCGGGGTACGGGGGCTTGGGCGATCCACCGCTTCGGACCGGGACGGGCGCGCCGGCAGCGGGTCGGGGTCTCGGTAGTGGCCGACCTCGGGGCCGCCCAGCTCCTCTATCGGTCGCAGGCCGACATCGAGGCGGCCGGCGTGGGCCCGGGCTTTCGGAGCCTCGTTCGGCGGGCCTGGCGGGACCGGGGCTTCGGCGACTTCTGGGGGTACGCCCTCGTCGCCGAGGGCGCGGCCGAGGCGATGGTCGAGGCGGACCTTGCGCCCTGGGACCTGGCGGCGCCGACGCTCCTCGTCGAAGAGGCCGGCGGGCGGGTCACCGACTTCGGGGGCCGGCGGACGATCCACGGCCGGACGGCAGTCGCCTCGAACGGGCTCCTCCACGCGGCGATCTTGGAGGCGCTCGGCGGCGCCTGACGGGCGGTGGCGGGGGCGGCGCCCCGGTTCGTGGGCCGCGCCGGGCCCCCTCCCGTCCGCCGTGGCAGGGCTGGCCCGCTCGGCCGTTGTGGACCCCCGCTCGGCCGCGCCGGGCCCGCTCCCGTCTGCCGTGGCCGCCCGCTCCCGTCCGCCGTGGCAGGGCTGGCCCGCTCGGCCGCGCCGGGCCCCCTCCCGTCCGCCGAAGTTGGTCAAACGAACGCGTGATGTACGTTCGGCGGCCTCTCCGGTCGAGGACCGGCCGGCGGCGCGAGGCGGCCACGCTCCGTGCCCCCGCCCCGGCCTCGAGGAGAACGCGCAACCCGGCCAGCTGTTCAGGAGGTGACGCAGCTGGCCAGCGTCCCTCCCTCGACGACGGGTCGAGGCCGCGGATCGGCCGTCGGCGCGTTCACCTCAGGACGCATTGAGCGCTCCGATCCGCCCAATGGTCATGGCGTGAACGTTTGTCACGAACCGATCGGCCCGGATGGCTCGCCACCGGCGGCGGCGTTCACCTGGTGAGCATCTGACCGGATCCCGGCCGACCCAGAACCGGGAACCGGGGTGCGGCCCCGTCGTCGACCGCTCGGCCGGGGTGGCTCCGCACCGGCGGCCAACGTTCACCTGCCGAGCATCCGATCGGGTTCCGGCCGGCCCGCACCCTCGACCTCCAACGCGGCCCGAACGCGGCCACAGGGCACCCCCGCCGCCTGGAATGCGTCTCGGGCCCGGACCGACGCGAAGGTCCGACCTCCGACGCGGCCACAGGGCACCCTCGTCGCGGCCCGCTCGGCCGTCGCCGAGCCGAGTGGGGGCCGCTCAGCCGCCGCCGAGTCGAGCCGGGTCCTCTCTGCGTCGCCGAGGGAGGACTGCGGCGAGGACGCGCGCGAGCCGGGTCTGCGCCGAAATCGTCACCCGAACCTCCCGCCTTAGGCGCCGGCCGCAGCGAGTGCCTCGCCGAGGATGGCGAGGGCCAGATCCACCTCCGCGGCCGTCGTCACCAGCGGCGGGATGATCCGGATGACGTTGCCGTACGAGCCGGCGGTCAGGACGATGCACCGCCGAGCGAGGGCTTCGGCCTGGACCCGCTTCGTCAGCTCCGGATCCGGGACCCGCCCGTCGCCCTCGCCCGGCCGGACGAGCTCGAGGGCGACCATGCAGCCGAGGCCGCGGACGTCCCCGACGGCCGGGTGATCGGCGGCGATCCGACGGAGCCCGGCCAGGAGCTGGGCGCCACGGGCGGCGGCGTTGGCGACGAGCCCCTCCTCCTCGATGACGTCGAGGGTCGCCAGGGCCGCCGCACAGGCGACGACGTTGCCGCCGTACGTCCCGCCGTGGCTGCCCGGGGCCCAGCGGTCCAGGAGCTCCCGGCGGGCGATGATCCCGGACAGCGGCAGGCCGGAGGCGATCCCCTTCGCCACGACGAGGATGTCGGGCTCGACGCCGCCATGCTCGACGGCGAAGAGGCGGCCGGTCCGGCCGAAGCCGGTCTGGATCTCGTCGACGACGAGGAGGATCCCGTGGCGGCGGGTGATCGCCCGGAGCCGGGGCAAGAAGTCCGGCGGCGGGACGATGTAGCCGCCCTCCCCGATGACCGGCTCGACGACGATGGCGGCGACCCGGGTCGGATCGACGAGCTGGTGGAAGAGGAGATCGAGGCGCGCCTCCCAGTCGCAGCTGCAGCGCTCGATCGGGTGGGGGCCGCCGGGTGCCCGGTAGCAGTAGGGGAAGTCGGCGTGATAGACCGAACCCGGGAGCGGTTCGTAGGCGGCCCGGTAGACGTCCTTCGCGCTCGTGAGTGCCATGGCCTGGGCGGTCCGGCCGTGGAAGCCGTACCGGAAGGCGACGATGGCCGGCCGGCCAGTCGCCACCCGGGCGAGCTTGATCGCCGCCTCGATCGCCTCGGCGCCGCTGTTCGAGAGGAAGACGCCCCACGGGCCGCCGGGCAGGAGGGCGGCCAGACGGGCGTGGAGCCGGAGGCCGGGCTCGTGGAAGACGATGTTCTGCTGGCCGTGGATGAGCTTCGCCGCCTGGGCGGCGATGGCCGCGGCGACCTTCGGGTGGGCGTGGCCCGTGTTCGTGACCCCGATCCCCGAGCTGTAGTCGAGGTAGCGCTCGCCGTCGACGGTGACGAGCCACGAGCCCTCGCCCCGCTCGACGACGAGGTTCGTGATCCGACTCCAGACGGCCGGCACGACGGAGCGATCCGGAAGGGCCTCGGTGGTGGCGATGGATCTGTCGACCATGCTCGGACTCCTCGATCGGTCTGGACCTGCCGCGCGATCGGGCGGGGAAACGATCCGCAGCCCGGGCCGGCGGCTCTAAAACGAGGGCGGACTGTTGACCCAGATGACCCGGGTCGTGTGTGGCCCCAGGGCGGCGAAGCGGTGGGGCAGGCTAGAGGGGAAGGTGAGCGCGTCGCCGGGACCGAGCTCGTAGTACTCGGCCTCGTCGAGCCAGACCCCGAGGCGCCCGTCGAGGACGAACATGAACTCCTCGCCGAGGTGGCTGTACGTGCCTTCCGAGGTCGTGCCCGGCGCCAGGACGAAGAGCTGCGGCTCCAGGATGGTCGCCCCGACCGCCAGGTCTTCGATCTGGACCCCGCCGGTCTCGAGGACCGGGCGCTCGCTGGCCCGCACGAGGCGACGGGGCCCCGCCTCGGCCCGCGTTTCGACGTCGGTCGCGGTTCCGATCTCGGCGAGGGTCGTCTCGTAGGCGGCGAGGAGGCGACGCAGGGCCGCCACCGAGATGCCCGACAGACCATGCTCGACGGCCGAGACGAAGGAGATCGAGAGACCGGATCGGGCGGCGACCTCGCGGAGGGTGAGCCGGCGGCGCTGCCGGAGCCGACGAAGCCGCCGGCCGAGCTCGGTGGCGGTGGCGATGGTGCGGCCGGTCGTGGTCGTCGCGCTTCCGCCGCGACCGTCGCCGCCGGCCCGATCGGTGGAGCCATGCTCGGCCGGCGCCGCCGATGCCTCGATCTCGTCCTTCGCCAGGTGGCGCCGGATGGCGGCCGCGTTCCAGCCCTCGACCCGCCGGAGCCGGGCGATGACCCGAAGCCGGTCGACCATCGCCCGGTCGTAGCGGCGTGCCCCGCCGCTAGAACGAACCGGCTCGATGAGCCCCTGTCGCTCCCAGAGGCGAAGCGTCGAGGGCGACACCCCGACGAGCTCGGCCGCCTCGGTCACCCCGAGGAGCTCCAACCCCCCGAGCCCATCGTCGCCGACGGCGTGGACCACGGTTCGCCCCCCGCGCCTCACGCCCGCCGTCGCCCGAGGACGACGGAGAGGGCGACGAAGCCGACGGCGACGAGGAAGATGATCGTCCCGATGACGTTCACCTGGACCGGGATCCCGATCCGGGCGGCGCCCCAGATGTACATCGGGAAAGTGACCGTCCGCCCGGCCGTGAAGTTCGTGATGACGAAGTCGTCGATGGAGAGGCTGAAGGCGAGGAGGGCGGCGGCGATGATGCCGGGCAGGATGAGCGGGAAGGTCACCCGCCAGAAGGTCGTCCACTCGTTCGCCCCGAGGTCCATCGCCGCCTCCTCGAGGTGACGGTCGAAGCCGACGAGGCGGGCCCGAACGGTGACGACGACGTAGCTGATGTTGAACATGATGTGGGCGATGAGGATCGTCAGCTCGTTCAGGGGAAAGAACGGCGGGCGGCCGATGGCGACGAACATCGTCAGGAGCGAGGCGCCCATGACGATCTCGGGCGTCGCCATCGGGATGAAGATGAGGAGGTTCGTCGCCCCGGCACCGCGGAACTGGTAGCGGACGAGGGCGAGGGCGATAAGGGTGCCCAGGGCGGTGGCGACGAAGGTCGAGGCGAAGGCGATCTTCAGGCTCGTCGCCACGGCGTCGAAGAGCCCCGGCACCCCGAACGGGTCGAGCCAGTACTTGAGGGTGAAGGCCCGCCAGGCGACGTTGCTCCGGCCGATCGGGTCGTTCACGCTGAAGAGGGCGATGACGAAGACCGGGAGCATGAGGTAGAGGACCGCGAAGCCGGTGTAGACGAGGAGGAGGTAGCGATCGAAGAAGCGGGCAAACCGGTCGAGCCAGCCGACCGGTCGGGCGGCGAGGGGCGCGGCGAGGGCGTCCTGGGCCATCGGCCGTCAGAGGCCCCGGGCGACGCTCGCGTTCTCCGTCCCGAGGAGGCGAGCGTAGATGGTCACGACGACGAGGATGGCGGCCATGAGGATGAAGCTCAAGGCCGAGGCCGTCGGGTAGTCGTTGTTGACGAGGAAGCGCTGTTGGATGACGTTCCCGATCATGATCGTGTTCGGGTTGCCGAGGAGGGCGGCGTTCACGTAGTCGCCGATGGCCGGGATCATGACGAGGAGGGTGCCGGCGAAGACGCCCGGCAGCGAGAGCGGGAAGGTGACCCGGGCGAAGGACTCGGA
>DAOTYQ010000073.1:0-5390 GCA_034434735.1 Chloroflexota bacterium
CGGGGCCGGCGTCGGATGCGGACCACGCAGAGCTGGCGCCATCGAGCGGCCCCGACGCCAGGGAACGGAAGACGCCGCCGACGCCGGACGCGACCACGAACGGCGGAGATGGGAGGTGCCCTGGCGGCGTACGGCAGGAGACGCGCCGTCGGAAAACAGCGCCGGCGTGACAAGATCTCCGTCGGCCGCCACGGCAGAACGCCCTGCAAGCGCCGGCACGTCGGCGGCGCAACCGGGCCCCGGGCTCGGCCCGGCCCGGCACCGCCCACCCACAGCGCCCGACTCGCTAGAGTGACCGCCGATGCCAACCGAGCCGCTCCTCGTCTTCGGGCCCTGGTCCGAGCGCTACGACTTCGGCCCCTTCCATCCCCTCACCCCGCGCCGCTTCGGGCCGAGCATCGACCTCATCCGACGCCTCGGCGGCGAGCCCGGCCTCCCTCCCGAACCGGTCCCCGACGCGGCGCTCCTCGCCTGCCACACGGCCGAGTACATCCGCATCGTCCGCCGCTTCTCGGCGGATCCGGGCGCTCCGCCGGCGGCAGGGATCGGCCCCGGCGATAACCCGCCCTTCGCCGGCATGCACGAGGCGGCGGCGGCCGTGGCCGGCGGTTCACTGGCGGCCGTCGAGGCGATCCTGCGCGGCGAGGTGGCCCACGCCTTCCATCCGGGCGGCGGTCTCCACCATGCCCTCGCCGATCGGGCCTCGGGCTTCTGCATCTACAACGACCCGGCCCTCGCCATCGCCCGAGCCCGGGCGGCCGGCCTCCGCGTCCTCTACGTCGACCTCGACGTTCACCACGGCGACGGCGTCCAGGCCCTCCACCTCGCCGACCCCGGCGTCGTCACCTTCAGCATCCACGAGTCGGGCCGCTATCTCTTCCCGGGGACCGGCTTCGTCGAGGAGCTCGGTCCCGGGGCCGCCGCGGCGACCGCGGTGAACGTACCCCTCGAACCCGGCACCGGGGAGACGGCCTGGCTGGCGGCCGTCGAGCGCCTCGTCCCCGAGCTCGCGGCGACCATCGGTCCGGACCTCGTCGTCAGTCAGCATGGGGCCGACAGCCATGCCCTCGATCCCCTCGCCCACCTCCGAGTGACGACGACCGCCATGGGGGCCGCCGCCCGCCTCGTCGACCGGGTCGCCCATCGCTACGCCCGCGGCCGGTGGCTGGCGACCGGCGGCGGCGGGTACGACGTCTACCGGGTCGTGCCGCGGGCCTGGGCGTTGACCTGGCTCGCCGCGGCCCACCGGCCGATGCCACCGGCCATCGACCCGGACTGGCGCGAGCGCTGGGCGGCCGAAGCGGCTCGCCACGGCCAGGCACCGCTGCCATCGACCTTCACGGATCCGCCGAACGCGGGTTTGCCCCTCCGACCCGAGCAGGCGGCGGCCGAGGAGCAGGCGGCGGCCATCGTCGCCCTCGTCCGGAGCCTCGTCGTCCCGGGCCTCGTCCGCGAGGCCGTCGACCGGGGCTGGTGGTCGCCCCTCGGCGATGGTCGATCGAACGCCGACGGATCACCCGCCGACGAGGAGGACGTAGGCCCGCCCGCCGACCGGGAGATCGATCTCGGCGCCCCCGACGAGCCGACCCTCGAGCCGACGATCGTTGCCGTCGATCGAGCCCTGCTCGACCGGACCCGCCTCGCCGAGCGGCTGGCCCCACCGCGGGATGCGGCGGACCTCCGGGCGATCCTCGCCGGCGCCCTCGCCGACGGGGCCTACGGCGCCGCCGCCGTCGTCGGGACGATCATCGTCGGCCTCGCCCTCGCCGTCCCCGACCGGCTCCCCCAAGGCGGGGATGGGGTCCATGGGGGGGGGGACGGACGGGGCTGGCGGAGCGGCGTCGAGGGCGCGGCCGCCGTGCCGCCATCGTCCGCCGTCGCGGTGGATCGGCTCCTCGTCGTCGGGGTCGCCCCGGGGCGCCGGGGTCGCGGGCTCGGCCGGGCGCTCCTGCGACGCCTCGTCGAGACGGTGCCGCCGGGTCGGGCCCTCGTCGCGACCGTGACGGCCGCCGAGCGGGACGTCGTCGAGCCGCTCGATCGGCGCACCCGGCGCGAGGTGGCCGTGCGGCTCCTCGAGGGGGCCGGGTTCCATCTCGAGCCGATCCCGCCGTCCGTCGCGGCGGCGGATCCAGCGGCGGTGGCGGCACGCCTCCAGACGTCCCGCCGATCGGCGCAGTGAATTCGGTCCGGCGGCCCTTTCGGCCCGGGCGAAGGGGGGCTCCGACGACCGAAGACCCCGGCCATCGGGCCCCGTCCGGGGGTCGATCCTGCCCGCGCCGTTCGTGACCATCGGCGCATATGCGCAGATGAGCCGATCCGCATCCTTGTCAGCGACAGCGATCCGGCGTAGGCTGCCGCGGACGGGAGCCGATCGGACGGATCGAAACGAATGGAGGGTCCAAGGATGCAGATCACCGCTCGGTATCACCGGCTTGGTGTCGCCCTGCTCCGGATCGGAGTGGGGATCATCTTCCTCTGGGCCGGTCTCGAAAAGGCCGTCGGGGCCGGGCTCGGGACCTGGTCGGCCGCCGGCTTTCTGAAGTTCGGGACGCTCGGCACCCTCGGCTGGCCGTTCGTGACCGGCGAGGTCGCCGAGGGGACGGTCTTCAACCCGACCCACGACTTCTGGGTCGCCTTGGCCAACGACGCCACGGCCCTGACGATCATCAACTACCTGGTGCCGCTCGGTCAGCTCGGGATCGGGATCAGCCTCATCCTCGGGCTCCTGACCCGCTTCGGGGCGGCCATGGCGACGCTGATGATGCTCATCTTCTTCGTCGCGGCATGGGACTTCCAGTACGGGATCGTGAACCAGCACCTGACCTACGCCCTCATCGGCGCCACCATCTTCGGCCTCGGGGCCGGCAAGTACTACGGGCTCGACGCCTATCTCATGGATTCGGTCGGTCCCGGCCTGCGGCGCTGGCTCTTCTCGGGAGACCCGGCCCCTGCCGCCACCTGACGCACCCAGCCATCGCACCACCCTCCCGCCGAGGACGACCGGCCGGCCCTCCGGCCGGTCGTCGCTTTCCCCGCGGTCGAGCTGTGGCGGAGCTGGACCGCCGACGCGGGGGCGGGACTCGGACCGCCGGCTCCGCGGGTCCGCCGCCGTGCGGCCGCCGCGGGGCCGTTCCGCCGCCGATCGGCCGCCGCGGGGCCGTTCCGCCGCCCCTCCTATACTCGAAGCCCGTGGCTCCCGCCGCCGCTTCCGTCGATCCCCTCGACCGGTTCCGACCGCCGGTCCGGGCCTGGTTCCGGGCGACCTTCGAGGCGCCGACGCCGGCCCAGGTCCGCGGCTGGGAGGCGATCGCCTCGGGCGACCACACGCTCATCCACGCCCCCACCGGGAGCGGCAAGACCCTGGCCGCCTTCCTGGCCTGCCTCGACCGGCTGATGGCTGCGGAGCCCACGCCGACCCCGGAGCCCGGACCCAGCCTCGAGCCGAGCCTCGGGCCCGACGCGCCCGCCGCCGACGGCGCGGCGCGGCACGCACGTGCGGCTCGGAACGCCGCTCCCGCCGGCCGCCGACCCGCGCCCGAGCGAGTTCGTCCCGGCGTCCGGGTCCTCTACGTCTCGCCCCTCAAGGCCCTCGCCTACGACATCGAGCGGAACCTCCGCGCCCCGCTGGCCGGGATCGCCCGGGCCGCCGAACGGCTCGGCACGCCGGTGCGGGAGGTCCGGATCGCCGTTCGAACCGGCGACACGCCGGCCGCCGATCGACGACGGATCGCCGCCGATCCGCCCGACATCCTCGTCACGACCCCCGAGTCCCTCTACCTCATCCTGACCTCCGCCGCGCGCGACGTCCTGCGGGCCGTGGAGGTCGTCATCGTCGACGAGATCCACGCCCTCGCCGGAACGAAGCGCGGCGCCCACCTCGCCCTCAGCCTCGAGCGCCTGGAAGCCCTCCGTCCGGCCCCGCCGTCCGGCCCGCGGCTCCAGCGGATCGGTCTCTCGGCGACCCAGCGGCCCCTCGAGACCATCGCCCGTTTCCTGGCTGGGGTGGGTCCCGACCGGGCGGTTCGGATCGTCGACGCGGCGACGCCGCCGAACCTCGAGCTCCGTGTCGTCGTCCCCGTCGAGGACATGGCCCGCCTGGGCGAGCCGCTCCCGCTGGAAGAGCAGGCCGGTGGGTCCGTCCTCGCCGGCGACGGGCGGCGGAGCATCTGGCCGGCCGTCTACCCAACCCTCCTCGCCGAGATCCGGTCCCACCGGAGCACCCTCGTCTTCGTCAACAGTCGGCGCGTTGCCGAACGGCTCGCCGGCCGCCTGAACGAGCTCGCCGGTGCGCCCATCGCCCGCGCCCACCACGGCAGCGTCGCGCCCGAGGAGCGGCGGAGCATCGAAGACGCCCTCAAGGCGGGACACCTTCCGGCCCTCGTCGCGACGAGTAGCCTCGAGCTGGGGATCGACATGGGGGCGATCGACAGCGTCGTCTGCGTCGAGTCGCCGCCCTCCGTCGCCTCGGGGCTCCAGCGGGTCGGGCGGGCCGGCCACCGGGTCGGCGTCCCGAGCCGCGGCCTGATCGTCCCCAAGTTCCGGGGCGACCTGCTCGAAGCCGCCGTCGTCGCCCACCGGATGCGGCGCGGCGAGATCGAGACGACGACGATCCCCCGGAACCCGCTCGACGTCCTCGCCCAGCAGATCGTGGCCATGGCCGTCATGGACGCCTGGTCGGTGGACGAGCTGTGGCGCGTCGTGACCCGAGCGGCGCCGTACGAGCACCTCTCCCGGGCGGCCTTCGAGGCGGTCCTCGGGATGCTCGCTGGCGCCTACGCCGACGAGGCCTTCGCCGAGCTCCGGCCCCGGATCGTCTGGGATCGGGTCGCCGGCCGGATCGAAGGTCGCCGGGACGCTCGGACCGTCGCCGTCACCTCGGCGGGAACGATCCCCGACCGGGGCCTCTACGGGGTCTACCTGGTCGGCGAGGCCGGTCGGCCGGGCCGCCGGGTCGGGGAGCTCGACGAGGAGATGGTCTACGAGAGTCGGGTCGGTGAGGTCATCACCCTGGGCGCCTCGTCGTGGCGGATCGAGGACATCACGCCCGATCGGGTCCTCGTCAGTCCGGCCCCGGGCGAGCCGGGCAAGCTCCCCTTCTGGAAGGGCGACGGGCTCGGTCGGCCGGCCGAGCTGGGCCGGGCCATCGGCGCCTTCGTTCGCGAGCTCGAAGGCGCCCTGGTCGGCGGGCCGATGGCTCGGGCCGAGGTGCGGGCCCGCCTCCAGGCGGAGCACGGGCTCGACGACTGGGCGGTCGACAACCTCCTGGCCTACCTCGAGGAGGAGCAGGCCATCTGCGGGGCCCTGCCGACCGATGAACGGATCGTCGTCGAGCGCTTCCGCGACGAGCTCGGCGACTGGCGCCTCGTCATCCTGACTCCCTTCGGGAGCCG
>DAOTYQ010000074.1:0-23955 GCA_034434735.1 Chloroflexota bacterium
GGCATGACCGGCATTCTAGGGCCCGGGCCGCCGTCCCCGGTTGGGTCGCCAGCTCCGGAGCCAAGCCTCGAGGCGGCGGACGGTTTCGGGTGCGTGCGCCAGCCCCGGGACGAGACGTGGCGGGTCGGCTCGCCAGCCCGGGACCAGAGGGCGCGGCGGCGCGCCAGACCCGGGACGAGACGTGGCGGGTCGGCTCGCCAGCCCTGGCTTCCCAGGCCCGGGGCCCGCGGCACCCCAGGTCCCCGGTGTTCGAGGCCGGCCACTGCGCTCGGGCCAGGCCCCGCGGCGCTTTGTGTGCCCCGCGCGCCCCGCGCCTTGTGCGCCCCGCGCGCCCCGCGCCCCGCCCCGGACCTTCGGCCGATGGGCCCGTCCACCGCAGAGCGCTATCCTGCCGACCGTGAGCCTCGTCTTAGACGGCCTTCGAAAGCGCTTCGGTCGGGTCCAGGCCCTCGACGGTCTCAGCTTCGAGATCCCCGCCGGGGCGCTCTTCGGGTTCCTCGGCTCCAACGGAGCCGGCAAGACCACGACGATGCGGATCGTCCTCGGGGTCCTGCGGCCCGACGAGGGGCGCGTCCTCTGGGACGGTCGGCCGGCGACGAGCCTGCCCCGCCGGACGTGGGGCTATCTGCCCGAAGAACGCGGCCTGTACCCCAAGATGACCGTCCTCGATCAGCTCGTCTTCTTCGGCCGCCTCCACGGCCTGCCGGCCGACCGAGCCCGACGCGAAGCGACGGCCTGGCTCCGGCGCTTTCGGGTGGCAGACCTGGCCGACCGTCCCGCCGAAGAGCTCTCGAAGGGCAATCAGCAGAAGATCCAGCTCGTCGCGGCGATCCTCCACGACCCGCCCGTCCTCCTCCTCGACGAGCCCTTCACGGGCCTCGACCCGGTCAACGTCGTCCTCCTCCGGGAGGCGATCCTCGAGCTCCGCGATCGGGGCAAGACCATCGTCTTCTCGACCCACCAGCTCGAGACCGTCGAGAGCCTCTGCGAGGCCGTGGCGATTATCGACCGCGGCCGCCTCATCATCGGCGGGCCGATCCGGGAGGTGAAGCGGTCCATCGGTCGACGGACGGTTCGGCTCGGCTTCGAGGCCGGTCCGCCCGAGACGGGTTGGCCCGAGGCGGGTCCAGCCGGGGCGGACCCGCGCGCGGCGAGTCGACCCAAGGCCGCTCCGCCCGAGACGGATCCATCCCAGCCCGGGCAGGCGCCCGGGGAACCCGCCGACCACCGCTTCGCCTGGCTGGCGACCGTCCCCGGGGCCCGCCTCCTCCGACCGGGACTCGATCGGGCCGAGATCGAGGTCGCCTCCGACGCCGCCGCCGACGCGGTCCTCGCCGCCGCCCTCGCCCACGGCCTCCGGGTCCGCCACTTCGAGCTCGCCGAAGCGTCCCTCGAGGAGGTCTTCATCCACCACGTCGGCCACCCCGTCGACGCCGACCCCGACGGCGCTGCCGGGCCGCCGTCGACCGAAACGTCCTTCGTCGCTGGGCGGGTGGGGCTGACCGAATGAGATGGGTGGGGGTAACCAAATGACCCTCCGGGTCGGGCCGAACGCCCGCGTCGCGCCGGAGTCCCCGCGCGACGAACCCCTCCTGCCAAACGCGCTCATCGTCGCCGGGCGCGAGTTCCGGGAGCGGGTTCGGAGTCGCCTCTTCTTCCTCTCGACCCTCTTCTTGGCGAGCCTCGCCGTCCTCGTCGCCTTCACGCCCATCGTCGTCCGGGCCGTCGACCGTGGGTCGTCGCTGCGGGTCGCCGTCGTCACCGCCGACGATGCCCTCGCCGAACAGGCCAGAGCCGTCCTCGACGGCGTCCTCAATGGCGGCCTAGCCGGGTCGCGCGGCGAGGTGCCGGCCTTCGTCTTCGAACGGCGGACCGACCCGCTGGCGACCCGGGCCGAGGTGGAGGACCTTCGCCTGGACGCCGCCCTTCTCGTCGAGCGGGAGCCCGGCGGCCGACTCTCGTTTACGTTCTACAGCGGCGAGACCGTCGGGGCAGACCGGGCCCAGCTCGTCGGCGTCGGCGCCCTTGCCGTCGCCATCCTCGACTGGACGACGAACAGCCGCCCGACCGGTGGCCCGGCCTTCCAGATGCCGCGGCTCGACCTCATCGCCGCCGGCGGGCCCTCGGCCGGTGGGGTCCCGCTCGGTGGGGCCGAGTTCGCCAGCCGCCGGATCCTCGGGATCGTCTTCGTCGTCCTCGTCTTCATCACGACCATCATCTACGGGATGTGGGTCGCGGCCGGGGTCGTCGCCGAGAAGTCGGGGCGGGTCATGGAGCTCCTCCTCGGCGCGGCGTCGCCGGCTCAGCTCGTCGTGGGGAAGGTGGTCGGGATCGGGCTGGCCGGCGCGCTCCAGTTCGGCGTCGTCCTCGTGCCGGCCCTCGTCGCCCTCGTCGCCCAGGAGCGGCTCGGTGAGGCCCTCTTCGGCCCCGGGAGCTCCATCGCCGGCTCGCTCGTCGCCCTCTCGCCGGGGCTCACCCTCGCCTTCGCCGTCTTCTTCGTCCTCGGCTTCGCCCTCTACGCCCTCGTCTACGCGGCGGCGGGGTCGCTCGTCAGCAGGCCCGAGGATCTCCAGGTCATCTCGCTGCCCCTGAGCCTCATCGCCATCGCCGGCTATCTCCAGGCGGTCCTGGCCCTGACCGGTGGAACGGCAGGCTTCATCCGGTTCGCCTCGTATGTGCCGTTCTGGAGCCCCTTCGTCATGCTGACCCGGCTCTCGGTGGGGCGGGTCGAACCATGGGAGCTCCTCGTCTCGGTGGGGCTCTTGGCGGTGACGATCCCCATCGTCGGCGCCGTCGCCATCCGGGTCTACGCGACGGGCGTGCTCCTCTACGGCCAGCGCCCGTCCGTCCTCGCCTTCGTCCGCTACGCGTTCCGCCGGGCCGGCTGAGGTCGGCGGTCGCCGAGGATGGAGGCCGGACGGGCCGACCCGCGGGCGGCCGGCGAGTCGAGCGCCTCGGCGACGAGCGATGGTCGAGGCGCCGGCGCGGCGGTTTACAGTGTGTCGAGCGGGAGGCGGGAGAAGACGGCGAGGACGGGGGCCGCCGGAAGGCTCGGCTCCTCGAAGGGCGCGCCAGCGGTGGCCTCGGACGTCGAGCCGAGATCCGCGTCGGCCGGCGGACGGGCGGGCACGAAGCGCCAGAGGCGGCTTCGGACGCCGGGCAGGTAGGGACTCGTCCGGAGCCGGGCGAGGACCCCGGCGAGACCCTGGGCGACGACCGCAGCATGGAGCGCCCGCCCGTCGGCCTCGACGGCCGGGACGACGAGGACGGCACCCCCTGGCCCGACGAGGCGTCGGAGGAGGTCGCGCCGGCGGTGGAGGGGAGCACCGAGGAGGGATCGTCCGTCGAGGTGGAGGAGGTCGAAGGCGAGGAAGACGGCCGGCGGTCCCGGTCGGCCGGCGACGCCGGGTCGGCCAGCGAGGCGCGCCGCCAGCCCGTTGGCGTCGAGCCGGCCGGCGCGGTCGACGACGACGATCTCGCCGTCGAGGACGGCCGAGCCGGCGGCGAGTTGATCGCGGACCGCGCCGAGCTCGGGGAAGTGGCCGATCCGGTCGACGCCGTCGGGGTCGAGGAGGGCGAGGCCGCGAGCCGAGCGGGCGGGGTCGGACTGAGCGAGGGCGTGGGCCGAGCGAGGGGGGCCGGAGCCGCCGACGAAGGCGAGGACCCGGAGCCCACCCCAGAGCGGCTGGAAGACGTGGTTCGGGGAGTCGAAGGGGGTGGGGTAGGGGCGCGCCAGCATCGGCCGCAGACCCCACGGGAGGTTCGGCGGCTCGGTCGGCAGCTCGAGGGAAAGCTGGTCGGGCATCCGTCCCGATGGTAGGCGGTCGACGCCTATACTCGCTCCACGGAGTGCTCGCTCCACGGAGTCCCGATCGCGCCGGCGAGGGAACGCTCCCCGCAGCGGTGCCGGCCGCCGTCCGCCGCGATCTCGACCGCCCGCGCCGTCCCACCGTCCCCGGGGTCCCGAGCTTCGTCCCCGCTCCGGCGCCACCCGCCGGCGCGCCGACCCCGAGCCACGTCATCGACAACGCGTCCTGCGAGCCGCGAAGGAGGCACGATGCCACGTCCCGCCGAACCCGAGGACCTCGTGCGGTTCCGGATCCCCACCGACCCTCGCACCTCGCCCGACGGGAGGTGGGCGGTCTTCACGCTCCAGTCGGTCGCGCCCAAGCGGGACGGCTATCGGCACGCCATCTGGCTCGTCCCCACCGACGGCTCGGCTCCGGCCCGGCAGTTGACCCTGGGGGCGAACCACGACCGGCAGGCCCGGGCTGGGAGGTGGCCCAATGGCGTGTATCCCGTGTCGAACGGGAGGAGCGCGGTCTGTACCAGATTACGGTGGACTTCCCGCAGGGTTCCATTCCGTCGTTCCTCTTGAAAGCACGGAACAACTACTCGCTCGTCTGGTCAGTCCCGGGATCCACTGCAGGGCAGATGATGGTGAGGTTCGACTTCGTCGGAGCCGGCGTCTTCTTCTACGGCGGCTAGCGGAAGTGACCGTGCGCAATCGCGGTGCTCGTCCGTCACCCAGCCGCGCAGAAGGCGAATCCTTGGACCGGCCGATCCTGCTCGCCGGCGTCCGAGCCAACCCAGCGCCGCCATAGGGCCGGCCTTCAAGTCTGGCAGCGGCTTGCGCCGCATGCGGCCGTCATCCATGGGTCGGGGCCGATCGCTGCGGGATCTCTAGCACACGAGCGTCCATAGGGCACCTGGCCACCGCCACCCGGCCGACGGCGCCCGGCCCCCGCTCCCGGGCGGGTGTATCCTGCCGCCCGATGGCGACGACCCACCACCCCGACACCCTCGCCCGCGAGCGGGCCGACGAGCTGATCCGGGCCTGGGACTCGCGGCCCGGCAGCCTGGGGTCCATGCTCGGTCGGGTGACCGCCGTCGACCAGGTCGGCGTGGAAGCCCGCGCCGACGCCCTCCGCCGGCGGTCGATCAAGCGCGAGTCGAAGCTCTGGGCCCTCGACCTCGCCATCCGGATGGTCGATCTCACGACCCTCGAGGGCAAGGACACCCCGGGCAAGGTCCGGGCCCTCTGCGCGAAGGCCGTCCACCCGAAGCCGGGTGACCCCTCGATCCCGTCGGTCGCCGCCGTCTGCGTCTACCCGGCCCTCGTCGCCGAGGCGAAGGACGCCCTCCGCGGCTCGAGCGTCAAGGTCGCCTCCGTCGCCACCGGCTTCCCGTCCGGCCAGACCTTCACCCCTCTCAAGGTCGAAGAGACGAAGATGGCCGTTGCCGCCGGTGCCGACGAGGTCGACATGGTCATCGACCGGGGTGCCTTCCTGCGGGGCGACTACCGGACGGTCTTCGACGAGATCGTCGCCGTCAAGGAGGCGTGCGGGCCGGCCCACCTGAAGGTCATCCTCGAGACCGGTGAGCTCGGGACCTACGACAACGTTCGGCGGGCCTCGATCCTCGCCATGGCCGCCGGGGCGGATTTCATCAAGACCTCGACCGGCAAGATCAGCCCGGCGGCGACCCTCCCGGTCACCCTCGTCATGCTCGAGGCGATCCGCGACTTCGAGCGGGCGACGGGGCGGGCGGTCGGGATGAAGCCCGCCGGCGGGATCCGGACGGCGAAGGAGGCGATCGCCTACCTCGTCGTCCTCTACGAGACGCTCGGGCCGCGCTGGATGACGCCCGAGCGGTTCCGCTTCGGGGCCTCGTCGCTCCTCAACGACCTGCTCATGCAGATCGAGTGGCTCCGGACAGGCCGCTACCAAAACCCGGACCACTTCTCCATCGACTGACCGGGAGCGGAGACTCCAAGCGGGTCGCTGCTGTCTGGCCGGACGGGGTGTGCGACGATGCGACCCTGTGCCGGCCGGGGCATTACTCGACCCGCTCAACCCCGACACCGCCGACCGCTGGCGATAGCCGCAGGCGGTATCACAACGACGAAGGGAGCGCTGCCGTGGACCGGATCCCGAGGCTCGCCGTCCACTTGTGGTTCGATGCCGAAGCGCGCGAGGCGGCCGAGTTCTACGCCTCGGTCTTCCCCGACGGCCGGATCCACTCGGTCACGATGCTCCGGGACACGCCCTCAGGTGACGGGGAGGTCGTGCGCTTCTCGCTGGCCGGCCAGCCCTTCATTGCCATCAGTGCCGGGCCCGAGTTCCGCTTCAACCCATCCATCTCCTTCATCGTCAACTTCGATCCGTCCCGGGACGCGGAGGCAGCGGCTCACCTCGACGCGCTCTGGAGCCCACTCGCCGACGGTGGGCTCGTGCGGATGCCGCTCGATGCCTACCCGTTCAGCCGACGCTTCGGCTGGGTCGAGGACCGCTACGGCGTGAACTGGCAGCTCATCCTCTCCGACCCCGCAGGCGAGCCGCGGCCCTTCATCGTCCCGACGCTTCTGTTCACAGGCGACGTCGCCGGCCGGGCCGAGGAGGCGGCCGCGTTCTACCGCTCCGTCTTCCCGGGCTCGCGCGCAGGAGCGCTCCTCCACTACCCCGCCGGGATGGAGCCGGAGCGCGAGGGGACCGTCATGTTCTCCGACTTCCGCCTCGGCGAGACGTGGCTCGCCGCCATGGACAGTGCCGTCGAGCACGGCTTCGGGTTCAACGAGGCGATCTCCTTCGTCGTCCCCTGCGAGACGCAGGCAGAGATCGACCGCTACTGGTCAGCCCTCTCGGCCATCCCCGAGGCCGAGGCGTGTGGCTGGTGCAAGGATCGCTACGGACTGTCGTGGCAGATCGTTCCGGCTGCCCTGGACGAGATGCTGGCCTCCGGCGAGCCGGCGGCCGTCGACCGGCTGGTCCGGGCGTTCCTGCCGATGAAGAAGCTCGACCTGGCGACCCTCGAGGCCGCCTTCGCCGGTCGGGAGCCGTCGGAGCTGAGGTCCGGCGGCTGAGCCATCCCAAGTGGGCGGCTCGTCCGCCCTTCGGCGCAGGGGGCCGATCCGCCGCGGGCAGACGGCTCGGAGCGGCCCCCGGAGCTGCGCCGCCGGGGCGCCGGAGGCTCAGCCGGCGGCCGGAACCCGGCTCCGCAGGAACTCCAGGAGCCCGGCCGCCACCGCCTCGGCGAAGGCCGGGTCGTTGATGTTGGCGTCGAGCTCGTGGACCGGGATGTCCGGCCGGACGTGGCGCTTGATCGCCTCGAAGAGGGCCGCGTCCGCCTCCGGCCACCAGAACTCCTTGCCCGGCGCATCGAGCATCGAGACGCCCTTCAGCGGGAGGTAGAAGGCGACCGGGCCGCGGGCGGCGTTCGCCTTTTCGGCCAGGATCCGGCCGAGCTCGGCGTTCTCCTCGGGCGTCGTCCGCATCAAGGTCACGTTCGGGTTCCAGCGGTAGAAGCGGCGGTCCTTGAACTTCTCGGGAACCGTCTCCGGAGCCCAGAAGTTCACCATGTCGAGGCAGCCCGGGACGATGACCTGCGGGATGCCGGCCTTGCCCGCGGCCTCGAGGCGGGTCGGCCCGGCGGTCAGGACACCGCCGACGAGCTCGTCGGCCCATTCGGTCGTCGTGATGTCGGCGACGCCCTCGAAGAAGCCGTCGGCGACGAGATCCTCCATGGTCCGGCCGCCGGTTCCGGTGGCATGGAAGACGAGGACCTCGTAGCCGTGCCCCTCGAAGATCGCCTTCGCCCGCTCGACGGCCGGGGTCGTATTGCCGAACATCGTCGCCGCGATGAGGGGCTTGGCAGCAACCGGCGGCGCCTCGGTTTCGACCATCCCGACGATGGCCCCGACGGCGTTGGCGTAGATCTTGGCGCTGATCCGGTTCACCCCGGCGACGTCGACGACCGAGGGGAACATGACGACGTCGCGCGTCCCCACGTACGGCTTCGTGTCGCCCGAGGCGACGGTGGTGACCATGACCTTCGGGACGCCGAGGGGGAGGGCGCGCATCGCCGAGGTGCCGAGGGCGGCCCCGGCCGAGCCGCCGAGGGCGAGGATGCCGTCGAGCTTGCCATCGTCGTAGAGCCGCCGGGCGACGACGGCGACGCCCCGGGTCATGACCTCCATGGCGAAGCCGCGGTCGGCCTTCGCCCGAAGCTCGTCGAGGGAACTCCCGCCGGCCGCGGCGACCTCGGCCGCCGAGACGTCGGCGGCGAACCCCGGCTGGCCGGTGACGCTCGTGTCGACGACGAGCGCCCGGTGGCCGCGGCGCTCGATCTCGGACTTGACGAAGGCGTAGTCGGGGCCTTTCGTGTCGAGGGCCCCGACGAGGACGATCGTCTTGCTTCCGATGCCCATCGCCCGGCTCCCTCAGGCCGTCGTCGCCGCCGCCCGCGGGGCGAGGGCGAGCTGCTTGAAGCGACGAACCTGCTCGCTGATCGCCCGCTCGGTCGGGATCCGCTCGATGCTTGAGGCACCGAAGAAGCCGGCGATGCCCGGCATCCGGGAGAGGGCGAGGCCGACGTTGTCGGGTTCGTCGAGGGGACCGCCGTGGCAGAGGACGAGGATGTCGGGCCGAACCCGCCAGGCCGCCTCGGCCATGGCCAGGACCCGCTCGATCGCCTCGTCGAGGCTGACGGCGACGGTCGCCCCGATGGTCCCGGCTGTCGTCAGGCCGAGATGGGGGACGAGGACATCGGCGCCGACCTCGGCCATCGCCTTCGCCTGGTCGGGATCGAAGACGTACGGCGTCGTCAGCATCCCGAGCTCATGGGCGAGCTTGATCATCTCGATCTCTTTGTCGTAACCCATTCCGGTCCCCTCGAGGTTGGCTCGGAAGGTCCCGTCGATGAGGCCGACGGTCGGGAAGTTCTGGACGCCGGAGAAGTTGATGGCGATGAGCTCGCGAAGGAAGACCTCCATGTCGCGGAAGGGGTCGGTCCCGCAGACGCCGGCGAGGACGGGCGTCTGCTTCACGACCGGGATGACCTCGCGGGCCATGTCGACGACGATCTCGTTCGCGTCGCCGTAGGGCAGGAGCCCGGCCAGCGACCCGCGGCCGGCCATCCGGTAGCGGCCGGAGTTGTAGATGATGATGAGGTCGGCGCCGCCGGCCTCGGCCATCTTCGCCGAGATCCCGGTCCCGGCGCCGCAGCCGACGATCGGCTCGCCGCGCGCGACCCGGGCGCGCAGGTTCTCGAGGATCGTCTCGCGAGGGATGCGCTTGCCCATCTGTCCTGCCTCCATGTCATCTGCGGCTGGCTCGGCCCGCCTCCGGGATCGCCCGGGGTAAGTGCCGCGCGACCGCTGGCGCCGGCCCTTCGGTCCGTGCCTCGTTCCTCGATGATCGATCGTGACCAAGCGGGGCGGGGCGTGCTCGGCCCAAGCGTGGCCGCGGTTGGTGGACGGAGGCGAGTGTGCCCCGGGAGCGAGGGGTTGGCAAGTGCCATCGGGCCCGTCGGGCCCGCAGCCGTGCCCGATGAGCGCCATGGCCGCACCGTCTCCCCAACGGCCAGGCGCTACGGCGATAGGGTGGCAGAGACCCCGGCGGCCACCCGGTCTCCTGCACATCGATTCTATTGACAAAAAGGAGAGAGAGAGAGAGAATTAAACAACGAAACGTCTCGCCTGGGCTGCCATCCCTCGGCGACCGAAACGCCTGACAACAGCAGTCGCAGTTGGGATATCCATCCTGCTCGTGGGGCTGCCGATCGCCAATGGGAATCCAGGCGCCACCGCGGCCGGAACGTGCTCAGGTTCTCTGGGCAACTACTTCAATGGGTGGTTTACCTTCACCGTCAATACATGGGGCTCCACAGCGAACATCTCTACCGAGTGGCCAAGTCTCTGCTCGGGCCAGGCGAGCTTCAGCACGGCGTGGGTCATGATTGCTGACCCGGACCTCGGTGGTTGGGCTCAGGCGGGCTACATTCGCACACAGCTTTGGAATCTCGACAGCCGCAAACTCTACGTTTTTAGTCAGTACAGGCGCGCCGTCGGCTTCCAGCCAATTACAAAGTTTTTCTCGCCGGGGCCGCCGAACGATGCTGTCCGATCATATACCGCTCGGTACAACCCGATGTCGCGCCGGATCGACCTATATTACGAGGACCAGCGATTAGACACGACCAACTTCGATCCAACGGCCGTGTGGTCCCAGCCGTGGTCGAGTCAGTGGTCGGAGGAGACCGGCCACTGTCAGACCGATGTGCCCGGGCTCCCGCTCGATCGTGTCCACTACACGGTCGTCCGACAGCAGCACGCTCCCGGAGGTCCGTGGCAGGCTCCCATCGGAGCCCAGTTCGGCCGCGATTGCGGGGCGAAGTACGCGACGCAACAAGTGAATCAGACGGCGTTCGATGCGTGGACGGCGGCGCCATAGTCCATCGGAGGGACGCACGGTAGGGAGCGGAGCGTACAGAAATGAACGTAGAACGAAGGCCCCATGGCCGTCGCCGAGCTGCGCTCGTTATCCTAGTGCTCGGTACTCTTGCCGTCGGCGGTCTCTGGGCGGGGACGGCCGGCGAGTCACGTCTTCCCGTCTATCCCGCGCCGACGTTCCTCGCCGACCCCGGCTGGCGCATCGAGCCGCCCGGCGAGCAGGCTGCCCTCGCCAAGCTCAGCGAGGCGGACGCGATCGCGGCAGCGACCGCGAGCGGCGATCTCGGCGACGGGACCAAGCTCCTCTCAGCCCAGCTCGTAATCCTCACCGACGAGCACTACGGCTCGTTCGATGCAGCCGGCGTGTTCCACCCGACGATCGACCACCGGCTCGTCTGGCTCGTCCGAACCACCGGGACGCCGGTGCCGTGCCTGGGTCTCCCATGCGGTCCGGATGAGCCGCTGGCGTCTGAACTCAACGTCGTGGTCGACGCCCTGACTGGCGACGTTCTCCAGGTGGCGAGCTGGCGCTAAGCCTCGGGGTCGGCGCCAGCGGGCTCGAAGAGGTGGTTTGCACGTCGTGAGGCTGTCCTGGTGGCGGTCGGGCCGGAACCCGCGGGCGCGCGCCCAGAGCCGATGCCGACCCGGACCAACCGCCGGACCCACTCCGCCAACCACTACCGGCCCGCTGCTCGCCGAGCTGCGACCCATCGCTCCGGCGCTGGACGCCACGCGCGGGCGGGGGAGACCCAAGCGCTCGAGCCGACCCCGACGGGCGCCCTCCGACGGATCCAGGGGACCGCGGCCGAGACCGGGCTGACCCCGCGGGCGATGGGCCCGACGGCGTTCGCAGCGGGCCAGGGAGACCGCCGTCGAGCGGGCGGCACCGATCCCCGCCGGCTCCGCGCGCCCGGGCCCGCCGCCGGTGCGATAATGCCCGGGTGAGCAGCAGCACCGAACCCCGCGCCCTGACCCGAGCCGGGGGCGCGGTCGGCGCATCGTGGGGTCTCGGTGAGGGACAGGCGATCCCCTGGGAGTACGCCCCCTCTCGGGAAGCCCGCGACATCGTCGCGATCCGGGAGCGGTACGGCCTCGTCATCGACGGTCGCGAGGTTCCGGCCGCCGACGGCGGCACCTTCGTCGACCTCGACCCGGCGACCGAAGAGCCGCTCGCCGTCGTCGCCCGCGCCACGAAGGCCGACGTCGATCGGGCCGTTCGGGCGGCTCGGCGGGCCCAGCGGCGCCGCTGGGGGAACCTGCCCGGCCGGGAGCGGGCGAAGTACCTCTTCCGGATCGCCCGGATCCTCCAGGAGCGGAGCCGCGAGCTCGCCGTCCTCGAGACCCTCGATACCGGCAAGCCGATCAAGGAGAGCCGGGACGTCGACATCCCCCTCGTCGCCGCCCACTTCTGGTACTACGCCGGCTGGGCGGACAAGCTCGAGTACGCCTTTCCGGGTCGGGTCGCCCGGCCCCTCGGCGTGGCGGGCCAGATCATCCCCTGGAACTTCCCGCTCCTCATGCTGGCCTGGAAGATCGCCCCCGCCCTCGCCGCCGGCAACACGGTCGTCCTCAAGCCGGCGAGCACGACGCCCCTTTCCGCCCTCCGCTTCGCCGAGATCTGTCGCGAGGCGGACCTGCCGCCCGGGGTCGTGAACATCGTGCCCGGACCGGGCGAGATCGGGAGCTACCTCGCCGCCCACCCGGGCATCGACAAGGTCGCCTTCACCGGCTCGACGGCGGTCGGGCGGCAGATCGGCCAGCTCGTCGCCGGGACCGACAAGGCCCTCACCCTCGAACTCGGCGGCAAGGCGGCGAACATCATCTTCGAGGACGCCGCCCTCGACCAGGCCGTCGAGGGGATCGTCAACGGGATCTACTTCAACCAGGGCGAGGTCTGCTGCGCCGGCTCGCGACTCCTCGTCCAGGAGTCGGTCGTCGACGTCGTCATCGAGAAGCTGAAGGACCGACTCGCCACCCTCCGGGTCGGCGACCCGCTCGACAAGAACACCGACGTCGGGGCGATCAACAGCCGGGCCCAGCTCGAGAAGATCGAGGAGCTCGTCGCGTCGGGCGTCGCCGAAGGGGCCGAGATCTACCAGCCGGCCTGCCAGCTCCCCGAGCGGGGCTACTTCTTCCGGCCGACCCTCTTCACGAACGTGGCCCAGAGCCACCGGATCGCCCGGGAGGAGATCTTCGGGCCGGTCCTCTCGGTCCTCACCTTCCGGACGCCGGACGAGGCGATCGAGAAGGCGAACAACACCGAGTACGGGCTCTCGGCCGGGATCTGGACGGAGAAGGGGAGTCGGATCCTGGAGATGGCCCGGCGCCTCCGGGCCGGCGTCGTCTGGGCGAACACGTACAACAAGTTCGATCCGACGAGCCCCTTCGGCGGTTACAAGGAGTCGGGCTTCGGTCGGGAGGGGGGCCTCCACGGTCTCCTCGCCTACGTCCGGCTCGAGGACCGCTGAGGTGGTCGAGGGCGGTCGGCGGTCGGGGGCGGCGCGCCGGCGGGGCGCCCGAGCCGAGGGTGCGGCTGCGCTGCGCGCCGCGGCGGCGGCACGGGCCGTGACGCAGGCCGCTCTGGCGACGGGCGAGGCGGGCGCGTCCGGTCCGTCCGAGCCATCCGACGGCCGGATCGAGGTCCGCAAGACCTACAAGCTCTACATCGGCGGGCAGTTCCCGCGCTCCGAGTCGGGCCGGAGTTACGTCGTCGCCGCCGCCGACGGGAGGCCCCTCGCCAACGCCGTCCGAGCCTCCCGGAAGGACCTCCGGGATGCCGTTCGGGCGGCCCGGGCGGCCTTCCCGGGCTGGGCCGGACGGACGGCGATGAACCGTGGCCAGATCCTCTACCGGATCGCCGAGCTCATGGAGGGCCGCCGCGATCAGTTCGCGGCCGAGGTCGCGGCAGCCGAGGGGGTGAGCGAAGCCCGAGCGCGACACCTCGTCGCCCGCGCCATCGACCGCTGGGTCTGGTACGCCGGCTGGGCCGACAAGATCAGCCAGGTCCTCGGAGCGGCGAACCCGGTCGCGGCGCCCTATTTCAACTTCACGATCCCCGAACCGAGCGGAGTCGTGGGGATCGTCGCCCCCGAGACGAGCTCGCTCCTCGGCCTCGTCAGCCGGCTCGCCCCGGTTCTCGTGGGCGGCAACACGACCGTCGTCCTCGCCTCGGAGCGGCGGCCCCTGCCGGCGGTCACCCTGACCGAGGTCCTCGCCACGTCCGATCTTCCGGGCGGCGTCGTCAACGTCCTGACGGGGTACCGCCAGGAGCTCGTGCCGGTCCTCGCCGCCCACCTCGACGTCGACGGCCTCGACCTCTGGGGCGCCCCGGACGACCTTCGAAGGGAGGCCGAGCGCCTGGCAGCGGAGAACGTGAAGCGCCTCGCCCAGCGCCCGCTCCGGCAGCGTGAAGACCGCTTCGACTGGACGGACGATCGATCGAGCGAGCGTCCGGAGTGGATCGCGGCCTTCCTGGAGATGAAGACGGTCTGGCACCCCTTCGGGGTCTGAGGGTTCGATCGCCGGCCGCCCGACGAGCCCTGCCGGTGGCACGGGTCCGCCTAGGCGGTGCGTCCCGCGGCGCCGGCCGCATGACCCGACGAGCGCTGGCCTCCGTCTCCGGCGATCGTGATCGGCTAGGCTGGGGGGACCATGAGCGCCGTCCGCAATCCGAGCCGCCTCGACGCCCTTCGCGACAGCGTTTTCCGGCAGGCGGGGGCACTGGTCGGCGGCGGTCTGCTCCTCCTGGCGCTCTGGCTGGCGCCCGACCTCGCTCCGGCGGGGCTCGGTGGGTCGAGCGTTGAACTCGCCCACGGTCGGGTCGTCGCCCTTCCTGCACCCGGCACCGACCCGATGGAATCGAGCGCTCGGGTCCTGATCCTGGAGGGACCTCGCGCGGGCGAGGTCCTCGAGGCCGCACTCCAGGGCCCGGTCGGTCAGGTGGAGCTCCCCGACTACCGGGTCGGCCAGGAGGTGGTCGTCACGATCTCGCGGGACCTCGACGGCGAGTTCGTCACGGTCTCGGACCGCTGGCGGATCCCGGCGCTGGCGGGAGTGGTCGGGCTCTTCGGGCTGAGCGTCGTCCTCGTCGGCGGCTGGCGCGGGGTCCGATCTCTGCTGGCCCTCGCTCTGACGCTGGGCGCCGTGGTCAAGATCCTCCTTCCCCTCGTCCTGGCCGGCTGGAGCCCGATCCTCCTTGCGGTTCTCATCTCCGCCGCCGTGACCCTCGCCACGCTCCTCCTGACCGAGGGGGTGCGGCGGACGACGGCGGCTGCCGTCCTCGGCACCTTCGGCGCCTTGGGCCTCACGGCGCTTCTCGTCGTCTGGTCGGCCGATCTCGCCCAGTTCACGGATGTGCAGGGCGGCGCCGACCTCTTTTTCGTCCAGGCCGTCGGCGGCTCGGAGATCGACCTGCGGGGCCTCGTCTTCGCGGCCATCGTCCTCGGCGCCCTCGGTGTCATCGACGACGTGACGATCACCCAGGCGGCGACCGTCCACGAGCTCCACCGAGTCGACCCGTCGGCGCCGCCGTCGGATCTCTTCCGCCGGGCAATGAACGTCGGCCGCTCGCACATTGCGGCCACGGTCAACACCCTCGTCCTCGCCTACGTCGGCGCATCGCTGCCGCTCCTCGTCCTCTTCGCAGCCGGGCGGCAGCCGGTCCTGGCCGTCGCTTCCGGCGAGATGGTCGCCGTCGAGATCGTCCGGGCGGTCGTCGGTGGCATCGGCATCGTCGCTGCCGTGCCGCTCACGACGGCCGTCGCCGCGCTCATCGCCCCGGCCCGTCCACGCTAGTCCGGCTCGGGGGCCATCGCCGGCGCCGCCGCCCGGGGTCAGCTCAGGCGTCGAGGGGGAGCAGGCGAAACGGGCGGCCGTGAGGACCGACGAGCGATCGGAAGTGGCGCGCGTCGAGGGTCAGGATGTCGCGGATCCCGTGGCGGTCGGCGAGGACGACGAGGGAGGCGTCGGCGAGGCCGATGGCGAGGTCCGGGTAGCGGTCGATGACGGCGAGGGCCGCCTCGACGTCCTCGTTCCCGAAGGGCTCGAGCTGGTACGCTCCTCGCCCGACCTCCGCCAGGAGGGCGCGGGCGGCGGCCGGGCTCACCAGGGTCGTGAGCAGGTAATCGAGCTCGGCGAGGACGAAGGGCGACAAGAGGCGCGGGACGCCGCTCCGGCGAAGGGCGTCGGCGGCGGGGCGGTGATGGCGATCCGAGCCATCGAGGGCGGCGAGGAGCCCGCTCGTGTCGAGGAGGATCACCCCTCGCCGAAGCCCTCCAGGAGCTCGTCGGCCCGCTCGGCCAGGTCGGCGTGGCCGCTCTCGAAGAGCGGGAGCGTCGGCTCCGCCGCTCGGTGGCGACCCGTCACGAGATCGATCCCCTCGCGGATGAGCTCCGCCTCGCTCCGCCCCTCGCTCCTGGCGGCACGGGCCAGGGCGCGCTTCTGGGCTGCGGTCAAGTAGACGGTCGTCTTCTCCATGCCACCCACGATACCATACGTCCGCTCGCGGCGGGGCCCGATCGGCCGGCGCGCCGATCGGGCGTGCCGGTGACGGGATCGCCACCCCGTTCAGGGGTCGAGGAAGCGGGCGAGGAAGCGACGGGTCCGCTCGTCCCGGGGGTGGTCGAGGATCTCCTCGGGCGGACCCACCTCGACGAAGCGGCCCTCTTCGATGAAGTAGACCCGGTCGGCGGCCTCCCGGGCGAAGGCCATCTCGTGGGTCACGACGATCATCGTCCGCCCCTCGTGGGCGAGCTCGGCCATGACCCGGATGACCTCGCCGACGAGTTCGGGATCGAGGGCGCTCGTCGGCTCGTCGAAGAGGAGGACCTTCGGCTCCATGGCCAGGGCGCGGGCGATGGCGACCCGCTGGCGCTGGCCGCCCGAGAGCCGGTCCGGGTACTCGTTCCGCTTGTCGGAGAGGCCAACCTTGTCGAGGTAGCGCTCGGCCACGGCGACGGCCTCGTCCCGCCCGAGGCCCTTGACCCGGATCGGGCCCTCGGTGACGTTGTCGATGACCCGCATGTGGGGGAAGAGGTTGAACTCCTGGAAGACCATCTGGGCCCGCAGCCGGATCTGGCGGATCTGCTCGCGGTGGTGGCGGCTCCGGGCCCGGAGCGGATCGGCCTCGACCCGGTAGCCGTCGACCTCGATGCTGCCCGCCGTCGGCTCCTCGAGGAAGTTGATGCAGCGCAGGAGCGTGCTCTTGCCGGATCCGGAGCGGCCGATGATGCAGATCGTCTCCGCCGGGTAGACCTCGAGGGTGCAACCGCGGAGGACGTGGTTGTGGCCGAAGTACTTCTCCACCCCGAGGACGCGCACGATCGGCGCGGCCCCGGCTGGGGTGAGCCGACCGGGGCGGGCGAAGGGATCGCGGATCTCGACCGCGGCCGGGCCGACGTCGGCCGGGCTTGGCCGCTCGACGGCCTCGGGCGGCGACGTCATCGGACCCGGACCTGGCTCTCCGCCAGCCGCCGCTCGAGGCGGGCCTGGCCCACGGAGAGGGCGATGGTGAGGATCCAGTAGACGAGGGCGGCGAGGAGGAGGGTCTCCATGCTCCGAAAGTTCGACTGGCCGACCCGCTGGGCCCGCCAGAGGAGCTCCTGGACGGTGATGACCGAGACGAGGGCCGAATCCTTGATCATGGCGATGAACTCGTTGCCGACGGCCGGGATGACGATCCGGATCGCCTGCGGGAGGACGACCCGCCGCATGACCTGGCTCTCCGTCATGCCGAGGGCGCGGGCGGCCTCGATCTGGCCGCGGGGGATCGCCTCGATCCCGGCCCGAAAGATCTCGGTCATGTAGGCCCCGTAGTTGAAGGCGAGGGCGGCGATGCCGAGCCAGATGGCCGGGATCCGGGCCGTCTCGGGGACGACCTGGGGGAGGGCGAGGTAGACGAAGAGGATCTGGACGATGAGCGGCGTCCCCCGGACGAGGGAGACGTAGAGGGAGGCGAGGGCGAAGATCGGGGCCGACCGGGAGATCCGGCCCAGGGCGCCGGCCAGGGCGAGGATGGTGGCGAGGCCGATGGACACGACCGAGACGAAGATCGTGACCGGGACGCCCGCCAGGATGTAGGGCGCCCAGACGGCGAGGAACTCGGGATCGATCTTGCCGGCCAGGGCGAGGCTGGCGACGAGACCGCCGACGACGACGGCCCAGGTGGCGGCGAAGACGAGCCGAAACCGGAACCGGGCGGCGGCCTGGCTCCGCTCGATCTGGAGGACGATGGGCGGGGTCGGCCGGCCGCCGAGCTCGTCGACGGTCGAGGCGGATGCGCTCCGAGCGGTCATCGTGGACCAGCGAGGGGGCAGGGCGGGCTGGCCGATCCCGAGCGGCGCGCCGACGGGACCGACGGTCGCCCTGCCCCGGTTGCCGTCCGCCTCGTCGTCAGCCGCCCTGCTTCACCGTCAGATCGATCCCGAACCACTTCTCGGAGAAGGCCTTGAGCGTCCCGTCCGCCCGCATCGCGTCGAGGATCTTGTTCACCTCGGCGATGAACTCGGCGTGGGGCGGCCCGCTCTTGTCGACGGCGACGGCGAGGGGCTCGTAGAAGACGGGGTCGCCGACCTTGACGACGGGCAGCCCATCCTTGATCGCCTGCTCGACCGTCGTGCTCGAGCTCAGCCAGCCCTCGAAGTCGCGCCGCCCGGCCTGCCAGGCCTCGGCGCAGAGCCGGTCGGTGTCGAGGGTCGTCGCCTTGGCTCCGGCGGGCGGCTTCGTCTGGGGCGTCTCGGTCCCGAAGTCGAGGGTCCCGTTCAGCCAGTCGAGGTAGGTCGTCGCCGCGCCGACGCAGATCGTCTTGCCGGCCAGGCCATCGAGGGAGGTGATCCCGGAGTCGGCGACGACGGCCATCTGGGCGGGCGTGTAGTAGTAGGGCGTGCTGAAGGTGAGGACCTTCTGGCGAGCGGAGGTGATCGTCATCGAGCCGACGCTGAAGTCCCAGCGTCCGCCCCAGCCGCCGGCAGTGATGGTGTCCCAGGACGGGGTCGTGAACTCGATCTTGACGCCGAGGCGCTTGGCGATCTCGGTGCCGACGTCGATGTCGAAGCCCTGGTACGTCCCGTCGGCGGTGAGTTCCGACTGGGGCGGGTACTGGGGATCGGTCGACATGACGATCGTGCCCCTCGCCTTGACGATCGCCAAGAGGTCTTGGGGGTTGCCGCCGCCGGCGCATCCAGCGAGAACGACGGGGACGGCGAGGGCGATGGCGCTGATGGTCCGCAAGGTCCGCGACATGGCCTCCTCCTGGCCTCCTCTTTCGTCGTGCGGCCGCTCAGCTCCTGGTCCCGGTGGCGGGGCGGCGCACGAACTACCGGCTTGCCACGCGGCCGCCCGGCTCGGCGGCGCGTCCTGTGGCCAGCAGTGTTGCAGAAACGGAGCCGGTCGACAAATCGCCGCGGTCGACGCGTCGGCGGCAGGTCGAGGGCGACGCCGTCGAGAGGCGGGCACCGGGCGAGAGCTCGTCGGGTGGCTCGGCGCGACGCTGGCGGTCGTCGGCGGCGCCGTCCTCCTCGCTATCGAGTGAGGCGGCCGCGGGGTACGATCCCTCGCGGTGCGTCGACTCCAGCTCGTCTTCCTCCTCTTCGGGGCTGCCCTCGGGGCCTTCTACCCCTTCGTCGCGGTCATCCTCGCCGAACGTGGCTTCAGCCCCGCCGAGATCGGCCTGACGACGGCGGTGGCGTCCGTCGCCTTCAGCCTCGCCGTGCCGGTCTGGGGCCACGTCGCCGATGTCGTCCTCGGTCGCGTCGGTGCCCTGCGGCTGGCGGCGGCGGGGTGCGCCGTCGCCCTCCTCGGCTTCGGCCTTCCCTGGCCGGCGCTCGTCCTCGGCCTCCTCTATGTCGGCTTCATGGTCTTCGAAGCGGCGATCGGCCCGCTGGCCGACGCCCTGGCCGTCAACGCCCTCGCCGATCCGGCCCGCCACTACGGTCGGATCCGACTCCTCTCGAGCGTCGCCTTCGCCGCCGTGAGCGTTGGCGCCGGCGTCCTCTACGACGCCACCGGCTACTGGCCGGCCTCACTCCTCTGTGCCGGCCTGGCCCTCGCCATCGTCCCGGCGAGCCTCGGGCTCCCCGATCGGCCGCGGTACGAGTTCCGGGCGGCGCGGCCGGAGGCGGCCGGCTCGGTCGTCCGGCCGCCGCGCGGGGGATCGATCCGGGTCGCCCTCGCCACCGCCCCTGGCCTCCTCGGCGTCGCCGTCGCCATCGCCTTCGCCTTCGGCGGCGTCATCGCCGGCTTCACTTACCTCGGGCTCCGGATCGTCGAGCTCGGCGGCCGGCCGTCGGACGTCGCCCTGTCGGCGGCGGTGGCGGCCTTCGCCGAGATCCCGGCCATGGTCGTCGCCGGAGCCGCTGCCGCCCGCTTCGGCCTCCGGGTCCTCTTCGCCGGGGCGGCGCTCCTCTACGCCGTCTGCCTCGGGGCCTGGATCGGCCTGGCCGACGTCGGGCTCATCATCGCCACCCGGGCGTTGACCGGGCCCGCCTTCGCCGGGCTCTGGATCGGGGCGGTCCTCGCCATGCGGGCCCTGCTCCCTGATCGGCTCCAGGGGACGGGGCAGGGGGTCTTTCAGGTCGCCGCCTTCGGGATCGGCGCCCTCGTCGCCAACGGGGCCGGCGGCGTCGTCTACGGTCTCCTCGGGCACGGCGCGCTCTTCGGCCTGGCGGCCGCCTCGGCGGTGGTGGGGGCGGCGCTTGCCTGGCGAACCCTGCCGCGCCGGCGACCGGTCGGCCCGTCGTGAGGGCCGTCGGGGACCCGTGCGGGTCAGCTCGGCTCCGCGCGCCGTCCTGGTTCCCCCTGGGCCGGCGTGGTGCTCCCGGTCGGCTCGGCTCCCACGGGCCGGCGTGGCGCCGCCGGCCGGCGGTACCATCGGCGCCGACAGATTCCTGCGCGCCACCCCTCCGCACTCCGAGGCCAGCCGTCACCGATGCGACTCTGGGGCGGCCGCTTCAGCGGCCAGACCGATCCCCGTACCGCCGACTTCACCCGCTCCATCGAGATCGACCGCGAGCTCGTCCTCGATGACCTCGACGGGTCCATCGCCCACGTCCGCGGGCTCGGACGGGCGGGGCTGTTGACCGAGGCCGAGGTGGCGGCCCTCGTCGACGGTCTCCGGGCGCTGCGGGCCGAGGTGGAGGCGGGGACGTTCGTCTGGGACCCGAGCCTCGAGGACGTCCACCTCAACCTGGAGGCGGCCCTCGCCGAGCGGATCGGGCCGCTGGCCGGCAAGCTCCACACCGGGCGTTCCCGGAACGACCAGGTCGCCACGGACCTCCGGCTCTGGACCCGCCGGGCCATCGACCGCCTCGACCGGGCGATCCTGGCCATGGAGGCCGCCCTGGTCGGCCTCGCCGAGCGGGAGGGGGAGGCGATCCTGCCGGGCACGACCCACATCCAGCCGGCCCAGCCGGTCCTCTTCGCCCACCACTTGCTCGCCTACGTCGAGATGCTCGAACGGGACCGAGGACGGTTGGCCGACGCCCGGCGGCGCCTCAACGTCAGCCCCCTGGGAGCGGGGGCCCTCGCCGGAGCCGGCTACCCGCTCGATCGGGAGGCGACGGCCCGCGAGCTCGGCTTCGACGGGGTGACGGCGAACTCCCTCGATGCCGTCTCGGACCGTGACTTCGTCGTCGAGGTCCTCGCCGCGGCGGCCCTCGCCATGGTCCATCTCTCGCGGCTGGCCGAGGAGATCACCTGGTGGTCGAACCCGCGCTTCGGCTTCGTTCGGGTCGCCGACGCCTTCTCGACGGGCAGCTCGATGATGCCGAACAAGCGCAATCCCGACCCGGCCGAGCTCGTCCGGGGGCGGGCCGCGACGGTGATCGGCGCCCTCGGTGGGATGCTCGCCCTCCTCAAGGGCCTCCCGCTCGCCTACCAGCGCGATCTCCAGGAGGACAAGGCCCCCCTCTTCGGGGCGGTCCGGACGCTCGAGGCGTCGCTGGCGGTCATGGCCGGACTGGTCGAGACGCTGACCGTCGATGCCGCCCGGATGCGCGAGGCGGCCGAGGAGGGCTACACGACGGCGACGGCGGTCGCCGATGCCCTCGTCCGGCGGGGCGTCCCCTTTCGGGTCGCCCACCACATCGTCGGCTCCCTCGTTGCCCAGGCCGAGGAGGCGGGGATCGGCCTCGCCGAGGTGCCGGACGCGATGATCGGGATCGCCCTGGGGGCGGCGGGCGACCCGGTGGCGGCCCGGCTGGCGGCCGAGCCCGGGATCGGCGACGCCCTGCGGGCGGCGGCCTCCATCGACGGCGCCGTGGCCTCCTGCGACGTCGTCGGCGGCACGGCGCCGGCGCGGGTTCGGGCGGCCCTGGCGGCGGCCCGGGCACGCCTCGCGGCGACCGGGGTCGAGGGAGGCACTCCGTCCCCGACTCCGGATGCCCGAGGCAGCTTCAGCGAGTGAGGCGCAACCTCTCCCGGCGGCCGCCGCTCGGGGAGGCCGCGACGTTCTCTGACGTTCTCTCTCGTGGCAACGGCCGCCGGGTCAGCGCGCGGCCGCTGCCGCGGCGTCGGTCACGCTGACCGGGAGGGTGTCGAGCAGCGGATCCGTCCAGGTCCAGGCGGCCCCGTGGCGGGCCCCGACGGCCCCATGGCGGGCCGCCTCGACCCGGAGCGGGAGGCCGAAGATCTCGATGAAGCCGACGGCGCTCCGATGATCGAAGGCGTCGCCCTCGTCGTAGGTGGCCAAGTTCTTGTCGTAGAGCGACAGCGGCGAGCGGCGCCCGGTGACGATGGCCTGACCATGGTCGAGGCGGACCCGGACCTCGCCCGAGACGACCCGCTGCGAGGACATGACGTAGCCGCGGAGGTCCCGATGGAGGGCACTGAACCAGAGGCCGTCGTAGGTCAGCCGGGCCAGCTCGTCGGCGACGAGCCGATTGAAGCGGAGCGTATCCTTCGTCAGGGTGAGCGACTCCAGGGCCCGATGGGCGGCGTGGAGGATGGTCGCCGCCGGTGCCTCGTAGATCTCGCGGCTCTTGATCCCGACGAGGCGGTCCTCGACGTGGTCGATCCGGCCGACCCCGTGCGCTCCGCCGAGGGCGTTGAGCCGGTCGACGAGCTCCACCGGACCGAGCTCCTCCCCGTCGAGGCTGATCGGGATCCCGCCGCCGAAGCCGATGACGGTCTCGACCGGGTCGGGGGCGGCCGACGGGGGGACCGTCCAGGCGAAGGCGTCCTCCGGCGGCGCCAGCCAGGGGTCTTCGAGGACTCCGGCCTCGCACGATCGACCCCAGATGTTGACGTCGATGGAGTAGGGGGACTCCTTCGTCACCGGGACCTCGATCCCGCGGGCCGCTGCATAGTCGATCGACTGTTCCCGGGTCAGGCCCATGCCGACCCGCATCGGCGCGATGACCGCGAGCCCGGGATCGAGGGCATGGACGGCGACGTCGAAGCGAACCTGGTCGTTGCCCTTGCCGGTGCAGCCGTGGGCGACGGCATCGGCTCCCTCGCGCTGGGCGACCTCGACGAGGAGCTGGGCGATCAAGGGCCGGGCGAGGGCCGTGGCCAGCGGGTACGTCCCCTGGTAGAGGGCATTCGCCTGGAGGTGCGGCCAGACGAAGCTCTTGACGAAGCGCTCCTTGGCGTCGACGACGTAGGCGCGCGAGGCCCCAGCGCTGAGCGCCCGCCGCTCGACGCCCTCCTTGAGCGATCCACCACCGACGTCGACGGTGAGGGTGACGACCTCGACGCCGTACTGTTCCTTCAACCAGGCGACGGCGACCGAGGTATCGAGCCCGCCCGAATAGGCGAGGACGACCTTCTTCATCGAACAGCCTCCGTGGTCACGGTCGACGACGAGGCGGCCCCGGTCTGAAGCTCCCGGAAGCGGCGGAGCCAGCGCTCGAGGCGCTCCTCGTCGGCGAAGAGGACGAGGGTCGTATTGTCGCCGGCGAGGGTCCCCTCCTGCTCCTGGAGCGAGGAGTCGTCGATGGCTTGGGCGACGATACTCGCCGTGCCGGGCGCCCCGACGAGGAGGAGGATGAGGCCGCTCCGGCGGACGCTCAGGGGGATGTCGGCGAGGATCCGGCGGAGGCGGTCGTCGGCCGCCGACCTCGTGAGCTCGGCGCTCGACGGGCCGGAAGGCGGCCTTGGCGCCGGGGCGAGGTCCTCGGGCGCGACGTAGACATGGCGGTCGCCCCGGGCGACCTTGACGAGCCCGAGCTCGGCGATGTCGCGGCTGACCGTCGCCTGGGTCACCTCGAAACCCCGCTCGGCGAGGGCTTCGGCCAGCTCCGACTGGCTCGTGATCGGGCGTCGGGCGACGATCTCGCGGATCGCTTGCTGGCGGGCTCGCTTCGCTTCGGCGAGGGCGGACGGGCCGGCGGTCGTGGAGGTGCGGGCCCCGCCGGGCGTGCGGACCCCGGTCTCGGTGATCGGGCCGGCGGGCACCGAGCCCCGAGCCTTCACGTCGGCACCTCCGAGGATGCTCGGCTCCCCGACGCGGCGACCTCGGTGGTCCGATCCTTCGACCGAGCCGAGATCCGGGTCCCGAAGGACGGATCCTCGAGGGCCCGCCGGAGGGCGCCGGGGACCGAGGAATCGGCGATGATCGCCTCGGCGCCGTCCCAGACGAGGGCCGACAGGGCCGCGCGTACCTTCGGCACCATCCCGCCCGAGATGACCCCGGCGGCGATGAGCGCCTCGGCCTCGTCGGCGGTCAGCGTCTCGATCTTGCGGCCTTCGGCGTCGCGGACCCCGTCGACGTCGGTCATGAGGACGAGCTGGCG
>DAOTYQ010000075.1:0-2643 GCA_034434735.1 Chloroflexota bacterium
GCTCGGCGAGGAAGCGAGCCGCCGCGGCGTATGCACCGGGCGCATGAATGCGAACCAGCAGGTGAATCGGGCCCGTCCGGAGGCGCCGTCGCCCGAGACCTGGGCGCGGACCGGCGGCGCGGCAGGCCCCTCGGCTGGGGGAAGCGGGAGGCGCACAGGTGATCGGCCTCGGCCAGAACACGGACGCGGCGCGGCAGGTCCCCTCGGCCGGCGACCGGCGGAACGGCGCGAAGCCACCGAGACCCGCAGACTTCCGGGCAAATCCGGGCTCGATAAGCGAAACTAAAGCCGACAACGGCAAGGGCCGCACCAGGCGGGCGCGACGATCCGCGTCGCGCCAACTCACGACCCGGAGGGTGTTGCGTTGGCGAAGGTGACGATGCCGCAGCTCGGCGAGAGCGTTGCCGAGGGGACGATCGGGAAGTGGCTCAAGAAGCCGGGCGACCGGGTCGCCAAGTACGAGCCGCTCCTCGAGGTCATCACCGACAAGGTGAACGCCGAGGTCCCCTCGCCGTACGAAGGCGTCCTCAAGGAGATCCTCGTCGAGGAGGGGGCAACGGTCCCGAACAACGCCGAGATCGCCATCATCGAGACGGCCGAGGAAGCGACCGCCGGCGGTCTCGCCCCATCGTCGGCCGAGGCGACCGCGGCGGCACCAGCACCGGCCGAGGCAGCCGCAGCGGCGTCGTCAGAGGCGGCCCCGACGACGACCGCCCCCGCGGCGCCGACTGCGGCGGCGAGCGCACCGGCGGCCCCGGTCCCCTCACCGGCCGCCCCAGCGGCACCGGCCGCCCCGGCTGCGGCGATGGCCACCCCGACAGCCCCCGCGACGGCCGAGCCCTCGCCGGCCGGGACCGAGCGCGGCGAGGCTCGAATGACACCTGCCGTCCGGCGCCTGTTGCGCGAGCACGGCATCGACCCGAGCGAGATCGTGGGGACGGGCCTCGGCGGGCGGATCACCCGCGAGGACGTCCTGGCCTACGTCGAGGCCCGGCGAGCAGGCGCCGTGCCCACAGCGGGTGCACCTGCCGCGGCTCCGGCACCGCCGCCAGCCGCAGCCGCTCCGACCCCGCCGCCCGCCGCGGCCGCCCCGGCCCCAACGCCGGCCGGCCCAGCGGCCCCCACCCCGGCCGCGCCCCCCGCCCCCACGGCCGCCTCGGCCCCCACCCCATCCCCCGCCCGCGGCGTCGCAACCCCGCGGATCACCTTCCCCGAGGGGGCCGACGAGGTCCTCGTCCCGCTCACCCAGATGCGGAAGGGGATCGCCGCCCAGATGACCCGGGCCCTCGCCGTGCCCCACGCCTACGTCGCCATCGAGGTCGACGCCACGAACCTCGTCCGGCTCCGCGAGAGCGTGAAGGCCGCCTACCAGGCGCGGGAGGGGATCTCCCTCTCGTACGTCCCCTTCGTCGTCAAGGCCGCCGTCGAAGCGCTCCGGCGCCACCCGACCTTCAACGCCCACTGGACCGACGCCGGCCTCGTGGCGAAGCGGGCGATCAATATCGGCGTCGCCGTCGCCGTCGAGGACGGCCTCATCGTCCCGGTCATCCGCGACGTCGACCGCCTCTCGATCCACGGCATCAACGCCGCCATCGCCGACGTCGCCGCCCGGGCCCGAGCCGGCAAACTCCGGGTTTCGGACTTCGGCGGCGGGACCTTAACCGTCGACAACACCGGCTGGTTCGGCTCGAACCTGACGATGCCGATCATCAACGTGCCCGAGGTCGCGATCCTGACCATGGAGCAGATCAAGAAACGCCCCGTCGTCGTCGAGGCGCCCGAGGGCGACCTCATCGCCATTCGACCGGTCATGAACATGGTCCTCGGCATCGATCACCGGGCCACCGACGGCGCCCAGGCCGGCGCCTTCCTGGCCGACGTCAAGGCCTGGCTCGAGGCGGTCGGGCCCGACACCCCGATCTGGTAGGGACGGATGGCCGACCAACCGCCGCTGCGCCGCCAGCTCCCGGTCGTCGATCGCGACGGCCGCTCCCTCGCCGTCGTCCCTGGCCTCGCCCACGAGCACCCTCGGCCGGAGCCGATCTCCATCGCCATGGGCGGCGCCCCCCTCGCCATCGATGGCGACGGGAGCCCGCGGCCCGCTCGTCGCCACCCCGACTGGATCCGCGCTCGCCTTCCCGGCGGCGAGGGCTACCACGAGCTCAAGCGCCTCCTCCGCGGCCTGAACCTCAACACCGTCTGCGAGGAGGCCCGCTGCCCGAACATCGGCGAGTGCTGGAACGACCGGACCGCGACGGTCATGATCCTCGGCGACACCTGCACCCGGGCCTGCGGCTTCTGCGCCGTGAAGACCGGCCGGCCCACCTGGTTCGACGACGACGAGCCGCGCCGGGTCGCCGAGGCGATCGCCACCCTCGGCCTCGACCACGTCGTCGTCACCTCCGTCGCCCGCGACGACCTCCCCGACGGCGGCGCCTCGATCTTTGCCGAGACGATCCGCCAGCTCCGGCGCCGCTGCCCCGGCATGGGCGTCGAGGTCCTCATCCCCGACTTCAACGGCGAAGAGGCGCCCCTCCGCGTCGTCATGGAGGCCGGCCCCGACATCCTCAACCACAACGTCGAGACCGTCCGCCGCCTCCAGCGTCCCGTCCGGAAGCGGGCTCGCTACGAGCGGAGCCTCGG
>DAOTYQ010000076.1:0-21455 GCA_034434735.1 Chloroflexota bacterium
ACGCCCGGGCTCGCTCGGTCCGGTCGGCGGGTCCGGCGGGTCGCCGATCCCATACCACTCCACCCGATGGCAGGTCGAGAGGACGATCCGGCCCTGGTCGAGGCCCCGCTCGCGGAGGGCGGCCAAGAACCGCGCTCGCTCCTCGGCCGGCACCCGACCCGCGGTGGCGGCGACGACCCACGGCCAGTCCCCGCCGGGCGGGGCCATCGCCGATGGGACGTCATCGGTTCGGTCCCGGGCCTCCGCCGACTCCTCGCCGGCCGCCGGCGGCAGAGGCGGCGACACCGCCACGGTGAGGGCGGGGAGACGCCGAAGCGCGGTCACCGGGCCGCTCAGTGGTCGGCGGCGTCGCCCGTGGGGGCGGCGCCCGGACGGCGTCCGGCGTCGACGAGGCGCTTCCCCGCAGCCAGGGTGTGGCCCGTCATCATCGCCACGAGGAGCGCGTCGGTGGCCCGGTCGGCGTCGGTCAGGAGGATCGTCGCTTCCCGAGTGTCGAGGTTTCGGCGGCGGGCCAGCGTGGCGAGCTCGGCGAGGAAGGGCGCTCGGAAGCGAAGGAAGGCCGCCACCGCGTCGGTCAGGGAGAGACCGAGCTCGGCCAGGACCCGACCGTGTTCCGCCGCGACCTGGCGGGCTTCCTGGAGCGAGAGGTCGCGGCCCGCCCGGTCGGTGGCATCGAGGTGCTCGATGAGGAGGCCGACGAGGCGCCGACCGCGCTCGCGAAAGCGGACCCGCTCCTCCTCGCTGAGGCGGGCGAGGATGGGGTCGGGCTCCGCCGCCGTGGCCGGCGGACGGCGGCGCGGCCGGTACGCCCGGGCGATCCGATCCGGCGAGGCACCGAGGCGGGCGAGGCTCGGGCGGGCGATCCGGGCCGCCGGCAAGAGGGCGCGCAGCGCCCGGCGGGGGAAGCGGCGGTGTCCGCCCGGGGTCGTGAAGACCGGCACCCGCCCCTCGTCGGCCCAACGCCGGAGCGTTCCCGGCGAGATACCGAGGAGGCGGCTCGCCTCGCCCAGCCCGACCCAGCTCGACCGATCCCTCGCCGACGGGCGATCGGAGGGCGGGCTGGCCTCGGCGGGCGAGGACCGTCGGTCCGGCGACGCCTTTGGCATGGATGCGAATCTACCGAAATCTCATCAAGTCTGTCAAAGACTCATTGGTAGATCAGGACGAGGTCGCCGGCGACCGATCGCCGACGGCGTACAATCGAGCCGATCCCCTGTCAGTCCTGGAGCTCACCCGCATGACGATCGTCGCGCCGTCCCTCGAGCGCCTCGCCATCAACACGATCCGGACCCTCTCCATCGACGCCGTCCAGAAGGCGAACTCCGGCCACCCGGGCTCGCCGATGGGGGCCGCACCGATGGCCTACGCGCTCTGGACCCGCTTCCTCCGCCACGCCCCCACCCGGCCCGACTGGCCCGACCGCGACCGCTTCGTCCTCTCGGCCGGCCACGCCTGCATGCTCCTCTACTCGCTCCTCTATCTGACCGGCTACGGCCTCGAGCTCGAGGAGCTCATGGCCTTCCGCCAGTGGGGGAGCCGGACGCCGGGCCACCCCGAGTTCGGCCTCACACCCGGGGTCGAAGCGACGACGGGGCCGTTGGGCCAGGGGCTCTCGAACGCCGTCGGGATGGCCATCGCCGAGCGCCGCCTCGCCGCCGAGTTCAACCGGCCCGGCCACGAGATCGTCGACCACTGGACGTACGTCATCGCCTCCGACGGCGACCTCCAGGAGGGCGTCGCCTCCGAGGCCTGCTCGCTCGCCGGCCACCTCCGCCTCGGGAAGCTCATCGTCCTCTACGACGACAACAAGGTCCAGCTCGACGGCCCCACGTCCATGGCCTGGAGCGAGGACGTCCTGGCCCGCTTCGAGGCCTACCGCTGGCAGGTCGACCGAGTCGAGAACGGCAACGACGTCGAGGCCATCGCCGCCGCCATCGAGCGGGCTCGGGCCGACGATCTCCCCTCGCTCATCGCCGTCCGGACCCACCTCGGCTACGGCAGCCCGAACAAGCAGGACTCCCACAAGGCCCACGGCGCCCCCCTCGGCGAGGAGGAGGTCCGCCTGACGAAGCAGGCCTACGGCTGGGATCCCGATCGCCAGTTCTACGTCCCCGAGGAGGTCCTCGCCCACTTCCGGGAGGCGATCCCCCGCGGCGAGCAGCTCGTCTCGGTCTGGCAGGAGCGCTTCGCCCGCTACGAGCGCGACTACCCGGACCTCGCCGCCGCGTTCCGCCGCCGCTTCGCCGGACGCCTGCCCGAGGGCTGGGACCGGCCGCTCCGGGTCTACGCCGTCGGCGAGGACTTCGCCACCCGCCAGGCGAGCCAGCACGCCATCGCCGCCCTCGCCCCGGTCGTGCCCGAGCTCATCGGCGGCTCCGCCGACCTCTCGGAGTCGAACCTCACCGATATCCCCGACGGTGGCGTCTTCACCGCCGACGAGACCGGCCGGAACATTCGCTTCGGCGTTCGCGAGCACGCCATGGGCGCGGCGGCGAACGGGATCGCCTACCACGGCGGCCTGCGACCCTTCGTCGGGACGTTCCTCACCTTCAGCGACTACATGCGCGGCGCCGTCCGCCTGGCCGCCCTGGCCGCCCTCCCCGTCGTCTACGTCTGGACCCACGACTCGGTCGGTCTCGGCGAGGACGGGCCGACCCACCAGCCGGTCGAACACCTCGCCGCCCTCCGGGCGATCCCGAACCTCTGGGTCGTCCGGCCGGGCGACGCCAACGAGACGGCCGCCGCCTGGGCCCTCGCCCTCGCCCGGAACGACCCCGACGGCGGGCTGGGCGGGCCGCGCGGTCCGGTCGCCCTCGCCCTCTCCCGCCAGAAGCTGCCGACCCTGCCCGGGACCGCCGAGCTCGCCCGCGAGGGGGTCCGGCGCGGCGGCTACGTCCTCCGGCCGGCCTCGACGGAGGCGAGCGGGGGCCGCCCCGACCTCGTCCTCCTCGCCACCGGGTCCGAGCTCCACGTCGCCGTCGCCGCCGCCGACCGTCTCGAGGCGGACGGGATCGCGACCCGGGTCGTCTCCCTCCCCTGCTGGGAACGCTTCGAGGCCCAGGACGCAGCGTACCGGGACGGCGTCCTTCCGCCGGGCGTGCCGCGGCTGAGCGTCGAGGCCGGCGTCGCCCTCGGCTGGGAGCGCTGGGTCGGCGAGCAGGGTGCCATCGTCGCCATCGACCGCTTCGGCGCCTCGGCTCCGGGCCCCACCGTCCTCGCCAAGTTCGGCTTCACGCCCGAACGGATCGCCGAGATCGGGCGCCGCGTCCTTCGGGAGGGGCTGCGCGGCCGGGTCCCGATGCCGCCCGAGGCCGCCGAAGCGCACCTGCCGAGCCACTGATGCGGATCGCCCTGGCCGCCGATCACGCGGGCGCGGCCCTCAAGGACGAGCTCCTGGCCCGCCTGGCCACCCTCGGGACCGGACTCGGGCTCGAGCTCGAGCTCGTCGACCTCGGCGGTCACGGCGAGGATCCAGGCGACGACTACCCCGACTACGCCAAGGCCGTCGGCGACGCGATCCGGTCCGGCCGCGCCGAGCGGGCGATCCTCGTCTGCGGGAGCGGCGTCGGGGCGGCCGTCGCGGCGAGCAAGATGCGCGGGATCCGAGCCGCCGTCTGCCACGACTCCTACTCGGCCCGCCAGGGGGTCGAGCACGACGACCTGAACGTCCTCGTCCTGGGGGGCCGGGTCATCGGCCCGGAGCTCGCCCTCGAGTGCGCCCTCGCCTTCCTTCGGGCTCGCTTCAGCGGCGAGGAACGGCATCGGCGCCGCCTCGCCAAGATCGCCGCCATCGAGGCGGCCGAGACCGCCGCGGGCGCCCCCGGCACCGCCGGGACCCGACCCGAGGACGGCTGACCCGTTCGGTCTCCCGACCCGCGCCGCGCTTCAGCCTCGCCCGCGTCGCCGGGTCTTTCGACGGGACGAGCGGAGCGGCCTACTCCGGCAGGAGCCGGTACGGACGGCCGCTCGTCGATCGCAGGGCGCCGAAGTGGCGACGATCCAAGGTCACGATAAGGTCGGTGCCGAGGCGATCGGCCAGGGCCGCGACCGACGCATCCGTCCCGCCGAGGGGAAAGTCGGCGTAGGCGGCGACGAGATCGGCGATCCGGGCCCAGTCTTCGGGAAGCGGTGCCTCGACCTCGACGGCCCGAAGTCCTCGAAGGAAGGCTGCCTCGACCTCAGCTCCGAGACGACGGCCGACCAGGTACGTTACCTCTGCGACGACGAGGGCTGGAACGACGAGGTCGAGGTCGTGCCGCTCCAGGACCGCGACACAGCGGTCGTGGTCGTCGTCGGAGGCATCGACCGCGGCGTAGAGCGGTCCCGAGTCAACGACGGCGATCACCGCTCCACTCGGTCGCGAGGATCGCTTCGATCTCCCGGGCCGTCGATCGGTACCCGCTCCGCCCGAGGCCAATGAAGGAAAGGCGGCGCTCCTGGGGGCCTTTCCCGAGGGACGCCCCGAGGATCTCGCGGACGAGTTGGGAGACCGAGATCCGGCGCCGGCGCGCCTCCCGGACGAGGGCCGCGGCCAGGTCGTCGGGTAGGCTCGTTGTGATGCGCTGCATACGCGCACCATAGCAGCTTCCCTCCCCGGCCGGTCCGGGCCACGGCAGCTCCACGCAGGGCGGCCAGACGGCCTCGACCGCCCGCCATACGAGACCGGATCGAGCATCGCCGCCCCGCCGGTCCACGGTATAGAGCTGAGTCGACGGCTCTGACGAGAGGTCCTGTTACAATCGCCGTCGCTCTTCTTCAGCGACGGGGAGGGTGCCGATGGCGATGGGTCCGTCGACGCCGCACCGACAGGTGCTCGCGGTTGCGGCTCTTGTGTCGGCCGTGGTGGCGGCCGCCGTGACGCTCATATTCTTGACCGCCGCGACGAGTGCCGGTGTCTTCACTGGGCCGCAGGGGCCGGAGGGGCCCCGGGGGGAGCCGGGCCTTCAGGGCCCGCCTGGAGCTCCCGGGCCCCAGGGAACTCAAGGTGCAGTAGGGCCGCAGGGGCCGTTGGGGCCGCAGGGCCCGGCGGGGCCGGCAGGTCCGCCCGGGCCGCAGGGGCCGTTGGGGCCGCAGGGGCCGGCAGGTCCGCCCGGGCCGCAGGGGCCGGCAGGTCCGCCCGGGCCGCAGGGGCCGGCAGGTCCGCGGGGGCCGGCGGGGCCGGGCTTCGAGTTCAGGTACGAGACGGGCAACCCGAGCTTCAGCCTGACCCCCGGCACGTATCTCGTGGTCGCGCGCGCCCAGCTCGGTCCCTATCCCGATCCCCATCAAGGGCTGTGCACGGTGGTGTCTGGGAGTGATCTCTCGCCCGACCGATGGTTCACACAACCATTCGTCCTCCCTTCGCATGAGGATGCGTCGTTTTCGTTCGCCGGCGTGGCCGTCCTTCCGAACGTTGCTGTCGACGTGAGACTTGAGTGTTCGCTCACCGACGGCACTGGCGGTGGCGGTGGCGGGGGCGGGGGCGGGCTCGTCCTCGGCACTGGTCCGATTTTCCCGTCCTCCGTCGAATGGTGGATCACGCCGATCGGCAACAGCTCACCCTGATGCCGCAGCAAGTGGCGGTAGCGGAGGTGCCGGCCTAACGGGCGCCAAGAGCGGCCTCAGGAGCTGACCCTCTGAGGGCAGGCCTCGCGAGGGGCGCCGTGTCCGCGGCCTGGACTCCGAGGCGTGAAGTCGCCGGACTCGCGCGAGCGCGGGATCTCGCGCGACCCGGCCAATCGTCGAAGGAGCGTCGAAGCGGCGCCGATCGAGCGTCAGGGAGAGCTCGGTGCCAAGCCGGCCAGCGAGGACAGCGACCAACGCGTCGGTACCGCCTGAGGAGAGGTCAACGTCCGTGGCCAGGGTCGCTCGGCTGGATCCAGGGGCGGGGGCCAGGACCGGCTCGCGTCAGCGCCGGTGCTCCAGGAATCCGGGGCGAGCTCGGAACAGCCACGAGCCTCCGGCGAAGCCGTCGAGGACCTCGACGCCCTGCTGCCACCCTGCCCGCCGTTGGACGCCTCGACGGTGAGCGACCACCAGGAGGCCGCTCCCCTCGATGGTCCCGTCGCCGCCTGCGACCAGCGAGAGCTCGACCTCGGTCCGTCGCCGATCAAGAAGCAGGCGCGCACGATCCCCGGCATCACGCTGACCGACGAGCCGCAGTAGCCACCCCAGTCCACCCCTCGAGACGGCCGAGGCCATCGCCCTGATCGGCCACGGACCGCCCGGCTGGCGCTGAGCCCGAACGCTCGAGTCGGACATTGGGCGCCGCCGTTCGCCCGCCCGGGCGGGTCGCCTTCGCGGCCGCGTTCGGGGTCGACGTCCGGTCACCGGCCGGAATCGCCCCCTGCGGTCCACCGCGCCGGGCGCGGGCCCAAGGCCCCACGCCTCCGACCGGGGCGAGGGACTAGACTTCGATCCCGGGCAGCGACGCGTTCAGACTCGTCCGGCGCCGTCGAGCCAGCGGCAATGCACCCGAGGAGGACAGCCACCAGATGCGCATCGGCTTCATCGGACTCGGCCGGATGGGGGCGAACATGGTTCGCCGCCTCCTCCGCAACGGCCACGAGATCGTCGCCTACAACCGCACCCCGGACAAGACCCGCGAGATCGCCGCCGAGGGTGCCGAGGCGGCCTTCTCCATCGCCGAGCTCGTCGCCAAGCTCGCCCCGCCGCGGGCGATTTGGATCATGGTCCCGGCCGGCGATCCGACCGAGGCCCAGATCGAGGAGCTCCTCCCTCACCTCGCCCCGGGCGACACCATCGTCGACGGCGGGAACACGAACTTCCACGACGATCTCCGTCGCCACCGGCGGCTCAAGGAGCACGGGATCGGCTACGTCGATGCCGGCGTCTCTGGCGGGATCTGGGGACTCCAGGTCGGCTATTGCCTCATGGTCGGCGGCGAGGCCGAGGTCGTCCGGCCCCTCGAACCCATCTTCCGCTCCCTCGCCCCGGAGGGCGGCTACCTCCACGTCGGCGGACCGGGCGCCGGCCACTACGTGAAGATGATCCACAACGGCATCGAGTACGGGCTCATGCAGGCCTATGCCGAGGGCTTCGAGATCATGCACGCCAGCGACTACGATCTCGACCTCCACGCCATCGCCGGCCTCTGGCAGCACGGCTCGGTCGTCCGCTCCTGGCTCCTCGAGCTCCTCGAACGGGCCCTGGCCGAGGATCAGGATCTGCGATCCATCAAGGGCTGGGTCGCCGACTCGGGCGAGGGTCGCTGGACGGTCCAGGAGGCGATCGACCGCGACGTCCCGGCCCCGGTCATCACCCTGAGCCTCCTGACCCGCTTCCGCTCCCGGCAGGAGGACTCGTACGGAGCGAAGGTCCTCGCCGCCCTCCGGAACGAGTTCGGTGGCCACGCCGTGAAGACGGCCGCCGGGGGCGAGGGCGACACGGCCGGGTCGTAGGGGCGGCACGGCGAGGGCCGGGAGGGCCGCGGCGAGCGATGGAAGAGCCTCCCGTTCGAGGGCACCGGGCGACGCCCGAAACCGCCGCTCGCGATGCCGACGAGGCCGCTGCCCGCACCACCGATGAGCCCGCTGCCCGCACGGCCGACGAGGCCGCTTCTGCCGCCGCCGCCCCCACGCCGGACGCCATCGACACCGCTGCCCCGCCGCGGGTCCCTGCCGACCGGGACGCGCCCCGGACGATCCGCGAGCTGCGCCTCGCCCGCCTCGCTGCCCGGAATCGGCGGCCGCGGACCACTCCCGCGACCGAGAACCCGCTCCGGACCGGCCTCCGGCTGGAGCGCGTCCCCGATCCGGCCGTCTTCGTCCTCTTCGGAGCGACCGGCGACCTCGCCCACCGGAAGGTCTTCCCGGCCCTCGCCCAGCTTTGGCGCTGCAACCTCCTCCCGGGCGCCTTCCGGGTCGTCGCCGTCGCCCGGCGGCCCTACACCGACGAGACCTTCCGGGCCGAGGTCGAGCGGACCCTGGAGGCGAACTCCCGCGTCCCCCTCGAGCCCGACGAGCGCCGGGAGGTCCTCGAGCGGATCGAGTATCTCGCCGGCGACTTCGACGACTCGGGAACCTTCGACCGCCTCTCGGCCCGCCTCGACGAGATCGACCGGCGCCACGGAACCGGCGGAAACCGCCTCTACTACCTCGCCACCCAGCCGTCGGCCTTCCCGCTCGTCGTCGCCCAGCTCGGCCGGGCCGGCCTCGACCACGAACGCCACGAGGGCGGCTGGCGGCGGATCGTCATCGAGAAGCCCTTTGGGCGCGACCTCAGCTCGGCGATCCGCCTGAACCGCGAGGTCGGCAAGGTCTTCCGGGAGACGCAGGTCTACCGGATCGACCACTACCTCGGCAAGGAGACCGTCCGGAACCTCCTCGTCTTTCGGTTCGGCAACGGGATCTTCGAGCCGATCTGGAACCGCCGCTACGTCGATCACGTCCAGATCACCGTCGCCGAGTCCATCGGCATCGAGAACCGCGGCCGCTTCTACGAAGAGACCGGCGCCTCCCGGGACATCCTCCAGAACCACCTCATGCAGCTCCTCGCCCTCGTGGCCATAGAGCCGCCCGCCTCCTTCGAGGCCGACGCCCTCCGGGACGAGAAGGTCAAGGTCGTCCGGGCGGTCAACCCCTTCACGCCCGAGCGGGTCGCCAACGACGTCGTCCGCGGCCAGTACGGACCGGGCTGGGTCGCCGGGATGGCGGTCCCCGGCTACCGCGCGGAGCCGGGGGTCGATCCCGAATCGGAGACCGAGACCTTTATCGCCGCCCGGCTCGAGGTCGACACCTGGCGCTGGTCGGGCGTCCCCTTCTACCTCCGGAGCGGGAAGCGGCTCCCCAAGCGGGCGACGGAGATCGCGATCCAGTTCCGGGAGGTCCCCCATCGCCTCTTCCGGGAGGGCAACGTCGACCCCGAGCCGAACCTCCTCGCCATGCGGATCCAGCCCGACGAGGGGATCCTCCTCCGCTTCGGGGCGAAGGTGCCGGGGCTCGGCCTCGACATCCGAGCCGTGACGATGGACTTCTCGTACGGTGCCTCCTTCAGCGTCGACGCGCCCGACGCCTACGAGACCCTCATCCTCGACGCGCTCCTCGGCGACGCCTCGCTCTTCACCCGCGCCGACGAGGTCGAGGCCGCCTGGCAGATCGTGACGCCGATCATCGAGGCCTGGATCGACGGTCCGCCGCCGGCCTTCCCGAACTACGCCGCCGGCACCTGGGGACCGCCCGAGGCCGAGGCGCTCATCGCCCGCGACGGGCGTCGCTGGCGGAGGCTCTAACGGTGCCACCCGCCCCGCCGTCGAGCCCCCGGCAGCCGGTCCTCCGCTGGCAGGCCCGGGCCAGGACCATCGAGGAGATCGAGCGCGAGCTCCGACGGATCTGGGCCGAGCCGGTCCTGACGACCACCGTCGACGGGGTCGAGGAGCGCCACGTGGCGGCCCGGACGAGCGTCATGAACCTCGTCGTCGTCGCCCGCCGGCCGGAGCTCGGCGAGCGGGCCGCGGCGACCATCGCCGCGCTCACCGGCCGCCACCCGTCGCGGACCATCATCGTCACCGCCCTCGACCCCGACGGACCGGCCTGGCTCGACGCCCGGATCGAAGCCGTCTGCATCCTGCCCCGGGAGGACGCCCCCGAGATGTGCAGCGAGTTCATCTACCTCCGGGCCGGCGGCGAGGCGGGACGGCGGCTGGGGGCCGTGGTGACCCCGCTCCTCATCCACGACCTCCCGGTCACCGTCTGGTGGCCCGGCAATCCGCCCTTCGCGACGCCGCCCTTCGAGGAGGCGACCGAGCTCGCCGACCGGCTCGTCGTCGATGGCTCGGCCTGGAGCGGCGACGGCCTCGACCGCCTGGCCGCCCTGGCCCGGCTCGCCGAGCGGGATCGGCCGACCATCTTCGACTTCGCCTACGTTCGCCAGTCGCGCTGGCGGGAGGCCATCGCCGCCGCCTTCGATCTGCCGGCCCTCCGACCCTTCGTTCGCGGCCTCCGACGGGTCAGCGTCTCGTACGCCTCCCGCGATCCTCTCGGCCGGCCGGGGACCACGAACGTCGTCAAGCCCGTCTACCATGTCGCCTGGCTCGCCTCGAGGCTCGCCGAGCGGGTCGAGCGTCCGCTCCGACCCCTCGACACCGGCCCCGGGAGTCGGCCAGCTCGATCGGCACCCGAGCCGGAACCCGGCGCGCCCGTCGGGCCGGGCTACGGGGCTCGGCTCCGCAGCGATGGTCATCCGGTCGATGTCGTCGTCCGACCGATCTGGTCGTCGGCCCCGGACGGGACGACACTCCGCCTCGAGCTCCTCGCCGAGCGCCGGGGGTCCGAGCTCCGGGTCGAGGTGACCGGCGAGGCCGAGGCCGTCCACGTCCGGGCCTGGCAGGACGGGATCCCCGTCCTCGACCGCTTCTTCCGGGGGCCACGGCGGGGCGAGGTCGACCTCCTGGCCGAGGCGATCGAGACGCCCGGCCGCGACCGGATCGCCGTCGAGACGCTCCGCACCGCCGGCCGGCTCCTCGGGACCGGAGCCGGCGCCTGAAGCAGCCAGAGCAGAGAGGAGTCGAGAGCGCGATGACGACCGACACGAGCGTCGTCGCCCGACGGCCCGCCGCGGCGAACGAGCCCGAGATCCTCGTCCTGCCCGATCCCGAAGGCGTCGCCGGTGAGGCAGCCGCGCAGATCGCGGCGGCCCTGCGCGCCGCCGTCGCCGGGCGCGGCCGGGCCGACTTCGCGACCACGGGCGGCTCGACCCCGGCCGGCATCTACCGCGCCCTGGCCGCCCTCCCGCCCGATCTGGCCCCGCCCTGGTCGGCCGTCCACGTCTGGTGGGGCGACGACCGGTTCGTCCGCCGTAGCGACCCCGCGAGCAACGTCCGCCCCCTCGACGAGGTCCTCCTGCCGGCCGTGCCGCTGCCCGCCGAGAACGTCCACCCGGTCCCCACCGACCGCGCCATCGACGAAGCCCACGACCCGGCCTGGGCGGCCGCCCGGTACGCCGCCGAGGTCTGGCGCGAGCTCCCGCGGCGGGCGGGCTGGCCGGTCTTCGACGTCGTCCTCCTCGGCGTCGGGCCCGACGGCCACGTCCTCTCGGTCTTCCCGGGCGCACCGGTCGCTCCGGTCGCCGTCGCCTACGCCGTCCCGGCGCCGACCCACATCGAGCCGAAGGTGCCCCGGGTCACGCTCAATCCGGCCGTCCTCGACGTGACCGATCGGCTCATCGTCGTCGCCCACGGCGCGGCGAAGGCGGAGGTCCTGGCCGAGGTCTTCGGCCCGGTCCGGGACGAGCGGCGCTGGCCGGCCCAGCGGGCCAGGCGACGGGGCGCGACGTGGATCCTCGATCGGGCCGCCGCCGCCCGGATCCCGGGCCTCGCCTGACGCCGCCCGCCGGAGGCCGGCATCTGTCAGAATGCCGGCCATGACGTCGCTCTTGCCCCTCGACCCCATCGGCTGGATCGTCGTCGGGTTCCTCGCCGGAGCCCTGTCGGGGATGGTCGTCCAGGACCGCTCCGCGCGGGGCTGCCTCTCGAACGTCCTCGTCGGCATCCTCGGCGGGATCGTCGGCGGCTGGCTGGCCCGCGAGCTCCGCCTCGGCGACCCGTCGGGCTTTCTGGGGGCCCTCCTCGTCGCCTTCGTCGGGGCCGTCATCGTCCGGCTCGTCATCGCCGCGGTCACGGCTCGCCGCTGAGCGCGGTCCGTCGGCGCGCTGCGTCTCCACCGCACCGAAACCGGACGATCGGGCTACCATCGTGGCATGACGAACGCTGCCCCGAGCGCCGGCGGCGCCTCCCCGACCTCCGCCCCGATCCCCACCGACGACCGACCCTACTCCCCCGGCCTCGAGGGCATCATCGCCGCCGAGACGGCCCTCGGCTACGTCGACGGCCTGAACGGACGCCTCCTCTACCGCGGGTACCGGATCGGCGACCTCGTCGAGCGGGGGACGTACGGCGCCGTCGCCCACCTCCTCTGGACCGGCGAGTGGGACCCCCGGGCGCGACTCACGACCGCCCCGGTCCCGCCGGCCGTCATGGCCACCCTGCGCGCCCTGCCGACCGACGCCAAGCCGATGGACGCCCTGCGAACGGCCGTTTCCGCGTGGGGTGCCACCCAGCGCCTCGACTGGCCGCCGACGGTCGAGCAGGCCCGCGCCCTGACCGAGTTCTCACCGTCCGCCCTCGCCGCCTTCGCCCGACTGCGGCGGGGCCTCGAGCCCATCGAACCGAACCCCGAGCTCGACCTCGTCAGCGGCTTCCTCTACCAGCTGAACGGCGAGATCCCCGACCCGGGCACGGCCCGGGCCCTGGACGCCTACTTCATCGTCGGGGCCGAGCACGGCCTCAACGCCTCGACCTTCGCCGCCCGGGTCATCACCTCGACCCGCTCGGACATCGCCTCGGCCGTCGCCGGGGCGATCGGGGCGATGAAGGGGCCGCTCCACGGGGGCGCCCCGTCGGAGGTCGTCGACCAGCTCAGCCAGGTCGGCTCCCCGGAGCACGCCGAGGCCTGGATCCGGGCCGCCCTCGATCGGGGCGAGCGCCTCATGGGCTTCGGGCATCGGGTCTATCGGGCCTACGACCCGCGGGCTGCCGCCCTCCGGAAGGTGGCCGAGACGATGCCGCACAAGCCGGACTGGTTGGACCTCGCCATCAAGGTCGAGGACGTCGCCCTCCGCATCCTCGCCGAGCGGCACCCCGAGCGACCGTTGAAGACGAACGTCGAGTACTACGCCGCGCCGGTCCTTCAGGGCGTCGGCCTAACGCCCGACCTCTTCCCGGCCACCTTCGCCCTTTCCCGCCACGCCGGCTGGACCGCCCACGTCCTCGAGCAGGCGGCCTCGAATCGCCTCATCCGGCCCGACGCCCGGTACGTCGGTCCACCCGAACGCGATCTGCCGGGCTGACGGCCCGGGTCGACCACCGACGGGGGGTGCACCATGGCGAGCCCGCGTCGAGCGCGTCCGAGCGGCCCGGAGCCGATCCTGGTCGGGGCCAGGCGGCCGCGGCGTCGTCCGTCATTTCCCGCACGGCGGACCGGGCGATCGCCCGATGGCCAGCCGCCGGGCCGAGGCAGGATCATGGTGACGTGATGGACGCCCGTCAGATCGCCCGGGTCGACGATTCCCTCGACGATTCCCTCGGCGGCTCCCTCGACGGCCGGAGCCTCGCCGCCGCCGTCGCCCTCTGGTGCTTCGTCGTCGCCCTCGCTCGGCCCGTGGTCGGGGGTTGGGGCACGGCCCAGGAGGCCCTCTGCTACTGGCTGCCGAGCCTCACCGATCCGTACGCTCGATCGTCCTGGACGGAGCCGATCGCCTACGTCTACTCGCCCGCCTTCCTCCAGCTCATCGGCCCGATCCGTTGGCTCCCCTGGCCGAGCTTCGTCGGGGTCTGGACGGCGATCCTCATCGCTGCGGTCTGGCTCCTCGCCGGCCCGCGCTGGTTCCTCCTCGGGCTCGGCCTGTCGGCGATGGAGATCGCCGGTGGAAACATCTCCCTCCTCCTCGCCGTCGCCATCGTCCTCGGCTTCCGGTGGCCGGCGACGTGGGCCTTCGTCCTCTTGACGAAGGTGACGCCGGGCGTCGGGCTCCTCTGGTTCGCCGTCCGCCGCGAGTGGCGTTCCCTCGGGCTCGCCCTCCTCGCCACGGCCCTCGTCGTCGCCACCTCGGCGCTGGCGATGCCGGCGGCCTGGCTCGACTGGATCGAGGTCCTCGTCCGCAACGCTGGCCGCCCACCGACCTGGGCGGCCGTCCCGATCCCGCTCGCCGTCCGGCTCCCGGCGGCCGTCGTCCTCGTCGTCTGGGGCGCCCGGACCGACCGGCGCTGGACCGTCCCGGTCGCCTCGGTCCTTGCCCTCCCAGCGCTCTGGTACGGCTCGTTGGCGATGCTCCTCGCCGTCCTCCCCCTCGTCGACCGGGAGGCCGCGGCGACGTCCCTCGTCGGGCGCTGGGTCGGCGATGGCGGGGGTCGTGTCGGCGCCGGCCTCGGGCTTCGGGTCCGAGCGCTCCTCGGCGGCGAGGCGCCGACCCGGCCCGCCTGAGCCGTACCGGCGCCCTCGGTCGCCCGCGCCGGCCGCGACCCCGTCGGGCATGATGTCCCCGGATGCCCGGCCTCGAGATCCCCGACCCCGCCCTCGTCCTCCTCGTCGGACCGGCGGGCTCGGGGAAGTCGACCTTCGCCGCCCGTGAGTTCGCCCCCGACGAGGTCGTCTCCTCTGACGAGCTCCGCGGCCTCATCGGCCGCGACGAGGCGGACCAGACCGTGAGCCCGGCCGCCTTCGCCGTCCTCCACCGGATCGTCGAGCGACGGCTTGCCGCGGGACGGCTGACGGTCGTCGACGCCACGAACGTGACCCGTGCGGCCCGACGGGCGCTCCTGCGGCGGGCAACCGCCGCCGGCATCCCGGCCGTGGCGATCGTCTTCGAGCTCCCGCTGGCGACGGTCCTCGAGCAGAACGCCCGGCGAGCGGGTCGGGTCGTCGAGGCCGCCGTCGTGGAGCGGCAGTGGCGGACGCTGGCGGCCGCCCTCGCCCGAGGCGCCCTCGACGAGGAGGGGTTCGCGGCCATCCACCGGCTTCGATCGCCAGCCGAGGTCGCGGCAGCCCGGGTCGTCCGCCGGCGGCCCGGGTGATGGGCGGCTCGCCCCGGCGACCTACTCGACCGGGATGCTCTCCCGCCGGCGCAGGCGCTCGCCGGGATCCCGTTCGAGCCGGCTGATCCAGCGATCGAGGATCGCCCGGGCCGCCAGGAGCTGCTCGCGCCGCGCCGCTCGGAGGTGCCGTCGAGCCTCCGGCGGAACGAGGTGGGCGAGCAGGCCCTCGCCGGCCATCTCTGCGCCGCCCTGCGCTTCCAGCGCCGCCAGCCGTTCTTCGAGCTCCGCCACGCGGGCTCGGAGCTCGGCCGTCTCGTCAGCGCTCATCGTCGCGACCTCCTTTCGGGACGCTTTCTTGAGGATCATGCGGGACGTTTCCCTGCTCGCCTGCTGCGCCCTGCCCGGACCGGGCGACCGAGGCGAGGTCGGGGTCACCGAAGCGGATGGTGAGGGTGTGATCGTCGAACTTCGCCCCGAGGGTCGGCCGGTCAACGAGGATGCGGGGCAGGATGAGGTTTCGCCGCCAGCTCCCGACGCCGACGACCAGCTCGTCGCCGAAGCGGGTCAAGCGGACCGCGTCTCGGGACGCGAACGGCAGCTGGAGCTCCAGGACGAAGCCGTCGTCGTCCCGACGGACGACGTACGGCCGCCCGCGGAAGAAGAACTCGGTCGGGTCCGTGTCCCCGAAGACCGCTCGCCCGAGCTCGCGGAGCATCGCCTCTCCGACGACTTCCTGATCGAGGAACGGTGCCGGTCGAACGGGGACCGGGGCGAAGGCGGCCTCGATGTCGGGCCAGGCGCGCCGCTGGGCCTCCCGCCAGGCGGCGAAGTACGGCCCGGCGTCCTCGGGGAGGACGCGGTTGCAGATGACGAGATCGACGGGATAGCCGTAGAGGTGGAAATACGTGAAGGAGCGTTGGGCCTCCTTCATCACCATCTTCTCCGGGGTCAGGACCACCCGGATCGAGGACCGCTCCGGATCGGTGAGGAGCTCGTGGATGTGCTCGAGGCGGTGGAAGAGCTCCTCGCCCGCTTCGTAGACCCGGCGCCCCGGGGTCGGCATGCCGGTCAGGCGCCCGACGATCGGACTCGCCAGCTCGGCGACCCGGCGCTGGATCGGGTAGATCTTCTCGATCCACCAGCGGCCGGCCTCGGGGAGCGAGAGGAGGCGGAGGGTCTCGCCGGTGGGCGCCGCGTCGACGACGATGACGTCGTAGCGGCCGCGGTCGTGGTGCTCGGCGATCCAGAGGAGGCTGGCCAGCTCGTCCATCCCGGGCAGGATGCTCATCTCCTCGGCCATGACGGCGTCGAGGCCCCGCCACTGAAAGAGGGCGGACACGTACGCCTGGATCGTGCCCCAGTACTTGGAGACGTTGTGGAAGACGTCGGACTCTTGGCCCCAGAGGTTCGGGCCGACCGGCGTCGGCTCGGGCCCGAGGGGTTGGTCGAAGGCGTCGGCGAGGCTGTGGGCGGCATCGGTCGAAACGACGATCGTCCGCGCGCCCCGCTCGGCGGTAAGCAGCCCCGTGGCGGCGGCCAGGCTGGTCTTTCCGACTCCGCCCTTGCCCGTGTAGATGATGATTCGGGTCATGATCGCTCCCTGGGGCCGCCGGATGGAACGCGGACGGCCGGCCTCCGGCGCGGGGGGCCGCACCGGGCCCGACCGTGATTCTGCGCCCACCCCGCGATTCCTGCCAGCGCCGAGGGTCGGGGGCAGGTCGGGAGCAGGTCGGCCCACGCCCGGCGGTGCCGCGGCCGGGGCGGCGCTGCGGGATTCTCCGGACGGCGACCCGGTCTCGGCTCTGCTACCGTCGGGACCGTGGAGCAGTTCCGGTCGCCCAGCGAGGCCGTGAGCGGAGCGCAGCCGCCGGCAGTGGACCCGGTAGCCGACCCTGCGGCGAACCCCCCGCCGGCCGCTCCCCGGCCGGATGGCCCCGCGGCGCCGTCGCCGCCGGCCGCGGCCGTGCCGACCCGGGCTGAAGCAGCCGCGGCCTCCGCTCCCGCCCTGGCCGCCCTCGGGTCGAGCCTCAACCGGGCTTGGGTCGACGGCGGCCGCCGCCTCCTCCGCCGGGCCCGGGACGCCGAAGCGCTCCGGCGTCTCGCCGCCGAGCCCCTCGACGCGCGCCTCCGGGACGCCGTCGCCTGGGCTGTCCTCGTCGTCATCGCCAGCCTCGCCACGATCACGGTCATTGCCGGCGGCGTCGATCGCGGGGTCACCCTCTCGGCGGGAACGGACCCCGACGGTCGGCCGGTCCTCGTCGTCGCCGCCGTAGCACCCTGGAGCGAAGCCGCCCAACGCGGGCTCAAGCCCGGCATGATCGTGATCGGCTTCAACGATCAGCTCCTCGTCCCGGTCCCGGGCGTTACCGACCAGGGCGATCCGAGGTCCGCTCAGGTCCCCTATTCCATCAGCAGCGACCAGATCTGGAGCGTGGAGGCGACCTGGTCATGGTCGCTCGCCCCGCTGCTGGCGGGCCAGGGCGGGCCGACGGTCCGAACCTCCGTCTTCGAGACCACCGACCGCTTCGCCTCGAGCCGGGGTGCCTTCGTCGCCGGCCTCGTCCTCCTCGTCGGGGCATGGTGGTGGCTGGCCAGCGGTCGGGCCGGCGACCGGCTCCGGCGCCTCGCCTGGCCGACGGCGTCGGCTGCCGGCGGGCCCCTCCTCCTCTTCCCGGTCCAGGCAACGGCGTCGGGCGTCGGCTACCTCCTCACCGCCATCCTCCTCCCGGCGGCGATCCTCCCCCTGGCCGACGGTCTCAGCACCTTCGTCGACGGCCCCGAGCCCCGTCGGGCGGTCCGGCTGGCGAGCGCAGCGGCCGCGACAGCCGGCCTCGTCGGCGGACTCTTGGTCCTGGTCGGGCTCGATCGGTCCGCCTTCGTCGCGCAGTGGCTCGGCGTCGGGCTCGCAGCGGCCATCCCCGGGATCGCCGCCGCCCGCTCGACGACCGGCGGCCGCCTCGCCGACGGGAGTCCCACCTCCGGACGCGTCGTCGAGGCCATCGAGGCGCCGGCCCTCGGCCTGACGCCCGCCGTCGCCGCCCTCCCCCTCGCCGCTCCGGGCGGCGGGGTCCTCTTCGGCCCGCTCCTCGTCTGGCTCGCCGGCCTCCTCGCCGCGCAGCGCTTCACCGTTCGACCCCTCGCCCGCCTCGCCTCCCGGACCGCCCTCCAGCGGGATCTCATCGTCGCCGCCACCGAGGCCGAACGGGCCCGGATCGCAGCCGACATCCACGACGACGTCCTCCAGGAGCTCACCCTCCTCGTTCGTCGCCTCGACGCCGCAGGGGCCGCCGACGCGGCAACGACCGCCCGCCGGGTCGCCGAACGCCTCCGGGCGATCACCGGCGAGCTCCGCCTTCCGATCCTCGACGACCTCGGTGTCGGCCCGGCCCTGGAATGGCTCGTCGCTCGGGTCGAGCGGCTCGCCGGCGGCGAGGTCCGGCTCGAGCGGGACGACGGCACCCGCCTACCGCCGGAAGTCGAGCTGGCCTTCTTCCGGGTCGCCCAGGAGGCCCTCGCCAACGCCGTCAAGCACGGCCGGCCGCCGATCGTCGTTCGCTACCGGACGAGTCCGAGCGGAGCGACGCTCAGCGTCGACGACTCGGGGCCGGGCATCGACCCGGGCGCCGCCGAGGCGGCGAGAGTCGGCGGACACTTCGGCCTCCTGGCCATGGAGCAGCGGGCCGAGCAGATCGGGGCGATCCTCGACGTCCGTCGCTGGCCGGCCGGCGGGACCCACGTCGCCCTCGAGTGGCGGCCGCGCTAGCACGAGCGGCGGGTTCGGATGGCCGAGCGGAGCGACGACGCGGTGCGGGGCCCTGGATCGGGCGGCCGACCGGCGACGGCGACTCCGGGCGACGGACCCGCACCGACTCCGGGCGACGGACCCGCGACGGCATCGCCTCGACCGATCCGGGTCGCCATCGTCGACGACCACCCCGTCGTCCGCGACGGGACCGCCGCCCTCCTCGAGCGCGAGGCCGACGTCGCCGTCGTCGGGACGGCCGGGCGCCTCGACGAGGCGGACGAGCTCCTCGACCCCGACCGAGTCGACGTCCTCCTCCTCGACATCCGGCTCGGGGCCGAGAGCGGCCTCGACCTCTTCGGGCGCGACGGGCTCGGCCATCCGAGGCCGCTGCCCGCGGTCGTCGTCGTCACCGCCTACGACTACCCGCAGTACGTCGACGCGGCGCTCCGCCTGGGTGCCGCCGGCCTCGTCCTGAAGACGGCGCCCATCGCCGAGCTCGTCGAGGCGATCCGGCGGGCGGCGGCGGGTGGCCTCGCCTTCGCCCGCCGGCCGAACGGGGCTCCGGTCGTCCGGCTCACGCCCCGCGAGCGCGACGTCGTCCGCCTCCTCGTCGAGGGCCGCACGAACGACGAGATCGGGGCGGCTCTCGGGATCGGGGCCCGGACCGTGGAGACCCATCTCCGGCGCCTCTTCGAGCGGCTCGACTGCGCGTCGCGGACGGAACTCGTCGCCCGGGCCCTTCGGGAGGGCTGGCTCGAGGTTCCGGGCTGAGCGACCCGCTCAGGGCAGGGGCGGTGGAACGAAGGGCCGCTCGGACGGGATGAACTTCGTGGCCTCGGGCGCAGGGTTGACGTCGAGGTTCGACTCGAGAGCCGGGTCGCGGGGGCTCCTCCATGTCGACACAGCGGAGCTCGAAGAAGATCCCCCAGCTCTCGTGCGGATCGACCGCCATCCGGTCGATCCACTCGAGGTGGTTCCTGAGGATGTTCGTCAGCGCCTGGCCGGCGAAGTGGGCGGCAAGGTTCGAGCGGCTCGCGGCCCGGAGCCGCGCGCGGTCCGCCGCGGTGAAGTGCCCGGGCCGGACGTCCGGCGGGAGAATCTCGTCCCGGTTCAGGGCCAGGATCGCGTCGGCCACGGCCGCGCGGATGTCACCGACGTCGGATCCAGTGACACCTCGGGGGAGGAAGGCGACCAGCAGCGCCGCGGCGGCAGCCAGACCCGCGACGATGAGCAGAGCGGAGCGCAGACGGGAGGGAGCCGCGCCGGGAGGAGGTCCCGAATGTGACGGCGTCGCCTCGTTGGCGTCCATCGCTCGACCTCCCCGTCAGTTCGTCGGCCGGATGTGGACCTGGTAGATGCGGACGGTGTCGCGCTCCTCGCGCGTCAAGTGGTAGTACCCGTTCCAGAAAGCGTGGTAACGGGGCAGCGCGGTGGCGGTCGGACCAGTCTCCCCCTTCCTGTGTTCGTCCCCTCCAGAGCCGGGTCGAGGTCGAGGTTCGCCGACCGGTCAATCCCCCGGCAGCTCGCCCACAGACATCACCTCGCCGGTCGGCGCGTCCACGATCACATAGATCGCTCCGGCGTTCCGGTCCGGTAGCCCGGGTGGATGACGGCGGAAGATGAAGTCGCCGCGCAAGGTGACCAGGTAGACCTGGCGGTCCGGCCCGAGGCTGAGGTTGTTGCCGCTCCCGACCGACACCCGCGCGGCCTCATAGGTGAGGAGCTGAGTGGACATGACCACCGCGTCGGGGTCGCCGCCTGCACGGAGGGCCGCGTCTTGGGCTGCGGCGGCGTCGATGACCGGGCCAGGTTCCGCGTGCACCTGCCAGGCGGGAACGCTGTCATCGAGGAGCGGCGCCGGGAGCTCGGCCGGATCGCTCTGGGCAAGGGCCGCTGCCACCATCACCAGGATGAAGCCACCGCCGATCACGAACGCCGTCGTGACAGGAACCGTTCGTCGCTGCATCGTCCACCCCCTAACATCCGCACCGGCCCGTTCGGCCGCGATTGTCTCTCTCTCTCTGTCAAGCCTTTCCATCCGACAGCTTGCATGATCGATCGGCCCAGGTCCGACGCCGAACTCCGACGTGGAGGCGGGTCCGCCCTACCCCCCGGCGATGAGCCCGACCGCGACCGCCGCCAGCCCGATCCCGAGGGCGTGGCTCGGGGTCACCCGCTCGCGGAGGAGGACGATGGCCAGGATCACCGTCGTCACCGGGTAGAGCGACGAGAGGACCGCCGCCACGTCGAGGCGCCCGAACTGCGTCGCGCCGATGAAGAAGGCGTTCCCGGCCGTGTCGAGGACCCCGACCAGGGCGACCGGAGCCAGGAGCGGACGCGCCAGACGCCACGGCCGCCGAGCCACGAGGATGACGGCGCCGATGAGGACGACCTCGACGAGCCGGACGATGGTGAAGGGGCCGAAGACGCGCCCTTCCCCGAACTGGGCGACGAAGACGTTGAAGGCACCGATCCCAGCCCCCGCCAGAAGGCCGTACGGCAGGCCGCTCGGGCCGTCCTCCGGATCATGAGTCCGGCCGACGAGGACGACCGCCACGAGGGCGACGCCGATCCCGACCGCGACGAAGGGCCGCGGCACGCCCTCGACGACGGTCCCGACGAGGACCGGGATGGTCGCCGCGATGAGCCCCGTGACCGGGGCGACGACGCCCATTCGACCGGCCGCCAGGCCACCGTAGAGGGCCGTGATCCCGATCCCGCCGGCGACCCCCGCCCCGAGCGCCCAGGCCACGTCGGCCGGGCTGGGCACGGGTTCTGCCCGAAGGACCGCCATGACGAAGGAGACGCCGGTCCCGACGAGGAGGGTCAGCAGGACGACCCCGAAGAGGACGCCCCGCCGGCTGGCGAGACCGCCCCCGAAGTCGGCCGCACCCCAGGCAAGGGCCGAGGAGAGCCCGAGGGCGACGGTCGCCGCCTCGGGCCCGATCGGGCCGCTCAGACCGCCCTCGCCGGACCGCCGGCCCGGGGTGCCGAGTTCCCCGAGGCGGTGGCGGCGCCGGTCCCGGCCGAGGGGCTCGGCTCCTGGGCCGCCCAGGGCGGCGGCACCTCCACCCGCCCATCGTCGACGACCCTCGGCGGCGGCAGCTCGACGACGGCGTCGGCCTTGGCGTCGTAGCGATCGGAGCAGGTCAGATAGATGACCTGGAAGTCCGAGGCGAGGTC
>DAOTYQ010000077.1:0-3167 GCA_034434735.1 Chloroflexota bacterium
GGGGGCCCGAGCCGGCGACCGCCTCTACACGGCGACCGGGGCCGAGGTCGTCGTCGACGACCTGGCGACCCGCGAGCGCCCCGCGACGATCCCCGTCCCCGGTGCCGCCGCCCTCGCCGTCGACGGCGCCGGGCATCGCCTCTTCGTCGGCACGACGAGCGGGACGATCCTCGTCCTCGACACGGCGGCGACCCTCGACCTCCTCCGGACGGGGGCGTCGGTGGATCCGGCAGCCGCGCTCCACCCCTTCGCCGCCCTCGGGGCGCCGATCGAGGAGCTCCTGGCGACGGACGGCGGGGCGGCCCTGCTCGCCCGGCTGGCGGGTGGGGTCGTCGTCTCCCTCGACGGGGCGACGGGGGCCCAGCTCGGGCGGACGATCGTCGAGGGGGCGGCGGCCCTCGCCCCGGCCGGGACCGTCGAGATCGTCGCGGCCTGGCCCCTCGAGGTCCCCGACTCGGGCGCCGCGGCGACGACCCTGGCCGGCCTCGTCGGTGCCGACGTCGAGCTGCTTCGGGAGCGGCTCCGCTCGACGGCCGAGGGGCCGGTCCCCCTCGCCCCGATCCGCGACGCCGGGACCCGTGACGCCGTCCAGGCTGCCATCGACGACGGCCGCCTCGTCGGGTTCTCCATCGAGACGCGCCCGCAGATCGCCGTCGCCGGGACGAGGGGGCTGACGATCCTCTCCGCCCTCGGTGCCGACGTCCGGACGACCGTCGCCCTCGAGATGCCGGCGACGGGCCTCGCCCTCGTCTCGGGGCTCGACAGCCCGAAGCTCTACGTCGCCGCCGGGAGCGACGTCGCGGTCGTCGACCTCGGGCAGGGCCCGACCGAGGTGCCCCGCTACGAGTCGCGCTTCCCGATGCCGGCTCGGGTCGTCGACGTCCGCTTCGATCCCTCGAGCCGGATGGTCCACGTCCTCGGCGACGCGCCCGACGGCGGCGGCCGGACGATCTACGTCGTCGAGCCCCACGCCAACGCCGTCTACGCCGACGCCCGCCTTCCCTTCGAGCCGGCCGCCTGGGTCGTCGACGCCGCGCCGCGCTACCCCTCGGCCGACCGGCAGGCGATCCTCGTCCTGGCCGCCGACGGGCGGCTCGCCCTCGTCGACGCCGGTCGGCACGCCTTCGCCTGGCGCCTCCCGGGCGTCCTGGCCGGCGTCCTCACGGCCGCCCTCCTCTACGTCCTCGCGCGGCTCCTCTTCGCCCGTCGGACGGTCGCCGCGATCCTCGCCGTCCTCGTCCTCGCCGACGCGATGCTCTTCGTCCAGTCGCGGATCGGCATGAACGACGTCTACGTCGGCCTCTTCATCGTCGCCGCGGTCACCCTCTTCGCCGTCCTCTGGCTCGGGATCTGGCGGCGGGCCATCGCCTTCTGGCTCGCCATGCCCGTGGTCGGCCTCCTCCTCGGCCTCGCCCTGGCGAGCAAGTGGGTCGCCGCCTACGCCATCGGCGGCCTCGGGATCCTCGTCCTCGCCCGCTCGGCCCTCGGCCGGATCCTCGTCCTCGCCGCCCTCGTCGTCATCACCGCCGTCCTCGGCTACCTAGGCCTGAGCGTCCCGGCTGGGGCGACGAGCGGCGGCAACCTGACCTTCCTCCTCATCATGGTCGCCGTCACCCTGGCCGCCACGGCGGCGGCGGTCCTCCACCCTGTCGCCTGGAGCGAGGAGGAGGTCCGCCTCGCCGTCGGCGGGCCGGCGGCGCTCGGGGTCGGCGTCTTCCTCGTCGCCGTCGCCCTCGGCCGGACGGGCGAGCCGGTCGTCCTCGGGCCGGTCGTCGTCGCCCCGGTCGCCCTCGCGGCCGCCCTGCTCGCCGGCTCGATCCTCGTCTGGCTCGGCTTCGCCGTCGCCGGTCGGCTCGGTTTCGGCCCCTTCGCGCCGCCGCCCGAGCCGGACGATCCACGCGGCCTCTTGCCGCCTCCCGCCGACCCGCTGACGGGTTGGCTCCGACCGGGGGCGGGGGCCGGGTTGCCGCTCCTCTGGGTCGGCGTCTGTCTCGTCGGGATCCCCCTCGGCGTCTACGTCGCCTCGTATCTGCCGTGGGCGATGCTCGACGGCCATCAGCTCGTCCCCGGCTGGCCGCCGGGCCACACCGGCCAGACCCTCGTCGAGCTGACCCGGGCGATGTACGACTACCACAACAACCTCCGGGCCACCCATGCCGCCTCCTCGCCCTGGTGGGCCTGGCCCTTCGATCTGAAGCCCGTCTGGTTCTACCAGGGGAGCTTCGCCGGCAACACCGCCGCCGCCATCTACGACCACGGCAACCTGGCGAGCTGGTGGCTCGCCGTCCCGGCGGTCGGCTTCGCCACCTGGCAGGCCTTCGCCCGGCGCAGCCTCGGCCTCGCCCTCGTCGTCGTCCTCTTCTTCTCGCTCTGGATCCCCTGGGCCCGGATCGATCGGGCGACCTTCCAGTACCACTGGTACACGATCCTGCCCTTCGCCCTCCTCGCCCTCGCCTACTTCCTCGCCGAGCTCTGGCATGGGCCGTCGCCTCGGACCTGGCTCCTCGCCCGGGCGACGGCCGGCCTCGCCATCCTGGGTCCGGGCCTCCTCTGGCTCTTCAAGAGTCCCCTCTGCTGGTTCGTCGGGGTGGAGCGCGTCTACGCCAACTCGCCGGCCTGCGTCGGCAACCCGGGCGAGCTCGTCGTGACCGCCCAGGTGGCCGGGCTCGTCGTCGTCCTCGGTCTTGCCCTCGTCGTCCTCCTCTGGCAGCTCCTCCGCCTCGACCTCCCCGGACCGGACGGTCGGCCCCAGCCGGTTCGGCGGCTCGTCGTCCTCGCCGCCACGGCGGTGGGCGCCCTCGTCGGCCTCCTCGTCGTCAACGCCGTCCTCGGCGAGACGGTCCTCCTCGCCGTCCGGGGCTTCCAGAGCGAGCTCGTCGCGCTCCTCCTCCTCGTCCCCTTGGGCCTCGGGGCCTGGTTCGTCGTCGGCGCCCGCGACCCGCGCCGCTTCGTCGGCGGGGCGCTCCTCGTCATCGGCGTCGTCTTCGTCGTCGTGTACCCGAACGTCGCCGCCCTGCCGCTCCCGGCGGCCGTCCACAACGCCTACCAGGGGATCCTGCCGACCTACATCTACGCCTTCCAGTTCCCGGTCAACACCGATCCGGCCGGCGCGCCGCCGCCCCTCATGGCGCCGGAACCGGCGATCCTCGCCGGGGGGCTGGGACTGA
>DAOTYQ010000078.1:0-16740 GCA_034434735.1 Chloroflexota bacterium
AGCCAGGTCCGGACCGAGGCGGTCCGCCAAGCGGCGCGAGACGCCGTCCCGCCCCAGTACGACTACACACCCGAGAACGCCGCCGCCGTCGCCGCCGAGCAGGCGGCCGAGTACGCCCGCCGGATCGGCCCCATCGAGGCGGCCTTCGTTGCGCCCCTGACGCCCGAAGAGCGGGACCAGATCCTCGCCGGGGTTCTCGCCAACGAGCTGAGCGAGGCTGCTCGGATGACCCTCCGCAAGCTCACCCCGGAGCGTTGGGCGGCCGTCCGAGACGAGGCTGCCCGCGTCCTCGACACCGTCGAACGGTCCGAGCTCCGCGATACCGAGGTCGCGGCGGTCCGGGCCCGCCTCGCCGGTCGGATGGTCGGCCTCTCGCCGGCCGAGGCGGAGCTCGCCGCCGAGCTCGTCGGTCCCCTGCTCGTGCCGAACAGCTCGTACAGCGAGGAGCTGACGAACCAGGCCCGCGACCGGGCCGCCGAGGCCGTCAGCCCTCTCGTCGTCTCGGTCCAGCGGGGCGAGATCATCGCCCGCCGGGGCGAACCCATCGACGCCTTCACCTACGAGAAGATCGTGGCCTTCGGCCTCGACGAGGCTCGACCCGACGTCGCCCGCCTCGTCGGTTACGTCTTCCTCGCCGCCCTCGCCGTCGTTCCCTTCCTGGCCTGGTTCTGGCGCTTCCGGCCGACCTTCTGGCATCGGACGAACGTCCTCCTCCTCGTCTCCCTCCTCCTCGTCCTCGCCGCCGTCGCCCTGAAAGTCACCGCCGGCCGGGCGATCCTGCCGTTCTTCGTCCCGACGGCGGCGGCGGCGATCCTGACCACGATCCTCGTCGACGCCTGGGCGGCGACCCTCCTCACGGTCGTCCTGGCCGTCGTGGCCGGCGGCCTCTCCGGTGGCTCCCAGGAGCTGGCGACCTACGTCCTCCTCGGCGGCCTCGCCGGGATCCTCGGCATCCGCCGTGGCGATCGGCTGCACGACTTCGTCCAGGCCGGCCTCGCCATCCTCGTCGCCAACGTCCTCGTCGTCTCGACCTTCGCCCTCCTCGGCGAACGGGACCTGCGCGGGATCCTCGAGCTCTGGGCGGCGTCCGGCCTCTCGGCCGGCGGGGCGGCGATCGCGGCCGTCGGGAGCTTCGCCGTCCTCGGCAATCTCTTCGGCATCACGACCGTCTTCCAGCTCCTCGAGCTGGCGAACCCGTCCCAGACGCTCCTCCGCCGCCTCCTCCTCGAAACCCCGGGGACGTACCACCACTCGCTCATGGTCGGCAACCTCGCCGAACGCGCGGCCGAGGCGATCGGCGCCGACCCCCTCCTCGCCCGGGTGGCCGCCTACTACCACGACATCGGCAAGCTCGCCAACCCGGTCGCCTTCATCGAGAACCAGTCCGGCGGGCAGAACATCCACGACCAGCTCCCACCCGAGCAATCGGCCCAGCTCCTGAAAGCCCACGTCGCCGACGGGATCGACATCGCCTACCAGTACCGGCTCCCGAAGACGCTCATCGCCTTTATCCCCCAGCACCATGGGACGGCCCTCATGAGCTACTTCTATGCGAAGGCCCGTGAGCTCGCGGCGGCGCCGTACGGCGGCCTCGAGACCTCCGAGGGCCGCCGGGCGGCCGACGCCGTCGACGAGCGGCGCTTCCGCCACGCCGGACCGAAGCCCCAGAGCCGCGAGGCGGCGATCCTCATGCTCGCCGACGGCGTCGAGGCCTCGGTCCGCTCGCTCACCTCGCGGGACGAGGTGACGATCCGGGCGATGGTGAACCGGATCATCGAGGAGCGGCTCACCGATGGCCAGTTCGACGAGTGCGACCTCACCCTTCGCGACATCGAGCGGATCCGGGAGGCCTTTGTCAGCCAGCTCCTCGGGATGTACCACCAGCGGATCGCCTACCCCCAGAACAAGATCGTCGAGATCGAGGCGCGCCGGGCGGGGCGGGGCGGACCGCGCGGGTCGTGAGCGGGCGCCGCGGGCGGCCTCGTCGCGAGCGGTTCGAGCGGCGGCGATCGATCTACCGGCCGCCCTGGCGGATCGACCTCGTCGTCCGGTCGGGCGTGCCCCGGGTCCTCCCGGATGCCGCCCTCGTCGAGGCCTGCACCCGCGCCCTCGCCGCCGCGGGGGCACCGGCCCCGGCGTCGGTGGGGCTCATCCTCGCCGACGACACCGAGATCGCCGAGCTGAACGCCGCCCACATGGGCGAGCCCGGGCCGACGGATGTCCTCTCCTTCCCGCTCCTCCCGCCCGAGGCGTACCCGGCCCACGAGCCCGATCCCGATCGGGGTCGGAGCCCGACGGTCACGGGCGTGCCGCCGACCCTGCCCGGCGAGGGGTTCGTCCTGCCGCCGGGACGCCGGATCCACCTCGGCGACGTCGTCGTCTCGGTCGAGCGGGCGATCGAGCAGGCGACGAGCGGCCGCGGCGGGCAGACCGGCGATCGCGCCTGGTCCCCGGCCGACGAGCTCCGCCTCCTCGTCGTCCACGGCACGCTCCACCTCTGCGGCTGGGACCATGCCGACCCGGACGAGGGCACGGCGATGCGGGCTTTCGAGCAACGGCTCCTCGGCCTCGACGGGACGGCCGGGGTCGGCTGACGGCCGGACCGACCCGGACGCCGGGCCGTCCGCCTCGCGGCCGTGGAGCCGCAACGGCGGGCCGGGTACCATCCCGCTAGGCCCCTCCCGATGGGATCGGGCCTCGTTTGCATGTCCAGCCGCCGCCGGCGGCCGAAGGAGCGGGGATGAAGATCGTCGTCGGACTCGGCAACCCCGGGCGGGAGTACGCCCGAACGCGCCACAACATCGGCTGGCTCGTCCTCGACCGGATCGTCGAGCGGGCCGGCTGGCGCGAGCGCGGCCGCGAGCGGGACGCCGCCCGCGTCGTCGGCGGCCGGTACCGGGGTCTCGACCTCCTCCTCGTCAAGCCGCTCACCTACATGAACGACTCGGGTCGTGCCGTCCGGAAGGTCCTCGCCCGGGAGCGGGCGCCGCTCTCGGACCTCCTCGTCGTCGTCGACGACTTCGCCCTCCCCTTCGGCCGCCTCCGCTTCCGGGAAGGCGGCAGCGCCGGCGGCCACAACGGGCTCGCTTCGATCATCGACGAGCTCGGGAGCGAGCGCTTCAGCCGCCTCCGGATCGGGATCGGCGAACCCGACCGCGACGCCGTCGACCACGTCCTGAGCGAGTTCTCGGCCGAGGAGCGGGCCCGTCTCGACGAGCTCCTCGACGCCGCGGCCGACGCCGTCGAGACCTGGGCCCGGGAGGGGACGAACCGAGCTGCGAACCGCTGGAACACCTTCGCCCTGGCGGCCCACGGGCCCGGCCTCCCCGCGGCCGGCGAAGTCGGTGGCCCCGCCGGCCCCGACGGCATCCGGCGGACGGCGACGGGCTGGCGGCGGGTCCTCCGGCCGGAGGAGCGCGAGCGATGACCGGCGCCCTCGCCCGGCCGGCCCCGCGAGGCCCTGAAGCGGCCCCGACGGCAGGGGCCGGGCGGCGGATCCCGGATCTGTCGGGGCTGCCGCCCCTCCTCGGGCGCCAGGCGGCCTTCGAGCGCCTCGTGGCCGCCCTCGCCGGACCGCTCCTCTTGACCTCCGTCCCCCACGGCGCCAAGTCCTACCTCGGGGCGGCCCTCGTCGGCGCTCGGCCGGGCCGCCGGATCTGCTGGCTCGTCCGGGACGCCGAGGTCGGCGACCGCGTCGCGGAGGAGCTGGCGGCCTGGCTCGGCGATCCGGCCGCCGTCGCCGTTCTCGAGCCCCGGACGGCCCTCGCCTACGAGCGGAGCGAGCTCGTCGCCGACGAGACGGCGGCTCGGGTGGCGGCCCTCGCCGGCTGGCGGGCCGGTCGGGCCCGCGTCCTCGTCGCCAGCGTGGCGGCCCTCCTCCAGCCGACCCTCGCCCCCGATGATCTCCCGGCCGTCCCCCTCGAGCTTCGGCCCGGGAGCCGTCTTGCGCCCGAGCGCCTCCTCGCCGAGCTCCTCCGGGTCGGCTACCAGCCGACGATGGAGGTCGCCGGCCGGGGCGAGTTCGCCCGGCGGGGCGGGATCGTCGACGTCTTCCCGCCCTCGGCGGAGCTCCCGGTCCGGATCGAGTTCTTCGGCGTCGAGGTCGAATCGCTCCGCCACTTCGAACCGGCCGATCAGCGGACCGTCGCCCCCGTCGATCGCCTCGTCCTCCTCCCCGCGACGGAGTTCCTGGTCCCCCGGGACGGCGGGCGCGGTCTCGCCGGGCGCCTCGCCGCCGTCGGCCTCGATCCCGGGCGCCTGCCGGACCGCCTCGCCCGTGACCTGGCTCGCTTCCTCGAGGCCCTGGACCGGGCGGCGGGGTCGGGGCGGGGCAGTGTCGACCTCGCCGACGCAGCCGAGGTCTGGGCGCCGCTCCTCGCTCCGGCGACGGGCCTCGACCACCTCGCCCCCGACGACCTCGTCGTCCTCGACGAGCCGACGGAGATCGCCGACAGCGCCGCCTTCCTCTGGGATCAGGCCACGGAGCGGCGGGCCGAGCTCGTCGCCGCCGGCGAGCTTCCCGAGGGCTGGCCGGCGGCCTACCCAGACCCGGACCGCGTCCGGGCGGCCCTCGCCCGACGACCCCTCCTCGGCTTGACCTGGCAGTCCGATCCACCGGCCGAGTCCGAGGCCGTCCTCCTACCGGCCGCGACCCGGGTCCTGGAGGCGCCCTTCGCTTGGCGTGAGCCGGCCCTTCCGCCGGGCGGAGCGCCGCGCCTAGCCGAGGCCATCGAGCGCTGGCTCGCCGACCCCGCCGCGTGGGGGACGACCGATACGGCGCCCCGGATCGTCGTCGCCTCCGATCAGGCGCCACGGCTCGCCGAGCTCCTCGCCGAGGCCGGACGGATGGTCGGCCCGACCCTCGTCGTCCGGGAGCCGCCGCCACCCGGGGCGGTCGTCCTCGTCGAGCGGAGCCTGAACGGTGGCTTCTCCGGCGGCCCGGAGGGGCTCGTCTTCGTCACCGACCGCGAGCTCTTCGGGGCGGTCCGGGTCCGGCGGCCGAAGGTCCGGCGGCGGGTCGTCCCGCGCGATGTCCTCGAGCGGCTCAGCTCCGGCGACCTCGTCGTCCACGTCGACCACGGCATCGCCCGCTACGAGGGGATGGTCCGCCGGAGCACGGGCAGCGGCGACGCCCGGGACTATGTGGAGCTCGCCTTCGCCGGTGGCGACCGGATCTTCGTGCCCGTCGAGCAGCTCGGCCGGATCAGCCGCTACACCGGCGGCGAGGCGCCACCCCTCTCGCGCCTCGGGGGGACCGAGTGGGCGCGGACGAAGCAGCGCGTCCGGCGGGCCGTCACGAACCTGGCCGAGGAGCTCCTCGCCCTCTACGCCGCCCGGGAAACGGCGACCGGCCACGCCTTCGGGCCGGACACGCCCTGGCAGGCGGAGCTCGAAGCGTCGTTCCCCTACGAGGAGACGCCGGACCAGCTCCGGGCCCTCGCCGAGGTGAAGGCGGACATGGAGTCGAGCCGGCCGATGGACCGCCTCGTCGTCGGCGACGTCGGCTACGGCAAGACCGAGGTCGCCCTCCGGGCCGCCTTCAAGGCCGTCGTGGAGGGCAAGCAGGTCGCCGTCCTCGTGCCGACGACGGTCCTCGCCGACCAGCACTACCAGACCTTCAGCCAGCGCTTCGCGGCCTTCCCGTTCGTGGTCCGGCTCCTCTCCCGCTTCGTCCCCCCGGCGGAGCAGGCCCGGGTCGTGGCCGGGCTCCGGTCAGGGAGCGTCGACGTCGTCATCGGCACCCATCGGCTCCTCTCCCGGGACGTCGAGTTCCGGGATCTCGGCCTCGTGGTCGTCGACGAAGAGCAGCGCTTCGGGGTCGCTGCCAAGGAGCGGCTCAAGCAGCTCCGCCGCGAGGTCGACGTCCTGACCCTCTCGGCCACGCCGATCCCGCGGACCTTGAACCTCGCCTTGGCCGGCCTGCGCGACCTCTCGGTCATCGAGACGCCGCCGGAGGACCGGCTGCCGATCCAAACCCGGGTCGCCGAAGCCTCGGCCGGCCTCGTCCGGGACGCCATCCTCCGGGAGCTCGATCGGGGCGGCCAGGTCTACTACGTCCACAACCGGGTCGAGACCATCGAGGCCCAGGCCGAGCAGCTCCGCCGGCTCCTGCCCGGCGCCCGGATCGTCGTCGGCCACGGCCAGATGCCGGAGCGGACCCTCGAGGAGGTCATGCGCGCCTTCGCCGCCGGGGAGGCCGACGTCCTCGTCTGCACGACGATCATCGAGTCGGGGCTCGACATCCCGAACGCGAACACGATCATCATCGACCGGGCCGACCAGCTCGGCCTCGCCCAGCTCTACCAGCTCCGGGGCCGGGTCGGTCGGTCGAACCGCCGGGCCTACGCCTACCTCCTCTATCGGCCCCGGGCGAGGATGAGCGACGAGGCCCGTCGCCGGCTCCAGGCGATCTTCAACGCCTCCGAGCTCGGGGCCGGCTTCCAGATCGCCCTCGCCGACCTCGAGATCCGGGGAGCGGGAAACATCCTCGGGGCCGAGCAGTCGGGCCACATCGCCGCCGTCGGCTTCGACCTCTACCGTCGCCTCCTCGCCGAGGCGGTCGAGGAGGCGCGGGCTCGGCGCGACGGCCGTCCGCCGGCCGGCGAGACCCCGGCGGCGGTCATCGATCTACCCGTCGAGGCGCACCTCCCCGAGGCCTACGTGCCCGACGAGGCCCAGCGCCTCGACCTCTATCGGCGGCTGGCTCGGGTTCGCGAGCCGGCCGAACTCGTCGACCTGCGGGCCGAGCTCCTCGACCGCTTCGGCCCACCCCCGCCGCCAGTGGAGCGGCTCCTCGAGGTCGTCGAGCTCCGCCTCGCTGCCGAGGCGGCCGGGATCGCCGCCGTCGGCCGGGAGGACGGCTGGCTCGTCGTTCGCTTCGCGGCGCCGCGACCCCGCTCCGACCTCGTCGCCCTCCTCGCCGCCGCCCGGATGCGGGGCCGGGGGCTCGGCACGGGGCCGGCCGACGTCGTCGTCGGGACGGGGGTGATCCGAGTCCGCCTGCCGGGCGATCCGGCCCGGGCCTGGGCGCTGGCCCGCACCCTCGTCGAGGTGGTTGCCGCGCCACCGGAGGCGGCCCGAACGGTGTCCTAGCGAGGGACCGATGGCGACGGCGAACCTGCCCGCTCTGCCCGAGCCGGTCGAGGACCTCCTCAAAGAGCCGATCCGGCTCGGCTGGTACCGGGTCGCCGAGCCGCCCGTCCGCTACCGCGCCTACGAGCTCGGCGAGCGGTGGCGCTTCGGCTGGACGCTGCCGCCGCTCCGGAGTCGGCTCTCGATGGCGATGCTGCCCGGCCAGTACGCCCTGACCCTCCAGCTCTCGCCCTTCGGGGAGTGGCGGCTCGTCGAGGCGAAGCCCTTCGAGTTCCTCGACGACGCCCGGCGCTGGGCGGCGGCCCTCTGGCGCGATGCGGCCCGGGCGGGGCGCCAGAAGGAGCCGCCGGATCCCGCCGACGACGCGAGCCGGGAGGGGATGAACCCGGACGGTTGAGCGGGGAGGCCGAGGTGGACGTCGCGGCCCGGCGCGCCCGAACGGGCCGCTGTCCCCGAACGAGCCGGCGCCCCGGCCGATGACCGGGGCGCCGGGGGCCGACGCTGCTGGGAGCGAGTCCTACGAGCGAGCCGTCTCCGGGGCCGGGGCTGCGGGCGCGCCGCCGGGCACCCAGTCGGTGTCGACGTAGCGGCGCTGCCACCAGCTGGCCAGGGCGAGGAGGACGGCGCAGAGGACGACGACGCCGATCGCCGCCAGGATGCCCTCGAGCCGGGCGATGTTCCCGACGAGGAAGCCGAACCACTGGAAGTCGGTGTCGCCGAAGGTCGTGTTCTGGAAGCCGATGGCGCTCATGACCGGGACGAGGATCGCCGCGAAGAGGGTGATCTCGAGCCCGTTCACGAAGCCGCCGGCGACGGCGCCGCGCCGACCGCCGGTCGCGTTCCCGAACACGCCCGCCGTCCCGCCGGTGAAGAAGTGGGGGATCATCCCCGGCAGGATGAGCGGCAAGGCGAAGGCGGGCCCGAGCGCGAGGCTCAGGAGGGCGAAGCCGACGAGGCCGCCGACGACGCTCGACAAAAAGCCGATGATCACGGCGTTCGGGGCGTAGGGGAACGTCACCGGGCAGTCCAGGGCGGGGACGGCGCCCGGGATGACCCGCTCGGCGATGCCGGCGAAGGCGGGCACGATCTCGCCGAGGATGGTCCGGACGCCGAGCAGGATGACGGCGACACCGCCGCCGAAGAGGAGGGCGTTCCCGAACTGGGTCGTCAGGAAGCCGAGCCAGCCCCCGACGGCTCCACCCGAGCCCGCCCCGACCTGCTCGATGGCAGCGTCGACCCCGACCCGGGCGCCGAGGACGATGGCGAGCAACCAGTAGATGATGATCATCGCCACCGCCGTCCCGACCATCGGGTCGCGGAGGAAGCGGAGCCCGGCCGGGAACTCCATCTCCTCGGTGCTCCGGCTCTTGCCGACGAACTGCCCGACGAAGCCGGCCGAGATGTAGCCGAAGGTGCCGAAGTGACCGATGGCGACCTTCTCGCCGCCGGTCACCCGCTTCATCCAGGGATGGGCGAAGGCCGGCATGACGACCATCATCGTCGCCAGGCCGATGGCGGCGACGATGATCTGGACGACGTTGTCGACCTTCGCGTTGTAAAGGACGACGGTGAGGACCGTCGCCATGAAGAGCATGTGGTGCCCGGTGAGGAAGACGTACCGGAGCGGGGTGAGCCGGGCCAGGACGAGGGCGAGGATGACCCCGAGGAACATGGCGAAGGCGACGTTCGTCGCCACGGCCGGGATCTCGTTGGCGATGGCCGTGATCGCCTCGTTCGTCGGGACGACGCCCTGGACCCCGAAGGCGCCGGTGATGAGGATCCCGAGCGGGTCGAGGGCCGAGATGACCGCCCGGGCACCGATGCCGAGGATGATGAAGCCGAGGGTTGCCTTGAGGGCCCCGCCGACGATCTCACCGAGGCCCTTCCGCGAGGCGATGAGGGCGATGGCGGTGATCAGGCCGACGAGGTACTCCGGATGGCCGAAGACATCCTTGGCGAGCCACTCGACGAGGTAGGTGATGGCATCCAAGCTAGATCCCTCCTTGTTCGTGGCCACCGGAAGGGGTGGCCGTCTCCCTGTTCCCTCCGACCGGACCGACGGGCCGCGCGGCAGGCGGCCGTCGGGCGGCTGGCTCGGCTCAGCCCTTGCCGAGCGCTGCGCCCAGCTTCGTCACCATCTCCTGGAGGTCGATGAAGTTCGAGATGGTGACGATCTTCGGCTTGACCCCCGCGAGCTGTTGGGCCAGCTCGTTGGAGGTGATGATGAGGTCGGCGGTCTGGGCCGCGGCCCGCGCGGTGCCGATGTCGGCGACCTCGAGGTCGGCCTCGACGCCGAGGGTCTTGAGGGCCTTCTCGGCCTGCATCCGGAGCAGGAGCCCCGAGCCCAGGCCCATGCCGCAGACCGCCAGGATCTTCACGCGATACCACCACTCCTTTCTCCTTGGCCACCCTCCGGTCCTGGACCCGAGCGACGGGTTCGCTCGTAGGCGGCGATGAGGGCGGCGATGGACGACGGGTCGGGGGCGGCGAGGAGGGCCCGCTGGCGCCCCTCGTCGGCCAGGAAGTCGGCCAGGGTCGCCAGGGCCTCGACGTGACCGGTCTCGTCGGGGGCGGCGAGCCCGACGACGAGGCGGACCGGATCGTTCGTCTCGTGGCCGAAGGCGACCGGCTCGGCGAGGGTGACGATGGCGAAGCCGGTCCGGCGCACGGCCGGCGAAGGTCGGGCATGGGCGAGGGCGATCCCGGGGGCGATGACGATGTACGGCCCGAGCGCCTCGACGGTGGCGATCATCTCGTCGGTGTAGGCGGGCTCGGTGGCGCCGCTCGCCACGAGGGCGGCACCGACGGCCTGCACGGCGGCCCGCCAGTCGGCGGCGGACACGCCGACCCGGATCGCCTCCAGCGGCAGCCGGCTGGAAAGCGGACCCGCGGCACCCTCGGTCTCGCGCAGCTCCAGGTTCCTCACCTCGACCTCCACGCCGGGTCCCCCAGCCCGTAGCGTCGAAGTATGGCAACTCGCCGACCGCCCGGCAAGCACAATAGACACGTTCCTTGGCGGGCCGAAGCGCCCGTCGCTCCGAGGAGGCGGACCCGTCTCGCTCCGAACCCGGCAGGGAGGTACTCCCCGATGCGCATCCTCCACGGCGCGCCGGCCTCGGCCGGCATCGCCCAGGGCCCGATGGTCGTCGTCGCTCCGCCATCGAAGATCGAAGGGGGTTCGATCGATCCGGCCCAGGCGCCGGCCGAGGTCGCCCGCCTCGAGGCGGCCGTCGAGCGGGCGGCGGCGGCCCTCGGGCGGCTCGCCGCCGAGGTCGCCGCGGCCGGCCATCCCGAGGAGGCGGCGATCTTCGAGGCCCAGGCCGAGATGGCCCGCGACCCGGCCCTCCTCGCCCTGGCCCGAAGCCGGATCGCGGGCGGCGAGGACGCCGTCGCCGCCATCGTGGGCGCCGCGGAGAGCTTCGCTGCCCAGCTCCGGGCCCTCGGCGACGAGCTCCTCGCGGCCCGGGCCGCCGACCTGGCCGACGTCGGCCGCCGGATCGCCCTCGAGGTCCTCGGCCGGACGGAGTCGGCGCCGTCCCTCGCCGAACCCGCTATCGTCGTCGCCGAGGACCTCGCCCCGTCCGTCACGGCGAGCCTGCCCCGGGACCGGATCCTGGGCCTCGCCTTGGAGGCCGGCTCGCCGACAGCCCACGCCGCCATCCTGGCCCGGGCCTACGGCATCCCAGCCGTGGTCGGGGTGGCCGGGCTCCTGGCGGCCGTGACGGCCGAGTCGCCGCGGGAGGTCGCCCTCGACGGCGAGACCGGCGAGGTCGTCCTCGACCCCGACCCGGAGGCGGCCCGGCGCTACGCCGCCCGCCGGGCGGTCGTCGACGCGGCCGAGCGGACGGCCCTCGAGGAGGCCCGGCTCCCGGCCGTGACCCGCGACGGCGTCGAGGTCACCCTCCTCGCCAACATCGGGACGCCCGACGAGTCGGCCCGGGCGGTCGCCCTCGGGGCGCAAGGGGTCGGCCTCTTCCGGACCGAGTTCCTCTTCATCGAACGCCCCGAGCCGCCCTCCGAGGACGAGCAGGTCGCCGCCTACCGAGCCGTCCTCGACGCCTTCGCCCCCCACTCGGTCACGATCCGACTCCTCGACATCGGCGGCGACAAGCCGATCCCCTACCTACCCCTCGAGGCGGAGGCGAACCCGTTCCTCGGCGTACGGGCGATCCGCCTCGCCGTCGAGCGGCCCGACCTCTTCGTCGCCCAGCTCCGGGCGGCGATGCGGGCCGCGGCCGGGGCGGAGGGGCCGGACGGTCGGCCGCGGACCAAGGTCATGGCGCCGATGGTCGCCGACGCGTCCGACGTCGAGCTCCTCCTCGCCCTGGCGGACCGGGCAGCCGAGGAGCTCCGGCGCGAGGGCTGCCCGGCCGGGCCCGTCGACCTGGGCGTCATGCTCGAGATCCCGTCGGCCATCCTCGTCGGCCGGACCTACTTCGGTCGCCTCGCCTTCGCCAGCCTCGGGACGAACGACCTCACCCAGTACACCCTCGCCGTCGATCGGGGCAATCGGGCCCTCGGGCGGTACCAGGACCCGCTCCACCCGGCTGTCCTGCGCCTCGTCCGGGAGGCCGTCGTGGCGGCGGAAGCGGCCGGGATCGAGCTCTCGGTCTGCGGCGAGATGGCGGGGGACGCCGCGGCCGCCCTCGCCCTCGTCGGTCTCGGGATCCGGAAGCTGAGCATGGCCGCCGGCAGCCTCCCCCTCGTTCGGCGGGCGATCCGGGGGGCGAGCCTCGCCGTCCTGGAGCGAGAGGCCGCGGCCGCCCTCGAGCTACCGACGGCCGGCCCGGTCCGGGAGCGGTTCGCGGCGCTCGTGGCGGAACGGTGACGTGGGCGAGCCACGGGCGCCCGGCCGAGCCCGCGGCGATCCGTCCAGGCCGGGCTCCCGGCGGCGCTCCGCCCCGCCCACCGGCCGCCGGCGGAGCGGGCCCGCTGCGCTACAGTTAGCGTGCCGTTCGGGCCGCTGGGCCGACGGCCGCCAGCATGCCGCTCGCCCGCCCTGAGCGCGCCGTTCGACAGGAGGCACGACCACTTCGATGTCCGCCGAGGACCTGCGTGCGAAGATCCGCGAGATTCCCGACTTTCCGAAGCCGGGCATCCTCTTCTACGACATCACGACGCTCCTCAAGGACCCGGCCGGGTTCCGGGAGGCGATCGACCTCATGCTCGAGCCGTACCGGGGCGAGAAGATCGACGTCGTCGTCGGGATGGAGTCCCGGGGCTTCATCTTCGCCGCCCCGATGGCCTACCAGCTCGGGGCCGGCTTCGTCCCGGTCCGCAAGCTCGGCAAGCTCCCGGCCGAGGTCATCTCGGTCGAGTACGCCCTCGAGTACGGCTCGAACACCCTCGAGATCCATCGCGACGCCATCGAGCCCGGCCAGCGGGTCCTCATCGTCGACGATCTCCTCGCCACGGGCGGGACGGTTCGGGGGACCATCGAGCTCGTCGAGCGCCTCAAGGGCGAGGTCGTCGGGCTCGCCTTCCTCGTCGAGCTCGACTTCCTCAAGGGTCGCGAGCGGCTCGGTGGGCACCGGGTGACGAGCGTCATCCGGTACTAGGTGGATCGCGTGAACGGACGGTGACGACGGGACGATGACGCCGAGCCCCGACCCGCGCCGTCCGAGCCCGGCCGGGGACCCGCCCACCCGGGGGCCGGACGAAGCCGCCGCCTCCGAGCCCGCTGCTCGCTCCCGTGGGACGGCGAACGTCGCCCGGCGCCACTTCTTCCGGGCCCTCGCCGGGGAGGTGGCCCAGACCGCCGCCGCCGTCGCGGCCGCCGCCGCCTCGCTCCAGCACTCCTCGGCCGAGGCAGCCGCGGCGCTCCTCGGCGAGGCCGCCGTGGGTGGGGGCGCGGCGACCGGGGCGCCGCTCGGCTTCCGGGCCGCCTTCCGCTGGGACGACGACCGGCTCGTCCTCGTCGACCAGCGGGCCCTCCCCGACGAGCTTCGGGAGGTCGTCGTGACGACCGCCACCGAAGCGGCGCAGGCGATCCGGGAGATGGTCGTCCGAGGCGCCCCGGCCATCGGCCAGGTCGCCGCCGTCGGCCTCGCCCTGACCGCCCGGCGGATGGCGACCGCCCGCCCCTACGCGCGGCGGGCAACGATTCGCGGCGCGGCGAACGCCCTCCGGAACGCCCGGCCGACGGCCGTCAACCTGGGCTGGGCCGTCGACCGGATGCTCGCCCGCTACGCCGCGCTCGGCGAGCTGACCGAGGACGGGGAGGCGGTGGCGGCGGCGCTCTGGAACGAGGCGGAACGGATCGTCTTCGAGGCGAGTGAGGACCACGGCCGCCTCGCCGAAGCCGGGGCGGCGGCGCTCCCGACCCCCGAGGGGCGCCCCCTCGAGATCCTCACCCACTGCAACACCGGCCCCCTCGCCTGCGGCCAGTTCGGGACCGCCCTCGGCATCGTCGCCGTCGCCCACCACGCCGGGCGACCGCTCCACGTCTGGGTCGACGAGACCCGCCCCCTCCTCCAGGGCGCTCGGTTGACGGCCTGGGAGCTCGCCTCCGCCGGCGTGCCCCACACCCTCATCGCCGATGGTGCCGCCGGCCACCTCATGGCCCGTGGCCGGGTCGACATCGTCCTCGTCGGTGCCGACCGGATCGCCGCCAACGGCGACACGGCGAACAAGATCGGAACGTACGGCCTCGCCGTCCTCGCCGCCCGGCACGGGATCCCCTTCTGGGTCTGCGCGCCGCTCAGCTCCGTCGATCCGACCCTCTCCGACGGGGGAGCGATCCCCATCGAGGAGCGCTCGCCGGCGGAAGTCCTCTTCGTCCGCGGGCTCCGGATCGCCCCGCCGGTGACGGCGGCCCTCAACCCGGCCTTCGACGTCACGCCGGCCGAGCTCGTCACGGCCATCGTCACCGAGGAGGGCGTCCTCCGGCCCCCCTTCGGGCCGGCCCTCGCCGCCGCCCTGGAGCGGAAGCGCCGGCGCCGAGCCGAGTCGGCAGCGACGGCCGAGGTGGCACCGTCGGGCGAAGGGGGAGCGACCGCCGGAGCGGCAGCGTCGGCCGGACCGGCGGCGACCGCCGGCGTGGCAACGTCGGCCGAGTCGGCAGCGACGGCCGAAACGTCCGAGCCGGCGGCGGGCCCGACGGGCGGAGGCGGCGCCTGATGGTCAGCCTCGCCGTCGCCCGGCGCGAGGGCGGCCTCGTCGTCCGCGAGACGAGCGATCGGGAGCTCCTGCGCGCCTTCCTCGAACAGGATCGCCTCTTCGCCGCCTACGCCCTCTGCGACCTCGACGACCGCGAGTTCGCCCGCTCGCGGTGGGGCGTCGCCTTCGACGGCCGCGCCATCGTCGCCCTCGTCCTCGAGTACTCGGGAGCGACCCCCCAGCCGCTCTTCGTCATGGGTCGGCCCGACGGGGTCCAGGCGATCCTCGGCTCGCTCATCCGGCCGCGGGCAGCCTTCGTCTCGGCCCGGACCGAGCTCCTCCCGGCCGTAGCGGCCCACTACCGCGTCGACCCCGGCCCGCCGATGATCCGGATGTGGGTGGATCGGGCCCGCTTCCGGCCCCAGCCGGCCGAGGTGGAACGGCTCGTCCCGGCCCAGATCGGCGAGCTGAACCGCCTCTACGACCTCGGTTTCGCCTCCTGGCTGCCGGCCAGCGCCATCGCCGACGGGGTCTACTACGGCCTCCGGGTCCGCGGCCGCCTCGTCTCGGCCGCCGGGACCCACGTCGTGAGTCGGGCCGCCCGCCTCGCCGTCGTCGGCAACGTCTTTACCGCGGCCGAGCACCGCGGCCGCGGCTACGCGACGGCCGTCACCGGGGCCGTGACCGCGGAGCTCCTTCGCTTCTGCGACCAGGTCGTCCTCAACGTCCGGGCCGACAACCCGCCGGCCATCGCCGCCTACCGGCGGCTCGGCTACGTCGAGTACACCCGGTTCGAGGAGCGGCTCGTCCACCGGCTCGGCTCGCCCATCGCCGGTTTGACCGCGCCGCTCCGGCGCCTCTTCGCCTCCCGGGAGCCGCGCTAGCGGCCTGCCCCGGGCCAGTTCGGCACCGCCCAGCGCTGCCAGGAGGTCGTCCGTGACCGAAGAACCAGGAACCCTCAGCGGCGCGCCGGCGCGGTCCGGCGCGAGCGCCACCAGCCGCCCGGCCGTCGACGGCGACGTGACCGACCTCGGCCTCGCCGAGGCGGGCGTCGAGCGGATCGAGTGGGCCGACCGGGAGATGCCGGTCCTGGCCCGGATCCGGGCCCGCTTCGCCGCGGAACGGCCGTTGGCCGGATTCCGGATCGGCGCCTGCCTCCACGTCACGACCGAGACCGCGAACCTCGTCCGGACCCTCGCCGCCGGCGGGGCGGACGTCGCCCTCGCCGCCTCCAGCCCCCTCTCGACCCAGGACGACGTCGCGGCCGCCCTCGTCGCCCGCTACGGGATCCCGACCTTCGCCCGACGGGGCGAGGATCGGGCCACGTACTACGCCCACCTCAGTGCCGTCGCCGACCGGCGACCCCAGATCACGATGGACGATGGCTGCGACCTCGTCTCCCTCCTCCACAGCGAGCGGACCGACCAGCTCGGCGAGGTGTTGGCCGGGACCGAGGAGACGACGACCGGCGTCATCCGGCTGCGCGCCATGGCCGCCGACGGTGCCCTCCGCTACCCGGTCATCGCCGTCAACGAGGCGCTGACGAAGCACCTCTTCGACAATCGCTACGGCACCGGCCAGAGCACCGTCGACGGGATCCTCCGGGCGACGAACATCCTCCTCGGCGGGCGGAAGGTCGTCGTCGCCGGCTACGGCTGGGTGGGGCGGGGGATCGCCGCCCGGATGGCCGGCATGGGGGCCCACGTCGCGGTCGTCGAGGTCGATCCCGTCCGGGCCCTCGAAGCGCTCATGGACGGCTTCCGGGTCATGACCCACACCGAGGCCGCCGGCTGGGGCGAGCTCTTCGTGACGGCGACCGGCAACCGGAACGTCTTCCGACGGGAGCACTTCGAGCGGATGCGAGACGGGGCGATCCTCGCCAACGCTGGCCACTTCGATGTCGAGCTCGATCTCGGCGCCCTGCGGGCGATGGCCGAGGGCCACGTCCGGCGGGTCCGGCCGATGGTCGAGGGGTTCGAGATCGGCGGCAAGGAGCTCTTCCTCGTCGCCGAGGGTCGCCTCGTCAACCTGGGGGCCGCCGAGGGGCATCCGGCGGCCGTCATGGACATGAGCTTTGCCAACCAGGCCCTCGCCGTCGAGTACCTCGCCCGCCACGCCGCCGAGCTCGAGCCGCGGGTCTACACGGTCCCGGAGGCGATCGACCGGGAGGTTGCCCGCCTGAAGCTCGAGGCCCTCGGGATCGTCCTCGAGCCGCTGACCGAGGAGCAGCAGGCCTACCTCGCCGACTGGCGCCAGGGGACGTAGGGCCCGGCCCCGCCCTCCCCGCGACCCGTCGCAAGCGGCACCCAGCCGCCCCGATCCTCGTCCCTCGCCGGTCCACCGGGGCCGTGGTACCCTCCGGCCGACCACTGGAGTCGTGGGCCGCCGTCGATCGGCTCGGCCGGGTGCCGGGACCCGTCGTCGCCCGGCTCCGGGCCGACCGCCTCATGGACCGCGGGAAGGGAGCGAGATGTCGAGCATCGTCGACGCCGAGCAGTACCTCTTCACGTCGGAGTCGGTGACCGAGGGTCACCCCGACAAGATGTGCGA
>DAOTYQ010000079.1:0-4231 GCA_034434735.1 Chloroflexota bacterium
CCGAAGCGGGATGGCGAGGGCCAGGGCGAGGCAGTCGTAGCCGGCGCCGAGGTTGGCGATGCTGGCGGGGACCTCGACCGTGATCCGCCGGCCGTCGAGCTCGGCGATCCAGTGCATGGGCGACCTCCTCGAGACCCGATCAGGCGGGGGGCGACGGGGACGGCAACGGGGTCGCCGCGGGCGGCGCGAAGGGGAGCACCCCCGTGGACCCGACCGGCGGGCCCCATCGACGACCGCGAGGGCCGGCCGCCCACCCGCCGGGGGACGCGCTCGCCTCGACCGCCGGGGGACGACAGCCGCCCGGCGCCGCCTCGGCCGTGCCGCCTACCACCCGAGGGCCTCCCGGACCGCCTCGAGGCTCGCCGCCGTTTCGACGACGGGGGCGACGATCCGCTCGGCCGTGATCGGGTCCTTGAGGCCGTTGCCGGTCAGGATGCAGACGACGACGGCTTCCGGGTCGAGCTCGCCGGCCGCGGCCGCCTTGGCGACGCCGGCCACGCTCGCCGCCGACGACGGCTCGCAGAAGACGCCCTCGAGGCGAGCCAGGTCGCGGTAGGCGGCCAGGATCTCGTCATCGGTGACGGCGTCGATCCGGCCACCCGACTCGTCGCGGGCGGCGACGGCCTTCGCCCAGGAGGCGGGGTTCCCGATCCGGATGGCGGTCGCGATCGTCTCCGGGTGCTCGACCGGCGCCCCGCGGACGATGGGGGCGGCTCCGGCGGCCTGGAAGCCCCACATCCGGGGTAGGGTCGCGATCCGGCCCGCCTCGGCGTAGGCTCGAAAGCCGGCCCAGTAGGCGCTGATGTTGCCGGCGTTGCCGACCGGGATGGCGAGGACATCCGGCGCCCGGCCCAGGTCGTCGCAGACCTCGAAGGCGCCGGTCTTCTGACCCTCGAGCCGGTGCGGGTTCACGGAGTTGACGAGGGCGACCCGCCCGGCCTCCGCCTCGGCCAGGGCCCGTACGATCTGGAGGGCGGCGTCGAAGTTGTCGTCGACGGCGACGACGGTGGCGCCCGCCACGAGGGCCTGGAGGAGCTTGCCGAGGGCGATCTGGCCCTTCGGCAGGACGACGACGACCCGCAGGCCGGCCGCCGCCCCGTAGGCCGCCGCCGAGGCCGAGGTGTTGCCCGTCGAGGCGCAGACGATCGCCTCCGCCCGAGCCTCGAGGGCCTTGGCCACGGCGACGACCATGCCCCGGTCCTTGAACGACCCGGTCGGGTTGAGCCCCTCGAGCTTGAGGTAGAGGTTCGCGAGGCCGAGCTTCGCGCCGAGCCGGCGGGCGTGGACGAGGGGGGTGAAGCCCTCGCCGAGGGAGACGACGGGGGTCGCCTCGCCGACGGGCAGGAACGGCCGATAGCGCTCGACGAGGTTGGGGCGGCGGTCGGCGGTCCGGGTGGCGGCGATCACGGGACGGGCTTCCGGTGGTCGGTCGGCCGAGGGGGCGGCCCGGGGACGGCGGCCTCGGGGGCAGCCACGGCGCTCATGGCTCGAGGATCGGGTAGCGCTCGGCGAAGCGGCCGGTCGGGGCGAAGGGCTCGAGCGCCGCGGCCGAGCCGGCGGGTGGGAGCCCGGCCCAGGTGCTCCCCGCATCCCGGGCGATGGCGAGGCAGTCGGCCAGGACGGCGCTGCTCGTCGCCGCGCCCCCGGCTCCCGGGCCCTCGAAGGCGACGCGGCCGACGGGACGGCCCTCGACCTCGATCCGGTTGAGGACGCCGTCGGTCCGCCCGAGGGGCGAGTCGAGCGGGACGGCACAGGGCTCGACGGCCGCCGCGATTCCGTCCGGCGTCCGTTCGGCCCGAGCGACGAGCCGGATGGCGTAGCCGGCCTGGGCCGCCCGCCGGAGGTCGGCCGGGTCGACCTCGGCGATCCCCCTGCGGCGGATGCTGCCCGGATCGAGCCAGACGCCGAAGGCGAGGCGGACGAGGATGACGAGCTTGTTCCGGGCGTCGAAGCCGTCGACGTCGCCCGACGGGTCCGCCTCGGCGTATCCGGCGGCCTGGGCCTCGGCGAGGGCGGCGGCGTAGTCTCGGCCGCGGGCGGCCATCTCGCTGAGGATGAAGTTCGTCGTCCCGTTCACGATCCCCCGGATCCGGCTGATCTCGTTGGCGGCGAGGTCGGCGGCCAGGGGACCGAGGATCGGGATCCCGCCGCCGACGGCCGCCTCGAAGCGGAGTGGTGCCCTCGACGCCCGAGCCAGGGCCTCGAGCTCCGGCCCGTGGTGGGCGACGACGTGCTTGTTCGCCGTGACGACGGCCTTGCCGGCAGCGATGGCGGCGGCGATGAGCGTTCGGGCCGGCTCGTCGCCGCCGATGAGCTCGACGACGAGGTCCGTCGCCGGGTCGGCGACGAGGTGGGCGGGGGCGTCGGTCAGGAGCGTCTGCGGCAGCCCGGCGGCCCGGGCTCGATCGAGGTCGCGGACGGCGACGCCGACGAGCTCGAGGGGGGCAGCGTCCTGCTCGCCGAGCCGGGGCTGCCGAGCCAGGAGGGCTTCGACGACGGGCCGGCCGACGGTCCCGGCGCCGAGGACCGCGACCCGGAGCGGGCGGCGGTGAGGCCGCGGCACGGGCGCGCCGCCGAGCGAGGGGGAGGCTTCGGGGTCGGATGAGGCTACGTGCGGCGCGCTCTGGGTCGCTTCGGGCGCACTCGTCCCGTTCGGGGCCGATGGGTCGACCAGGGCGGGTGCGGCGGCAGCGTGCGGTGCCGGGTCGATGAGTTCGGGGGTCGCCATCATCGGCCGAATGGTACTGGAGCGGATCGCGTCTCGGTCGGCGCGGAGCAGGCGCCACCCGGCCGTGCTTCTTCTGGATTACTCGCCGGGGGAGTGGGGCACAAGATCGGGTCGGCGGTTGGCCGGTCCTTCGAGGCCGCCCCACGCTCGGCCGAGTGCGATGGCCCGGCGCGGCGGGCAGCGGAGTGGTCGTCGTACTCACCCGGTGCGTAAACGAGCAGAACCGTCTTCCAGTTCACTCGCCGGGTTAGTAAACGAAAAATCGGGGCGGCCGAGGCTGGGTATTGGCAGACCCGCTCCGGCCGTTGCCCGAGCCGTCGGTCCGCTGCGAGGAATCGGGGCACCGAGGCCGGGTATTGACAGGTCCGAACCTGGGCCACGGGCCTCGTCCGAAGGCCCACCGTGTCTAGCCACCGGGGCGAGCCGCCGGGCCGATACACTCGCCGTCCATGACGACCGCTCACCCTGATCCTGACCGCGCCCCCGCCAGCGCCGCCCGCCCGCCGACCGGCCTCCCGCTCCGCCCCCGGATCTTCAGCGGCATCCAGCCCTCCGGCGTCCCCCACCTCGGCAACGACCTCGGCGCCATCCGCAACTACGTCCGCCTCCAGGACGAGTACGAGGCGATCTACTGCATCGTCGACTACCACGCCCTCACGAGCGTCCACGATCCCGAGCGCCTCCGCCGCCAGACCCGGGAGATGGCCGCCGCCCTCCTCGCCCTCGGCCTCGACCCCGCCCGCTGCACCCTCTTCGTCCAGTCCCATCGACCCGAGGTCACCGAGCTCGCCTGGCTCCTCGCCACCGTCACTCCCGTGAGCTGGCTCCAGCGCACCCCGACCTACAAGGAGAAGCGTCAGAACCAGCCCGAGGACGTCAACCACGGCCTCCTCACCTACCCGGTCCTCCAGGCCGCCGACATCGTCCTCTACAAGGCCTCCCTCGTCCCCGTCGGCAAGGACCAGGCCGCCCACCTCGAGCTGTCGCGGGAGATCGTCCGGGCCTTCCACGCCCGCTACGGCGAGACGTTCCCCGAGCCGCAGCCCGTCTACACCGAGGCGCCCGTCGTCCTCGGCACCGACGGGGTCAAGAAGATGAGCAAGTCCATCGGCAACACCATCGACATCCTCGCCGAGCCCGCGGTCATCCGACGGCAGGTCATGGCGATGGTCACCGACACGCAGCGGATCCTCCGCACCGACCCGGGCCGCCCGGAGGTCTGCAACGTCTGCCAGCTCCACCGCTTCTTCGGCGCCGACTACGAGTCGATCTGGGAGGGCGAGCGAACCGCCCGAACGGGCTGCGTCGATACGAAGCGCCTCCTCGCCGAGCGGATCATCGCCCACTATGCCCCGGCCCGGGAACGCTACCTTGAGCTCATGGCCCGGCCGCGCGAGGTCGACGCCATCCTCGCCGAGGGGGCCGAGCGGGTCCGGCCGATCGCCGAGGCGACGATGGCCGAAGTCCGGGCGAAGATGGGGCTCCGCGACCCGGTCGACGGCT
>DAOTYQ010000080.1:0-20699 GCA_034434735.1 Chloroflexota bacterium
GCCTTCGCCGCGGCGATCCCGTCGAGGACGCGCCGAACCGGGAAGTCGACCCCGTTCATCCGCCGGAAGGTCGCGTCGTCGAGGGAGTCGAGGCTGACCGTGATCCGGCGGAGTCCGGCCGCGGCGAGCGGCTCGGCCAGCTTCGTCAGGGCGGAGCCGTTCGTCGTCAGGGTCAGGTCCGGTGCCCGACCGTCGGGGGTTCGGAGGGCGGCCAGGAGCCCAACGAGGACCGGCAGATCGCGCCGGACGAGGGGCTCGCCACCGGTGATCCGGAGCTTCACGACCCCCAGCTCGACGAAGATCCGGGCCACCCGGGCGATCTCCTCGAAGGTCAGGAGCATCGGCCGGGGCAGGAACGCGTAGTCGCGACCGAAGACCTCCGCCGGCATGCAGTAGACGCAGCGGAAGTTGCAGCGGTCGGTGACCGAGATCCGGAGGTCCCGGAGCGGGCGACCGAGCCGGTCGAGAACGAACGGCGGAGAGGGGTCGAGCTCGCCGGTCATGACGCCGGCATGGTACCGCCACCGGCGCCGGCGGACCGCCGCCCGGCCTCGTCCGCCGGAGGTAACCGGCTGTGGGTCGAGGCGAACCCCGGGTCACCCCGCCGGCGGTACCACCGGTGCCATCCGGCGGTACCTCTAGCGGACTGCACCCGACCCACCCACGCCCTCTAGGATGCGCATCGACCCCCGGGCCCTCCTGCCCGCACCGTGGAGAGGATCACGAAGCGCATGGCGACGACCGATTCCCGGCCGGGCTTCCGGCTCCCTTGGACCGCGGACCCGTCGGTGGTCTCCGATCCGACCACCGACGTCGACGCGGCTGCCCCGAGCATCGACGCCGACGGCGCCGCGGACGCTGCCGCCGAGACTGCCGGCCCGACACCCGCCGCCGCCGTCCCCGGCGTCGACGGATCCGTCGACCGTCCGTCCGCCGAGCCCGTTGCGGCCGAGGCCTCGGAGACGCCGGCCGACGCCGGAGCCAGACCAGAACCGCCGTCCGACCAGCGCCCGCCCTCCGGCGGCCTGGCCGTGCCGCGCTCGCAGCGACCTGCCGCCGGCCGCCGCTCGAGCACCTTCCTCGCCGAGCTCGCCCGGGCGATGCATGCCGCAGCCCTCGAAGCCCGGGCTCGTGTTCTCGATCAGTTCCGCGCCGAGTCGAAGACCGTCGTCGAGGAGCTCCACGCCCGTGCAGCGGAGGAGACGGCCGCCCTCCGGCGGGCCGCCGACGAGGACGTCGCCGCCATCCGCGACTGGTCGAAGGCCGAGATCGCCCGGATCCGCGACGAGACCGAGCGGCGGATCGCCGCCCGCAAGGCCGCCCTCGAAGCGGAGCTCGAGGCCCAGGCGGCGCGGATCGAGGAGCGGATCGAGCGGCTCCAGGCCGCCGTCGGCGAGTTCGAGGCCGAGATGGACCGCTTCTTCGACCGCCTCCTGGCCGTCGAGGACCCGACCGAGTTCGCCGCCCTGGCAGCGAACCTCCCCGAACCGCCGCCCTTCGAGGAGATCCTCGCCGAGCCCCGGATCGTCGAGGCCGCCGACGGCGAGGACGCGGGCGCCGTCGAGCTCGATCCGGCCGCTCGGGAGGCCACCTTCGCGGCCATCGAGGCCGCCGCGCGAGCCGCCGAGACGGACGAGGCGATCTCGGCCGCCGAGGCCGCGGTCGACGAGCCGGCGCCGCCGACGGAGGTCTGGGACGACCTCGCGGCCGAACGCCTCGCCGCGGAACCGGTCGCTGCCGACGCCGCCCCGGACGCCCCGGAGGCCGCGGCTTCCGTTGCCGACGACCTCGACAGCCTCGACGACGAGCAGATCGCCGCCCGCCTGGCGGGGCTCCTCGGGCCACGCGAGGAACCCCCCTCCCCGCCGGCCGAGCCCGTGCGAACCCAGGTTGCCGTGATCGGCCTCGCTAGCGTCGCCAGCATCGCCGGCTTCAAGCGCCAGCTCGCCCACCTGCCCGGTGTCCAGAGCGTCGGCGTCGCCTCCGGACCGAGCGGCGAGTTCCTCTTCACCGTGACGCACGACCCCGACCTCGACCTCGCCGCCGTCGTCCCCGGCCTCCCCGGCTTCGGTGCCCGGGTGACCGCCAGCCAACCCGGCAGCCTCGCCGTCACCGCCCACGACCCGGACCTGTCGGCCTGAAGGAGGAGCCGTGCTTCGACCCACCGTCGCCCTCGCCCTTCCGACGGCCGAGAGCGAGGCCGTCGCCGAGGAACTTCGGGCCGCCGGCTACGCCACCGCAACCCTCCAGCGCCCGGCCGATCTCGCCGCCCTCCTCGACGCCGGCGCCGACGTTGCCGTCGCCGTCCTCGACGGCGAGGCCGACTTCGACGCCCTCCTCGACTACCACGCCCTCCTCCACGAGGACGGCCGGGCGATCCCGGCCCTCATCATCGTCCCTCCGCCGATGCTCGAGCGGCTCGCCACGGCGACGGCCGCCGTCTCGGCCAGCGACGAGTACATGAGCCGACCGTACACGGCCGAGTCCGTCCGTTGGCGGATCGAGGCGATGTGCATCCGCTCCCAGACGCCGGCCGGTGCCAGCGAGGGCCCGATCATCGAATCCGGCCCCCTCGACCCGGCCGTCTGGCGCCGGCGGGGCCGGGTCGTCGCGGTCTTCAACGCCAAGGGCGGCGTCGGCAAGACGACCATCGCCACGAACCTGGCCGCCGCCCTCGTCCTCCGGCGCTCGAAGAGGGTCCTCCTCGTCGACGCCGACACGGTCACCGGGCACGTGGCGACCTCCCTCGGCCTCGACCAGATCGTCACCCTCGCCGACGCCTGGCGGGAGGGCACGGCCGCCGATCCGACGCGCGCCCTCGCCGACGTCGCCGCCGCCCACCCGAGTGGCCTCTCCGTCGTCAGCCTGACCTCGAGCCCGCTCGGCGTCGAGGTCCTCGAGCCGGCCCGGGTCGCGGCCGCCATCGACGCCGCCCGGACCCAGGCCGAGATCATCGTCGTCGACCTCCATCCCTCCTACAGCCCCCTGAACCGGGCGATCTTCGAGCTCGCCGACCGGATCCTCGTGCCCGTCACCCCGGACGTGCCGGCCCTGCGGGCGGCCGTCCAGCTCCGGGAGGTGGCCGAGCAACTCAAGATCGGCTCGCGGTTGGCCCTCGTCGTCAACCGGGCCAACAGCGGCGTCTCGGTCCCCGACATCGAGCGGACGGTCGGGCTGCCGGCCGTGGCCTGCATCCGCTCCGGCGGGCTCCTCTTCGTCCGGGCCGCCAACGAGGGGCGGACGGTCATCGAGCGCTACCCGCGCGACGGCGTCAGCGAGGACCTCGAGGTCCTCGCCGACCGGATCCTCGGCCTGCCGCGCCGGGAGCCGGCGAAGCGGCCGCTCCTCGGCCTCTTCGGTCGGCCCCGGCCGTTGGCGACCCGCGAGGCGGGCGAGGCGCTTCGCGCCTGAACGCCCGGTCCGTCCGGCAGCACGGAGGCTCCGAGCCGGGGCACCGCCCGACGGCGGCGCCACGGCCGACCGCCGACTCGTCGGCGGCCCTCGGTCAGCGAGCGCGCTCCCGCCAGCTCGTCCCGCCGAGGGGCTGCCCGGGCAGCGGCACGACCCGCTGGAGCGTGCGGCGGTCGATCTGTTCGATGCCCCGCAGGTAGAAACGGTTGACGAGGACCGTCTGGCCGCGGGCCCACTCGAGCTCGCGGCCGCCGACGAAGACGTAGGCGTCGGTGGCGGGAACGAACATCTCCGTCGCCCGGTCGAGGAGGCGCTCGGGTTCCGATCCGGGATAGAGGTGGACGGTCCCGACGACCCGGAACGGCGGCGCCTCGAGGGCGACGTCGTAGGGGACCTTGTGGACCCGGTGGGCCTCCCGCTCGGCGTCGGTCATCGGCGGGACGCTGTCGGGGCCGGCCAGGACGACGATGAGGTCGTATGGATCGACGACCTTCAAGCCCGGGACCGGGGCCAGCGCCGCCGGGTCGTCGACGGGCGCCCAACGGACGTCGCCGATGGCGATGGTCTCGCGTCGGTTCAGGACGTCGGAGAGGCGGCCGCCGACGTGCATCGTCCCGACGAGCCGCCACTCCTCGGTCAGAGCGTCGAAAGCGATCCCTCGGCTCCCGTCGGGCACGGCCGTCGCCCCGCCTGCGGGCGGCGGCGGACCGGCCGGCTGACCCGGAGGGCGGCGACGGAGGAAGCCGAAGGGCACGGCGTCACTCTTCCTCGGCGGCGCCCGTCCGCTCGCGGATCGTGTCGACGACGGTCGCGTCGGCGAGGGTCGTCGTGTCGCCGAGCGGTCGACCCTCGGCGATGTCCCGGAGGAGGCGGCGCATGATCTTCCCCGAGCGGGTCTTCGGCAGGTCCGGCACGAACATGAGGTACTTCGGCCGGGCGATCGGGCCGATGACGTAGGCGACGTGCTCGCGGAGCTGGAGGGCGAGGGCCTCCGACGGCTCCTGGCCGGCCTTGAGGATGACGAAGGCGAAGATCGCCTGGCCGGTCACCTCGTCGCTCTTGCCGACCACGGCCGCCTCGGCCACGGAGCGGTGGTCGACGAGGGCGGACTCGACCTCGGTCGTGCTGATCCGGTGGCCAGCGACGTTCATGACGTCGTCGACCCGACCGAGGAGCCAGTAGTAGCCCTCCTCGTCCCGCTTCGCCCCGTCGCCGGCGAAGTACATCCCCGGGAAGCGGCTCCAGTAGGTCTGGCGGTAGCGCTCGGGGTCGCCGTAGATGCCGCGGAGCATGGCCGGCCACGGGCGCTTGAGGACGAGGTAGCCGCCGCTGCCCAAGGGGACGGAGCGGCCCTCGGCGTCGACGACGTCGGCCTCGACGCCCGGGAAGGGGAAGGTGGCCGAGCCGGGCTTCGTCGTCGTGACCCCGGGCAGGGGGGTGATGAGGATCATCCCCGTCTCGGTCTGCCACCAGGTGTCGACGATCGGGGCCCGCCCGCCGCCGATGTGCTCGTGGTACCAGAGCCAGGCTTCGGGATTGATCGGCTCGCCGACCGACCCCAGGAGCCGAAGCGAGGAGAGATCGTGCTTCGCCGGCCACTCCGGTCCCTGCTTCATGAAGGCCCGGATCGCCGTCGGGGCCGTGTAGAGGATCGTGACCTTGTAGTCCTCGACGATCTGCCACCAGCGGTCCCAGGCCGGCGTGTCGGGGGCGCCCTCGTAGATGATCCCCGTCGTCGCGTTCGCCAGCGGGCCATAGACGATGTACGAGTGACCGGTGACCCAGCCGATGTCGGCGGCGCACCAGTAGACGTCGTCGGGCTTGATGTCGAAGATCGCCCAGTGGGTGTAGCTCGTCCCGAGCAGGTAGCCGGCCGAGGTGTGGAGGATGCCCTTCGGCTTCGCCGTCGTTCCCGAGGTGTAGAGGAGATAGAGCATGTGCTCGCTCTCCACCGGAACGGGCGGACAGTGCTCCGACTGGCGGTCGACGAGGTCGCCCCACCAGTGGTCGCGACCCTCGACCATGTGGGCCCCGTCGCCGAGGCGGTCCACGACGATGACGTGCTCGATGGTCGGCGTGTCGGCGAGCGCTTCATCGGCGTGGTGCTTGAGGTTCACCTTCTTGCCGCGCCGCCAGCCACCGTCGGCGGTGATGAGGACCTTCGCCCCGCAGTCGTTGATCCGTCCGGCGAGGGCTTCGGCGCTGAACCCGCCGAAGACGACGGTGTGGGGGGCGCCGATCCGGGCGCAGGCGAGCATGGCGACCGGGAGCTCGGGGATCATCGGCAGGTAGATCGCCACCCGGTCACCCTTCCGGACCCCGAGTTCCTTGAGGGCGTTCGCGCACTTCGAGCTCTCCCGAAGCAGGTCGGCGTAGGTGATCGTCCGGGTGTCGCCGGGCTCGCCGATCCAGTGGTAGGCGACCTTGGCGCCGAGGCCGCGCTCGACGTGACGATCGACGCAGTTGTAGGCGACGTTGAGCTCGCCGCCGACGAACCACTTGGCGAAGGGCAGGTCCCACTCGAGGGTCGTCGCAAAGGGAGTGAACCAGGTCAGCCGTTCGCGGGCGAGGCGCTCCCAGAAGGCGACGTAATCCCGCTCGGCCTCTTCGTAGATCTCGGGACCGACGTTGGCCTGGGCGGCGAACTCCGGGGGTGGCGGGAAGCGCCGGGCCTCGACGAGGAGGTTCTCGATCTCGGGTCGGGGGACCCCGGCGACGACGGGATCGGGCTGGGCGCTCACGGGATGGTGCTCCTCCGAAGGCTGCGACGATCGACCGGGCTCGTGACGCCCCATTCTACGAAGCGTCGGGGGTCGCTGACGAGTCCCCCTCGCCGGCCGCCGACTCGGTCCGCGTCACCACCACCCGGCGCGGGTAGGGGATCTCGATCCCGTGCTCCCGAAAGGCGGCCAGGAGCCGGCGCCGGAGCTCGCCGGCCGCTTCCCACTGGTCGGCGGCGCGGACGGTGCCGAGGACCTTGAGGACGATGGCGTTGTCGCCGAGGGCGTCGACCCGGATGACCCGGGGCGCCTCGAGGATCCGCCGCCGCCAGGTCTCGCTGGCCGCCATCTCGGCCCCGACGGCGTCGATGACGGCGATGGCCCGGTCGAGGTCGGCTTCGTAGGCGATCGAGATGTTCTCGTTGATCCGGGCCCAGGTCCGGGTGAGGTTCGAGGCGACGGTGATCGCCCCGTTCGGGACGACGTGGACGGTCCCGTCGAGGTCGCGGAGGGTCGTCCGCCGGAGGCTGAAGTCCTCGACGGCCCCGGCGACCCCGGCGATCCGGACGACGTCGCCCTTGGCGTACTGGTTCTCGAGGAGGATGAAGGCGCCGTTGAGGAAGTCTCGGATCGTGTTCTGCGCGGCGAAGGCGAGGGCGGCGCCGATGAGGCTGAGCCCAGCCAGGGCGGCGAGGAGGCCGAGGGCGTTGAGGACGAGGAGGACGGCTGCGGCGAGGACGCCGCCGCGGAGGAGCTTGACGAAGAAGGTGTCGAGGGTCTCGACCCGCTTGCGGCGCTCCATGGCGCTGAGCTCGGCGGCCGTGTTGTCCGCCGCCGGCCGGTCGAGGGCCCGGACCACGGCGTGGTGGATGAGGATCCGCCCGAGGCGGTCGACGGCGACCGCGGCGACGACGATGACGACGACGGCCAGGAGGCGGCCGCCGAACTCGGCGAGGAGGGCGTCGAGGTCGAGGCGGGTCAGGTTCGGCATGGCCACAGGCTACCGCCCTCGGCGACCGGTCGGTGCTCCCGGGCGAGCCCTCGCCGGGAGCCTCGTTCGAGGGCCCGAGGCGCCTCGCCCGGCGCCCCGGAGCCCGGCCCCCGCGAGCCTTGCTCGGGCCCCGGGCGCCTCGCTAGCCCGGGCGCCTCGCTCAGGCGTCGTCGGCGCCGAGGCGGCGACTGATGAGGCCGGCCGCCTCGCGGACGGCCGCGGCCAGCTCCGGGACCCGCCGGAGCGAGATCCGGAAAGCCGGCCCCCAGATCTGGACCGCGGCGATGACCTGGCCCCGGGCGTCCCGGACCGGCGCGGCGATGCTGTTCAGGCCGCGCTCGTACTCGCCGAAGGCCGTCGCGTAGCCGCGGCGCCGCGTCCGGGCCAGGTCCTCGAGGAGCGGCTCGAGCCGGACGAGGGTCCGCTCCGTGTAGGCGGCCAGGCCCTGTCGGACGAGGCGGACGAGGTCCCGTTCCGGCCGAGCGGCGAGGATGACCTTCCCGGCGGCCAGGGCGTGGAGCGGGCCGCGCCGCCCGGTCCAGTCGCCCACCGCGACGAGGTTCGGGCCTTCGGCCTGGGCGACGACGACGAGCTCGCCGCCGTCGGCCACGGCGAGGCCGGCCGTCTCGTGGATCCGCCGGGCGAGCCGTTCGAGCTCGGGGAGCCCGATGGCCCGCAGGTCGAGGGTCCGCTCGGCGTGCTCGGCCAGCCGGATGACGACGAGGCCGAGGCGGTACTTGCCGGTCTCGCCGTCCTGCTCGACGAGCCCCCGCCGTTCGAGGGTGGCGAGGAGGCGCGAGGCGGTCGATTTGTGGAGGCCGAGCCGACGGGCCAGCTCGCTGACGCCCGCGGCGCCCTGGTGATCGCCGAGGGCAAGGAGGAGGGCCGCCGCCCGATCGACGGAGCGGACCGCGCTGCTGTCGACGGCCACGCCCGCGCCCTCCCCTACTCGCCCACCGCGGCCGCCGCGCCGCGGCGGGCGCGCGCTTCGAGGGCGGCGTGGAAGCTGTCGGCGAAGATGGAGACGACCCGGTCGACGATGTCGCCCCGGCTGTGGGCCTCGCAGATGAACCACGGCTCGCGGCTGTCGGGCTCGGGCATGGCCCCCCGGGCGTGCATCCCGACAGCGATGGCGTCGTAGAGCTCGTGGTCGGTGTTCGCCCAGTCGCGGTACTCGGTCGGAACCCGATCGGTGAACATGATCCCGAACATCGACGGGTGGCCGGTGAAGATGAACGGGACGCCCTTCGCCTCGATGACCTCCCGGATCCCGGCCTGGATCGCCTCACCGGTCCGGCGGATCGTCTCGAGGGCCGGGGTGTCGCGGAGGATCTCCAGGGTCTTCACGGCGGCCGCCGCCGCGACCCGGTTGCCGGCGTACGTCCCGCCGTGGCTGACCTGATCGGGCAGGACGCTCATGACCTCCCGTCGACCACCGAAGGCGGCGGCCGGGTAGCCGTTGCCCATCGCCTTGGCGTAGGTCGCCAGGTCCGGCGTCACCCCGAAGTACTCGGCCGCCCCGCCCCGGGCGAAGCGGAAGCCGGTCTTGACCTCGTCGAAGATGAGGAGGATCCCGAACTGGCGGGTCAGCTCCCGCATGGCGGCGTGGAAGCCGGGCTGGGGCATGATCCCCTGGGCGTTGCCGAGGACGGGCTCGACGATGATCGCCGCGATGTCGTGCCCCTCCCGCTCGAAGAGGCGCCGGAGGACCTCGAGGTTGTTGTAGCGGGCTGGGATGATCGTCTCGGCGACGGCCTGGGGAATGCCCCGGCCCCAGGTGAGGCGGACCGGGTTGTCGGGGTCGCCGAGCTCGCTGACGTCGTTCGGGAGGACGGAGATGAGGGCGTAGTCGTGGACGCCGTGGTATTGGCCCTCGAACTTGACGATCTTGTTCCGGCCGGTGTAGGCCCGGGCGACCCGCATGGCGTGCATCGTCGCCTCGGTCCCCGAGACGGTCATCCGGGCCATCTCGACCCAGCCGGTCAACTCGCAGAGGAGCTCGATGGCCCGGACCTCGTCCTCGCTCGTCAGCGAAAAGCTCACCCCGCGCCGCATCCGCTCGTTGACGTAGTCGTCGACCCGGGGATCGGCGTGGCCGAGGATGACGGGCCCGTAGCCCATCCGGAGGTCGACGTACTCGTTGCCGTCGATGTCCCAGACGAGACCGCCCTCGCCGCGGTCGACGTAGATCGTCGCTTCGCCCCAGGCGCGGAAGTTGGAGTCGGTCCCGCCCGGCATGATCTGGGACGCGCGCCGGTACATGGCGAGCTGGCGCTCGCGGCGGAGGGTGGGCTGGTTGATCGGCTCGGTCATGATGGTTCCCCTGCTGCGGTCTGGTTGGGGACCGGCTCGAACCCCCGCCGGGTGGTGGGCGGCCGCGCCGTGCTCGGTACGGCTGAGGCGCCGCCGGCGATCGGACCGGAGGACGGGACGGTCCCGCGGCGCGTCGCGCTGAGCGAGACGCCGCGGCGGCATGGTGCCACACCTGGAGGGGCGCCGTCAACACGATTCTCGCTGCTGAAGGCTGCGCTAGCTGCGAAATCAGCGGCCTCCGCCAGTCCAGCGGTGGAAAGGGCCCAATCCCGCGGTGGAAAGGGCAATGGAGGAAGAGCACTCGGTCGCCCAGCCCTCGCGGCACTCAGGAGTCCGTACGGGTCTCCGGCGCGGACCCGCCCGAGCCGATGGCGGCGGGGCCGCCCCAGGCTCGTGCGCCGGACGCATGGCCGTTGGACGGTCGGCGCAGGTGCCCCGCCGGCGCCGACCCCGGGCGGGCCGGCTCGCGCCCAGGGCAAACGGCCGCTGCTCAGTCGGCCGGCCGCGCCGCCACCGCCGACCCTGGGTAGCCGGCCGTGTGCGCAGGCCGAATGGCCGTTGCTCGCTCTGGCCAGGGTGAACCCCGGTCGTTGGGGCGGCCGGTCCCGGGCTGCCGCCACGTTCGGCGCCGCCCCTCGACGGTCGCTCCCGACGAGGCTACCCCGGCCGAGGCGGGGCGCGCCGGGTTAGGATTGCATCGTCTCGAGACGATGCCGAAAGCCATGCAGCGGCCGCTCGGCCGAGCCCGCGCCCGACGGGTCAGATATGCGCGGGATGCATCGCCGGCGTCGGATCGTGGCTGTCGTGCCTTCCGACGAGCGGCACCCGCACCAGAGCTGTGCACGCGGGGGAGGGCCGATGGCGCCTCCCGGCGGCGGTTCTCTGTCAGCACCCTCTGCCCGCGAATGGGTGACACGAACCACCTTGTCATCGATGCGCCGCGCGAATGGATGATCACGGATCGGCGGTCGCGGACCCGCTTCTATTCCTGCCGCGAATAGATGACCGTCCGGGCCGAACCCGGCCCACCGTCCCATTCGCACGGCGCATATCTGCGACAAGCGGACCCGCTGACGGGGCGGCCGGGAGCGTGGCGCGGACGACACGGAGGGCGAAGGCGTGTGTTGCGACGAGCCCACCGCCGCTGGCGACGAGTGCGGCCGCGGGGACCACGCCGATCAGACCGCCGCTGGCGGCGGCATATCGCCAGCGATCCGGGGGTCCCAGAGCTGGCAGTGGACCCGGCCGATCAGACCGCCGCCGCCAGCCAGGTCGGCAGCTCCCGGGCCAGGGTCGCCAGGGGTAGCGAGCCGTGCCCGAGGAGCTCGTCGTGGAAGGCCCGCAGGTCGAACCCGGAGCCGTCGCGGGCGGCGAGCTCGCGCCGGAGCCGCTCGATCTCCCGCTGGCCGATCTTGTAGCTGAGGGCCTGGCCCGGCCAGACGATGTAACGGTCGGTCTCGATGATCGCGTCGGTGTCGGTCAGGCCCGCCTCGCGGAGGAACTCGATCGATCGATCGCGGGACCAGCGAAGGTGGTGGAGGCCCGTATCGACGACAAGCCGGGCCGCCCGCCAGGCCTGGGCGGCAAGCATCCCGAACCGCTCGGCGTCGTTCCGGTAGAGCCCGAGCTCGTCGGCGAGCCGCTCCGCGTAGAGCCCCCAGCCCTCGGCGAAGGCCGCCCCGACGAGCCGCGAGCCGAGCCGTCGGAAGCGGTTCAGGCGCGGGTGCTCGATCTCCAGAGCGATCTGGAAGTGGTGGCCCGGGACCGCCTCGTGGTAGGTCGTCGGGGCGAGGTTCGAGAAGTAGCGGGACGTCAGGTCGTACGTGTTCGCGTAGTAGATGCCGGGCCGCGAGCCGTCGGCGGCGGGCGGCAGGTAGTAGGCGAAGGGGGCGTCCTTCTCCTTGAACTCCTCGACGGGCCGGACCTCGACCGGGGTCCGCGGGAGCCGCCCGAAGGCGCGCGGCGCGGCCGCCAGGGCCCGTTCCACGTCCTGACGGGCTCGCTCCAGGAGCTCGTCCCGGCTGGCCGGGCGGTTCGTCGGGTCCTTCGCCAGCCGCTCCCGGTACGCGCCGATGTCGCTGCCGAGGCCAGCCGCTCGGGCGATCGCCCGCTGCTCGGCCCGGATCGCCTCGAGCTCGGCGAGACCGAGCTCGTGGACCTCGCCCGGGTCGAGGTCGAGGGTCGTCCAGGCGCGGATCTGGGTCCGGTAGAGGGTCGCCCCGTCGGGGGCCGACCAGAGGCCTGGCTCCGGACGGGTGTGAGGCAGGTACTCGGTTCGGAGGACCTCCAGGAAGCGCGCATCGGCCGGGTAGACGACCTCCCGAACGACCGCCCGGACTCGTTCCCGATCGGCCTCGCTTGCGACCTGGACGAGGCGGGGAACGACCGCCTCGTCGATCGGGATGGCGAGGAGCCGCTCGAGCTGCTCGATGGTTCGCTCGGCGACGATGCGCGGCGCCGTTCGGCCGCTCCGGATCCCGTCGCGGAGGATCTCGATGTTGGCGGCCATGTAGCGACCGTAGTCGCGAAGCCGGGCGAGGAGGCGCTCGAGCCGCTCCGGTGTGTCGGCCCGCTGGAACTGGACGAGCTGCGGCAGGAGCGTCTGCGGCCCTTCGATCTGGTCGACGACCCGCAGCTCGTGGAAGCCCTGGTCGTCCTGCTCGATCTGGAGTCGGCAGACGACGCCGAGGATGTCGAGGGTGATCCGGTCCTCGACGGCCAGGCCCTCCCGCTCGAAGCCTTCGACCTCGGCGAGGGTCGTCTCGTGGAGCCGGCGGAGCTTGGCTCGCCCCTCGGGCCCGGGATCTTCGAGTCGGTCGTCGTAGCGGTCGTCGCCGTAGAGGGTCGCCATCGTCGGCCAGAGCGCGAGGAGCCCCTCCCAGTAGCGCTCGGCAAGGGCGTCGACGGGCGAGGTCGTGGCAGGGTCGGTCACGGTACGAGCCTCCTCGGGGCGGAGCCGGTGCCCTCGGCGCCGCGTGCGTTCGTCGCCCCGGAGCCCCCCGACCGGCCGGCACCGGTCGTTCGTCCCGGCGGCACAGTGTGTCGGGTGCCGATGGTAGCGCCTCGGCGGGCAGCGGGGGGTCGGGGCGCCGACGTCTCCGGGCGACGGAGCCGGTGCGCTCGCGCCGACGGACCCGGCCCCGAACCCGGCCCCGCGGTCGCCGCCCCTCAGCTCGACCCGGGCGCGGGCGAACCCGTCTCGAACAGGGAAAGTTGGTCGCCGGCGAGCCGCTCGAGCGGCGGATCGAGCCCGAGGAAGGGCTCGAGGGCGGCCAGACTCGGCCGGTCCAGGCCGGCGAAGCGCTCGAGCTCGTTCCAGAGAAGGACGTGCCAGTTGTCGGCCTCGAAGGTCGCCCGGAGGAAGGCCGATCGATCGAGCTTGGCCCGGGCCAGCGAACGGCGCTCTGGAGCGAGGACGAGGAACCGGACCGTGCGCTCGTCGGTCGGCAGGAGCGGGCCCCGGCGCAAGACGGGCGCGGCGAGCATCGCCGTCCAGGTGACCTCGAAGACGAAGGTCGCCCGACCGCGGACGTACCAGACCGCGTCGACCCCCTCGACGGCATCCGGCGGGACCTGGAGGAGCCCGGCGAGGTCGGCGCGCCGCTCCCGGTCCCCGAGGAGCGCCTCGAGGCTGCGGCCGTCGATCCGGCGTGACCGCGCCCGGGACGGCAGCCAGACGGCGAGCCCGAGGGCGTGGCCGAGCTCGACGAGGCGGGCCAGGATCCGGGTGTGGTCGTGGGTCCGGGCGACGATCGACTCGCGGGCCACGAGCCGCCCATCGCCGGTCGGGGCAGCGTAGCTGTCGAGGCAGGCTCGAAGGAGTGCCCGGTCCCGCGGGTCCTCCAGGCCGAGCCGCTCCTCGACGGCGCCGACGATCCGATCGGGCTCGACGGGTCCCGCGGTTGCGAGGAAGGTCAGGACGGCCCACTCGAGCCGGTCGGACAGCGGCTCGGCCGCGGCGGCCCGGTCGGCCCGGTCGGCCAGCCAGAGCTCGTCGCCCACCGCGACGAGGCGCCGCGGATCGGCGTTCCCGAGCCCGGCGGCCAGGACGTCGACGATCGCCTCGACGGCCCGGCGGGGCGCGGCCGTGGCGTTCGGTTCGGGTGGCGCCGCGACGGCGCCGAGCGGTGGGGCGGCCTCGTGCGGCGCGGTCGCGTCCGGCGCCGGGGGCCTCTCGAGCGAGGGCCTGGACTCGGACGGATCTCGCGGGTCCGACCCGGCCACGGCCGCCGGTTCCGGGCCCGTCACCGGGGCCTGCCCTCGGGTCGCCTCGTCCGCCTCCCCGAGCCGAGTCGCCTCGCGGGAGACCTCACCCGCGACGGCCGCCCGGCGGAGGTAGCCGGCCCGATCGAGGGCGACGAGGAGCGGCCCGGTCAGCCGACCGACGTCGGCCGGCTCGCCGAGCGCCTTGAGCGTGCCGACGGCGGCGTCGACGAGGGTTCGGAGCGCGTCGGCCCGTGAGAAGGGCCGCGACGCGACATGTTCGGGCCCTGCCGAGAGCCCAGCCGGCGGGTCGAGCTCGACGACCCAGGCCCGCTCCGGCTCCGGCAACCGCCGCACCGCGGCGAGCCGATAGCCGGCCCGACTCGCCGCCACGGCCGCCCCGACGAGCGGATCGAGATCGAGACTCCGAACCAGAACGACGGCCCGTCCCTCCGGCGCCAGGACCTCGGCCGCCGCCTCGAGACTCCGCCGGAGGGCGACGAGCTGCCAGCCGGTCGGGGCCGACGCCGTCCCGCCGACGAGCCCCTCGAGCGGAAGCTGGGCGGCCGCATCCCGACCCAGGGCCCAGGCGCTGGCCTGGTAGCCGAGGAGGAGCCGCTCCGGCGACGGCGACGGCGCCGGCTCGACGAAAGCGAGCCGGATCGGCGGGCGGCGGCCCGGGCCGGCGTCGAGGCCATCGACCTCGTCCGCGATGGCCGCGAAGGTGTGCGGACCGGCGACACGGAGGACGACCGTCGCCGGCCCATCGAGGAGGGCACGAAGATCCTCCCCTAAACGGGCCGGCGGCAGGCCCGGATCGCCGGCCTCGAGGCGCTGGACGAGGCCTCGGACGAGGCGGATCCCGGCTTCGAAGGCGAACCACGGGTTCCGCTCCCGCCAGCCGTCGCCCGGGACGCGAAGCTGACCGCCGACGAGGCGAGGCGCCGTCGGTCGCCCGGCGGGCCCCACCAGACGGCTCGCCCCCTGGACGGCGGCGAGGAGGGCGAAGCGGAGCGCAGCGTCGATGGCCGGGGCCCGCAGCCCGGCGTCGATGGCCTCGAGGATGGCGGCCAGGGCGGCGAGCTGGCGCGGCGAGTGGAGGTCGAGGAACGCCTCGGCCAGATCGGCGGTCTGCGGTACTCCGTCGTCGATCGGGAAGCGAGTTCGGAGGCGATGGCGTGCCGCGGCCCCCTCGCGGCCGGCGGCCAGCCGGGCGAGGGCACGATCCGCATCGTCGACCGGCGCCCGCGCCGGATCGCGGGCGGCCGGTCCGGGGCCACAGGCCGGACAACGATAGCGGACCTCGACCGGGGTCCCGTCGGGCCATGGGTGGTCCGATGGCGGGACGTCTCGCTCCACCGACCCCGCGGCCGGAGCCGACCCCGCGGCCGGAGCCGGCCCTCCAGCTCGCGACGGCCCCGACGAGCCCGCCGCCCGTTGCCAGAGGACCTCCTCGGCGCCGACCCGCCGCCCACAGCGCCGGCAGTGCGTCCGGAAGTGGTCGGCGACGGCGAGGCGAAGGCTCGTCTCGCCGACTGGCTGGGCGGCGATGGCGGCGACGGTGGCGTCGAGGTGGCGGAGATCGGGTGGCCGGAGGACGACCTCGGCGGCGAGCCGGGCGAGGGGCGTCAGCTCGAGGCTGATCGCCTTGCGACGTCGAGCATGCGCCGCCCGAGCGACCCAGCCGCCCCGTCCTGCCAGGTCGACGACGATGTCGCCGGGAGCGCTCGCGGCCTCGATGATGGCCGCCACGGCGGATGCGGGTGGCGGCGGCGCGAGGCGGTCGATGACCGGCAGGCCGGGTCGCGGATCGCTCCGAGCCCCGGGCGCGGGGCGAGGCACGGGCTGATTGTGCCACGCTCGGCAGCGCCGACGGCGACCGACCGCGGCCGCCGGTCAGTTCGTCCGGACGCCCGTGACTCGCGCTCCGCTGCGCCGCGCCGCTCAGCTCGTCGGGACACCCCCGGACCCGCCCTCGGCCGCGCCGCGCCGGTCAGCCTTCGTCGAGGTCGATCTCCTCCTCCTCGAAGGCCTCGTCGGAGGTGGACTCGGGCGGCAGGACCCGAGCCAGGTCCTCGATCTCCTCGTCCTCGACGTCCTCCTCGAGCTCCTCCTCGAGCTCCTCGTCCTCGCGGAGGAGCGTCCCCTTCGTGTACGGCCGGAGGTCCGTCGACTTCGCCGCCGTCGGGAAGCTCACCTTGCCGTAGTTGCGGGGATCCTGGAAGACCTCGCGGATGATGAGCCGGACGTCCCGGTCGCCGATGGCGGTGATCCCGGCCAGGTACTTGTTCCCGTCGGCGATGAGCTTCAGGAGCCGGGCCGCGACGCGCGGCTCGACGACGCCGATCCGCTGACCGTTGCAGAAGGCGACGAGTCGACCGCCATCGGGCCGCAGATCGACGAGGTCGCCCGGGTTCGCCTGGGCGAGGACGCTCGGGGGGGCGAGGTCCATGAGGTAGGCGAAGCCGGTCTTGCCGGTCTCCTCGACGAAGATCGAGACCGGCGCCTTCGCGCCCGGCGGGGCCGGCGTCGTCTGCTCGCCGACCTCCTGGAGGAGGAGGCGGAGCCGATTGATGTTCCGCTCGGCGATCTGGTTCGTCGGATCGAGGGCCAGGGCGTTCTGGTAGTGCTCCCGCGCCTCGGCGAGCCGACCGAGCTCCCAGAGGGCCTTTGCCAGGCGGTTTTCCGCCTCGACGTCGGGCCCGAGCTCGAGGATCTTGCGGTTCGTCTCGACGGCCGCCGCCCAATCGGCCTTCGTCGCCTGGGCGATCGCCTGCTCGGCGAGCTGGCGCTTGAGACGGGTCGTGTTCGGCTGGGTCGCCGTCGTAGTGAGATCGAGGTCGGAGAATGTCACCCGCGCTTCGTCCTTTCGCTCTCGCTGTGCTCGGCGCTCCTCGCGCCTCTCCGGGACGGGTGGCGCGGAGCGTCGGCGTGGCATCCGGGCCGCCGCGATCTGGCGCCGGGTGGTGTCCCCTCGTCGGGGACGGTCCCGGCCCGCCGGCGGCGAGCTCGCACCGGAAGCCGACGGTTTGTAGCACCCCCGCTGGCGCCTGTCAACGACCCGCCCCCGGCCGCCCTATCCCGCCAGCCGGCTGTTGAGGAGCACGACCACGATGCCGAGCACGACGAGGACGACGAGCTCGACGAGCCGCCGCACGTCCCAGAAGCGCCACGGCCGCCGGGCATGGAGCGCGTCGCCGTGGACGGCGTCCCAGAGGAAGACGACGAGGGTCAGGACCGCCGGCCCGACGAGGCGCGGCAGGGCGAGGAGCCGAAGCACCCCGGCCGCGATGGCGACGACCGCCGCGAACGTCCCGGCGGCGACCAACGCCCCCCGGATCGACGGCTCGCGGAGCGCGGCGAAACGGTAGCCGAGCCCGGCCGCCACGAGGGCATCGAGGCTGACGAGGAGGGCGAGATCGCCGCCGTCCATCGGCCGGGTCCCGGCCGGCCCGGCCACGAGGCCACCCGGGATGCTCGCCGCGATCCCGGTGAAGGCGGCGAAGGCGAGGAGGAGCCCCAGGGTCAAGATCGCCGACCGGTCGTCGCGGGTCGGGCCCCGCTCCGAGGCGTCGATCCGGGCCTCGAGGACGAGGAGCCGATCGAGCCCCATCGCGGCGAGGGCGAGGATCGGCACGAGCCCCAGCCCGAGGGGGACGAGCCGGACGAGTCCGACCGTGGCGACGGCGAGGACGGCCGGGAGGAGGAGCGCCTCGACGGCGACGCCCCGCTGGTGGCGCTCGCCGAGGACCTGGAGGGACCCGAGCCCGACGGCGACGGCGAGGAGTCCGCCCACGAGCCAGACGGCGGGCGGGTCGACGAGAGCCGAGAGCCCGGCGACGACGACGAGGGCGAGGGCGAGCTGCCGGCGGCCCGCCGTCGGGGCGGTCACGAGCCGCCGGTCGGCGTCCCCGCCCGAGGCCCAGGTTCCCGGCTCAACCAACGCGGCCCTCCTTTCCGGCCGCCCAGGCCAGGACCTCCTCGCGCGGCCAGGTCGTGACGACGGCGGCCGCCTCGACCCAGCCGCGCCGAGCCTGGGCGACCCCCCACTCGAGGTGGGCGAACTCGGTCGTTCGATGCGCATCGGAGTCGATGGCCAGGAGGCAGCCGGCGGCGACGGCTTGGCGCGCCCGCTCCGCCGAGAGATCGAGCCGGTGCGGCGACCCGTTCAGCTCGAGGGCGGTCCCCGTCGCGGCGGCGGCCTCGAAGATGGCGTCCCAGTCGAGGTCGAGGTCGTCCCGCTCGCCGATGATCCGACCGGCGGGATGGGCGATGACGTCGACGTGCGGGTGCCGGATCGCCCCGAGAACCCGGGCCGTCAGCTTGTCGCGCGGCTGGCGGCGGCCGACGTGGAGGGAAGCGACGACGACGTCGAAGCCGGCGAGGACGTCGTCCGCGAGATCGAGGGAGCCATCCGCCCGGATCTCCAGCTCGCAGCCGTGGAGGATCCGGAAGCCCGCCGGCGACGCCCCCGGCGGCAGGTCGCCGGCCCGCTCCTCGGCGGCGAAGCGGGCATTCAGCTCGGCGAGGATCGAGCGCTGGGCGGCGAAGCGGGCCGGATCGAGGCCCCGGGCGATGGCGAGGCTGACGGTGTGATCGGTCAGGACGAGGTACTCGAGGCCCGCCCGTCGCGCCGCCTCGGCCATCTCGGCGATGCCGTGGACGCCGTCCGACCAGTCCGAGTGGGCATGGAGGTCGCCCCGGAGGTCGGCCCGCCGGACGAGGGCCGGAAGCCGACCGGCGAGGGCGGCCTCGATCTCGCCACGGTCCTCCCGAAGCTCGGGCTCGATGTACGGCAGCCCGAGGAAGGCGTAGACCTCGGCCTCGGTGGCAAAGGTCCGGAGCTCGGCCGCCGAACCGGTGGCGGGCTCCCCGTCGGGCCCGAGCCGAAGGAAGCCGTGTTCGGAGAGGCTCCAGCCGAGGTCGCGGGCCATGGCCCGGAGGCGGACGTTGTGGGCCTTGCTGCCGGTGAAGTGGACGAGGTAGGTGCCGGCCGCTCCGGGCGGCATGATCATGCAATCGACCTGAGGGCCGTCGCGGAGGGCGACCGACGCCTTGTGGCTGCCGGCCCCCAGGACGCGCTCGACCTCGGGCAGCCCGGTGAGGCGGGCGACGATCGCCGCGGGATCCGCCGTCTCGGCGAGGAGGTCGAGGTCGCCGATGGTCTCGACCCGCCGCCGAAACGACCCGGCGGGGACGAGGGCGCGGAGGCCTGGCGCGTCGGCGAGGGCGGCCTCGAGCCGCTCGACGAAGGCCGCCGCCCGGTCGAGGAGCATCCGACCGGGGCGCCGCTCGAGGGCGGCGATGCCGGCCAGGATCGACTGCTCGGCCTTCGCCGAGAAGCCGCGGAGCGTCCGGAGGCGACCGCTCTCGGCTGCCCGCCGGAGGTCCTCGATGGAGTCGATCCCGAGCTGCTCGTAGACGAGCTTGACCGTCTTGGGGCCAACGCCAGGGATCTCGAGGAGGGCGAGGAGCGAGGCCGGGAACTCGCGTCGGAGGCGCTCGTAGTATTCGAGGCGGCCGGTCCGGGCCAGCTCCTCGAGCTTTTCCGCGATGGCCTTCCCGACGCCGGGGATCTGGGGCGGCCGCCCGTCCCGGTAGGCTCGGGCGACCTCGACGGGCTGTCGAGCGATCTCGTCTGCCGCCCGGTGATAGGCAACGGTCTTGTAGACGACCTCGCCCTTGACCTCGAGGATGTCGCCGATCTCGTGGAGGATCCGGGCGATCTCGGCGTTCGAGAGGAGCGGCGGCTCGGCGGCGGCCGGCGGTGGCTCGGTTGATGGAGTCGGGTCGCTGGATCGGCGCGGCACGCCCGAGAGGGTACCGCCGGATCGGCCACGATCGGGTCGCGCCGGTGCGTTCCGCTCCATCTGCCGCTCCCGGGTGCCGCTCCGGGCCCGCTCCCGGGCGCGGTCAGCCCGCCTTAGCACGCACCCCGCTCGTCGCTCGACGCACCGCCCGCCGGGTCGCCCGGCCGGCCTGCGGCCGACCGCGCTTCTGGGCGTAGAGCGCCGCGTCCGCGGCGGCGATGAGCTCGGTCCCGGTTTGCCCGTCGTCGGGGTAGGTGGCGATCCCGACCGAGATCCCGACCGGGACCAGCCCGCCGTCGGTCGTGAACGGCTGCTCGGCGACGGCGGTGACGATCCGCTCCGCCGTCCGCTCGGCCGCGGCCCGATCGCTGTCCGGCAGGATGATCGCGAACTCGTCGCCGCCGTAGCGCGCCAGGAGGTCCGAGGCACGCAGGGTGCCGCGGACGACGGCGGCGATCCAGGCGAGGACCCGGTCGCCGAAGGGGTGGCCGAGGGAGTCGTTGACGAGCTTGAAGCCGTCGAGATCGAGCATGAGGAGGGCGAAGGGCCGTCGCCCCCGGCGAGCGCGGAGGACCTCCTGGGCCAGCCGCTCCTGGAAGGCCCGGTGGTTGTAGGTGTCGGTCAGTGGGTCGCGGTCGGCGAGGCGCCGGGCCTCGGCGTAGAGCATGGCGTTCTCGAGGACCATGGCCGCCTCGTTCGCCATCGTCGTGACGAGCTGGAGGGTCTGTTCGTCGAGGGCGACCGGCCGGCGCGCTTCCAGCTCGACGAGGCCGATCGCCTCGCCCCGGGCGACGAGGGGGAGCATGACGAGGGAGGCCCACCCCTCCTCGCGGAGGAGGGCGACCTCGGCCGGGTCGGCGGCCGGATCGTCGACCTGGATCTGGCTGACGGCTCGCTCGTGGAGGACCCGCCGCGTCTCCGGGTAGTCGGCGAGCGCGAACTCGGCGCCGAGGACGCGCTCCGGCGGGTGGTGGCCGAAGGTGAGGAGCCGGTTGCCCGTCCGGTCCCAGGAGCTGATGACGCAGGCGTCCATCCCCGCCGCGTCGGCGAGGTGGCGGGCCATGACATCGGCCACCGCCCGGGGCTCGAGGGTGCGGGCGAGGTCGCGCGACATGGCGACGATCCGCTGCAGGTCTTGGGCGAGGCGCCCCGTCCGCTCGACGAGGCGGACCGTCTCGACGGCCGTGGCGGCGTGGTCGGCGAGGATGGAGAGGAGCCGCAGGTCCTCCTCGTCGAACTGGCCGAGGCCGA
>DAOTYQ010000081.1:0-3327 GCA_034434735.1 Chloroflexota bacterium
GCAGCCATGACGGTGGTCCCCTCGATCTCCTCGCCCACCCCTCGGCGGCCGTCGGTGAGCGGCCCCGTGCGCCCGTGAGCGCGCGCCTGGAGGTGACCGAGCGGATCGAGGCGGACCGCCGGCAGGACCTCCCCGGGCCAGGCATCGCCAGCGCCCCTCGCCCGGCCGTCGCCGGTGAGCCGATCCGGGTCGCCATCTTCGGCGCCACCGGCTACGTCGGGGCCGAGCTCATCCGCCTCCTCGCCCGGCACCCGCGGGTCGAGATCGTCGGCCTCGCCGGGCGCGACCGCAAGGACGAACCGATCGGACGGGTCCACGGCCATCTCGCGACCACCGGGCTCCGGATCGACGAGGCGCTGCCCGAGGCCGATGCCGTCTTCCTCGCCCTCCCTCACGGTGTCGCCGCTGGCTTCGTCCCCGAGGTCCTCGCCCGCGGCGCGACGGTCATCGACCTCGGACCCGACTTTCGACTCCGCGATCCGGCCGACTACCCCCGCTGGTACGGCTTCGAGCACCCCCGACCGGACCTCCTGGCAGCCGCCGTCTACGGCCTCCCGGAGCTCCACCGTCCCGAGCTCGTCGCCCTCGGCTCGGCTGGCCCCGGCAACCCGGGCATCGTCGCCTCGCCCGGCTGCTACCCGACGGCGACCCTCCTCGCCCTCGCCCCTCTCGCCCGTGCCGGGCTCATCGGCGACCTCGTCGTGGATGCCAAGAGCGGCGTCTCCGGGGCCGGCCGGAGCCTCAAGGCCGAACTCCTCTTCGGCGAGGTGAACGAGAGCGTCCGGGCCTACGGCATCGGCGGGCACCGCCACGTCGCCGAGATCGAGCAGGAACTCGCCCGCCTCGAAGCGACCAGCGGCAACTTCCAACCAGACCGTGAGCCCGTCGACTTCCTGCCCCACATCGTGCCGATGACCCGCGGCATCCTCGCCGCCTGCCACGTCCGGCCGACCCGCCCGGTGGAGCAGGCCGAGCTCGACGCCCTCTACGCCGCCGCGTACGCCGACGAGCCTTTCGTCGCCGTCGCCGACGCGCCCCCGGCGACGAAGCAGGTCCTCGGCAGCAACCAGGCCCGCGTCTTCGCCCATGCCGACCCGCGCACCGGCCGGATCCTCGCCATCGGCGTCGTCGACAACCTCGTGAAGGGCGCGGCCGGCCAGGCGATCCAGGCCTTCAACCTCGTCCACGGACTGCCCGAGACGACCGGCCTCGAGCAGCTCCCCCTCGCGCCGTAGGGCCCGGCGCCGGACCAGTGGCTCCCCGAAGCGGAGGGCTCGTCGCGGCCCTCGCTCCCCTCCCCATCGACCTCCCGGCCGTCGAGCAGCGACCGGTCATGCCAGCCGGCTTCGTCGCCGGCGGGACGAGTGCCGGGATCAAGGCCTCGGGCCGGCCGGATCTCGCCGTCGTGGCCTCGGCTGCGGCCGCGCCGGGCGTCGGTGACGACGGCCAGGAGTCGGCGGCCCGCCGTCGGCCGCGGGTCGCTGCCGCCGCCGTCTTCACCCCGAACCGCTTCGCCGCCGCCCCGGTCCTCGTCTCGCGGCGCCATCTCCTCGCCACCGAACCGGAAGGCGGCGGCCGGTATGGCTGGGCGACCGGGATCGTCTCGACGAGCGGTTGCGCCAACGCCGCCACCGGGGCCGCCGGCCTCGACGACCAGGAGCGGGTCGCCCGCTGGCTGGCCGAGCACCTCGGGGCCGAGCCCGAGACGATCCTCACCCTCTCGACCGGGATCATCGGGACCCGCCTGCCGCTCGACCGGGTCGAGGGCGGCCTCGCCGAGCTCGTGCCGGGTCTCCGGGCCGACGACGAGGGCCTTGCCGCCGCCGCCCGCGCCCTGATGACCACCGACAGCCGGCCGAAGTGGGCGACGGCGACCCTCACCCTCCCCGACCCGGATCGCCTCGCCGCCCGGCCGGTTCGGGTGACCGGGGTCGCCAAGGGCGTCGGGATGATCCACCCCCGGCTGGCGACGATGCTCGCCGTCCTCCTGACGGATGCCACCGTCGAACCCGCCGACCTCGCCGGCCTCCTGCGGCCGATCGTCGCTCGGACCTGGAACCAGCTCACCGTCGACGGCGACACGAGCACGAACGACACCGTCTTCCTCCTCGCGTCGGGCGCCGCCGGGACGGCCCAGGTTCGACCGGGCACCGCCGAGGCCGCCGCCCTCCGACGGGCGATCGAAGCCGTTGCCCGCGACCTCGCCCGCCAGCAGGCGGCCGACGGCGAAGGTGCGACGACCCTCATCACCTGCCAGGTCAGCGGAGCCATCGACGATGCCGAGGCCCGAGCGGTGGCCCGCGCCGTCGTCGCCTCCAGCCTCGTCAAGGCCGCCGTTCACGGCCGCGACCCGAACTGGGGGCGGATCGCGGCGGCCGCCGGCAACGCGCTCCTTCCCGAGACCGGTGTCCTCGAGGCGGCGGGGCTCCCGACCGCCGAAGCCGAGCGGCGGGCGGGCCGCCCGGCCGGCGTCGACCCGGACCGGCTCCGGATCGCCATCGCCGGCCAGCTCGTCTTCGACGGGAGCGCCGGCGGGCCGCAGCCCTTCGACCGCGCGGCGGCGAGGGCGGCCATGGCCGGACCGGAGTGCCTGATCCGGCTCGACCTCGGCCTCGGCTCCGGCGTCGGCGAGGCCTTCGGCTGCGACCTCAGCGAGGAATACGTGATCGAGAACGCGGAGTACACGACGTGAGCGAGATCGTCGTCCTCAAGCTCGGCGGGACGACCCTCGCCGAGCAGGAGCACGTCCTGGCCGAGGTGGCGACCGTCTCGCGGACGCGGCCCATCGTCGTCGTCCACGGCGGCGGAAAGCGGATGACGGAGTGGCTCGACCGGCTCGGCGTCGCCACCCGCTTCGAGGGCGGCCTTCGGGTCACCGACCAGGCCGCCGTCGAGGTCGCCGCCGCCGTCCTCCGGGGGATCGTCAACTCCGAGCTCGTCGCCGCGCTCCGGAGCCTCGGCGTCGATGCCGTCGGCCTCTCGGGCGTCGACGGTGGGCTCCTCGTCGCCGAGCGGGTCCCCGACGTCGGTTTCGTCGCCCATGTCGTCGGGCTCCGGCGCGACCTCCTCGACAGCCTCCTCGTGGCCGGTCAGGTGCCCGTCGTCGCACCGCTCGCCCGGGACGAGGAGGGGATCGTCTGCAACGTCAACGCCGACGACGCCGCGGCCGGGATCGCAGCGGGTCTCGGCGCTCGCCAGCTCGTCCTCATGACCGACGTCGACGGGGTCCGCGACGCCGAAGGCCGCAAGATCGAGACGCTGACCGCCGACGAGGCCGAGGCGCTCATCGCCGCCGGGGTCATCTCGGGCGGGATGGTGCCGAAGGTA
>DAOTYQ010000082.1:0-2072 GCA_034434735.1 Chloroflexota bacterium
AGACCGGCGATGAAGACGACCGGGAACTCGAGGCCCTTGGCGGCGTGGAGGGTGATGAGGGTCACCCGGTCCTCGCCGGCCCGATACGTGTCGGCGTCGGCGACGAGGGCGGTGTCCTCGAGGAAGCGATCGAGGGCGTCTTCCGGAGCGAGGTCCGCGTACCGTTCGGTCACCCGCCGGAGCTCGAGGAGGTTTGCCCAGCGCTCGGCGTTCTCCTCCGAGCCGTCGGCGAGCATCGCCCGATAGCCGGACTGCTCGAGGACCTCGTCGAGGAGCTCCGGCAGGGCGAGGATCCCGACCCGGGCCCGGAGGCGGCGGAGGAGCCCGACGAACTCGGCGACGGCCCCCACGGCCCGCGAAGCGAGCCCGATCCGCCCCTCCGCGGCAGCGACGAGGGCACCGAAGTAGCTCACGTCGCCGGCCTCCTCTTCGGCTCGCAGGACCTCCAGGGTTCGCTCGCCGATGTGGCGCGGCGGGACGTTGAGGATCCGCTCGAAGCTGACCGCGTCCCGGTCGCTCCGGAGGACCCGCAGGTAGGCGAGGGCGTCTTTCACCTCGCGCCGCTGATAGAAGCGGACCCCGCCGACGATCTGGTACGGGATCCCGAACCGGAGGAGGGCCTCCTCGATGGCCCGGGACTGGGCGTTCGTTCGGTACATGACGGCGACGTCGGCCGGCCGGTACGGCCCCTCGTCGTCCTCGTCGGCCCGCCGCGTGAGGAGCGAGCCGCGACCGCCGACGAGGGTCTCGATCTGGCGGGCGATCCACTCGGCCTCCTCCTCCTCGTTGTACGCCTCGAAGCGGACGATGGGGCGGCCGCCGGCCTGGTCGGTCCAGAGCTTCTTCGCCGTCCGGTTCTCGTTCCGCGAGACGACGGCGTGGGCGGCGTCGAGGATGAGCTGGGTGGAGCGGTAGTTCCGCTCGAGCTTCACGACCGTCGCATCGGGATAGTCGCGCTCGAAGTCGAGGATGTTCCGGATGTCGGCGCCCCGCCAGGAGTAGATCGACTGGTCGTCGTCGCCGACGACGCAGAGGTTCCGGTAGCGGGCGGCAAGGGCCCGGACCCAGAGGTACTGGGGCCGGTTCGTGTCCTGGTACTCGTCGATGTGGAGGTAGCGCCAGCGCTCCTGGTAGCGGGCGAGGACGTCGGGTGCCTCCCCGAAGAGGCGGACCGCGAAGAGGAGGAGGTCGTCGAAGTCGAGGGCCCCGAACTCGGCGAGCCGGCGCTGGTAGGCGACGGCGAGCCGGGCGACGGTGTGCTCGTGGCGGTTCCGAGCTCGGGCGGCGAGCTCGGAGGGGTCGATCATCTCGTTCTTCGCCCGGCTGATGGCGGCGAGGACGGCGGCCGGCTTGAACTCGCCGCTCGGGAGGTCGGCCTCGCGGATGAGCTGGCGCATGACGAGCGCCTGGTCGTCCTCGTCGTAGATGACGAAGCGGGGGTCGAGGCCGATGGCCGCCCCGTCGCGGCGGAGGATGCGGGCACAGATGGCGTGGAAGGTCCCGGTCTGAACCTCGTGGCCGGCGGTCCCGACGAGGCCGACGATCCGTTCCCGGAGCTCGGCGGCGGCGCGGTTCGTGAAGGTCACGGCGAGGATCTGCCAGGGCCGGACGCCCCGCACGCCGATGAGGTAGGCGACCCGGTGGGCGAGGACCCGCGTCTTGCCCGAGCCGGCGCCGGCGAGGATGAGGATCGGACCGTCGGTCCGCTCGACGGCCTGGGCCTGCTCGGGGTTGAGGGCGGCGAGGATCCGGCTGGCGAGGGCCCGGGTCGCGGCGCGCCGGCCGGCGGCTTCGGCGGCGGCCGCCGCCTCGGCGAGGATGCCCTCGGCGTCGGTTCCGGGCGCCGCCTCGACCGGGGATGGGACGGCTGCGAGATCCGGGGGCTCGGCGGGGACCGACTCGACGGGGATCGCGCCCTCGGATCCGACGGCGACGGCCCGGGGGTCGACGATCCGGGGCGCCTCGAACCAGCCGACGTCGTCCGGGCTGGCGAGGTCGTCCGGCCGCGGCTCGGGGAGCGGGATCGATCGGGGCACGGCCCGATTGTACGGCCCGGTCCGTCCCGACCGATC
>DAOTYQ010000083.1:0-2832 GCA_034434735.1 Chloroflexota bacterium
GCGCCGCCGAGAGCCCGTAGAGCTCGAGGAGCGCCTCGTTCGGCCCCGATTCGGGATAGACGTCTCGAAGGCCGATCCGGAAGACTCGGGTCGGGTGCTGCTCGGCCAGGACCTCGGCCACGGCCCCACCGAGGCCGCCGTAGATCGTGTTCTCCTCGACGCTGACGACGATCCCGGTGCGCTCGGCGGCGGCGACGATGGCCGCCTCGTCCATGGGCTTGATCGTCGGCACGTGGACGACGTGGGCCTCGATCCCCCGGGCGGCGAGGAGCTCGGCCGCGTCGACGACCCGGGGCGTCTGGGCCCCGGTGCTGACCAGGCTGACGTCCCGGCCCTCCCGGACCACGACGGCTCGCCCGAACTCGAACCGGTACCCGCCGTCGAAGAGGCGCTGGGTGGCGTCGCGGACGAGGCGAACGTAGCAGGGGCCCTCGTAGGCGGCCGCCCAGCGGAGGGCCTGGGCCGCCTCGACGTCGTCGGCTGGGGCGACGGCGACCATGTTCGGCATCGCCCGGACGATGGTCAGGTCGTCGACGATGATGTGGCTCATCCCCGTCCGGCCGGTGAAGAGGCCGGCATAGCCGGGGGTGAGCTTCACGTTCAGGCGCGGCTGGGCGACGAGGACCCGGACCTGGTCGAGGGGCCGGATGAGGGCGAAGGCGACGAAGGTCGTCACGAAGGGCACGAGGCCCATGGTCGCCAACCCGGCCGCCGTCCCGACCATGTTCTGTTCGGCGATCCCCATCTGGAGGTAGCGATCGGGGTGGGCCTTCTCGAAGATGTCGGCCCGGGTCGAGCTCCCGACGTCCCCGTCGAGAACGAAGACCCGAGGGTCCTCATCGGCGATGGCGGCGAGGGTCTCGCCGAAGACCTCGCGCATCGGTCGACCCATCGGCAGCGTCATCGCCCACCTCCCTCGGTCGGGACCGGCTCGCCGAGCTCGGCCATGGCGGCGGCGAACTCCTCGGGCTTCATCGCCCGGGTGTGCCAGTAGTAGTGACCCTCCATGAACGAGACGCCCTTGCCCTTCACGGTGTGGGCGATGACGACCGTCGGTCGCCCGACGCCTTCGGCCGCCTCCTCGATGGCCGGCACGAGGGCGGCGAGGTCGTGGCCGTCGACCTCGCTGACCCGCCAGCCGAAGGCCGACCACTTGGCCGCCAGCTCGCCCGGCTCCTGGGGCGGGCGCCGGCCGTCCGGTCCGTCGCCGGGCCAGCCGTACTGCTGGAGCTTGTTGTGGTCGACGATGGCGACGAGGTTGTCGAGCCGGTAGCGGGCAGCGACCATGGCCGCCTCCCAAACCTGCCCCTCCTGGCACTCGCCGTCGCCGAGGAGCACATAGGCCCGGATCGAGCGCCCGGTGAGCCGGGCCCCGAGGGCCATCCCGAGGGCGGCACTGATCCCCATCCCGAGCGAGCCGGTCGACATGTCGAGGCCGGGGAGGCGGGTCATGTCGGGATGACCCTGGAGCCGCGAGTTCACCGCATCGAAGGTGAGGAGCTCCTCGACCGGGAAGTAGCCCCGCAGCGCCATGGCCGCGTAGAGGGCGATGGAGGCGTGGCCCTTAGAGAGGACGAACCGATCGCGGTCGGGCCAGTTGGGCTCGTCGGGTCGGATCCGGAGGATCCGGAAGTAGAGGGCGGCGAGGATCTCCGCCGCGGACAGCGGGGCGCCCAGATGGCCGGCCTGCGCGTGGTAGACGGCCCGGACGACCTCGACCCGGATCCGGCGCGCGACCTCTCGGAGCCGGGCGAGCTCGGCGGCGTCGAGGGGCGGCCTCGCCGCCGGCCCGGCCGTCGGCGACGACCCGGACGGGCTCTGGCTCGGCAGGGTCGGGGCGTCGTGGAGCCGAGCGGGCTCGCTCATGCCGTGCCCCCTTCCCCGCCCCGCTCGTACGACCCGGCGACCACGGGAGGCGAGAAGAAGCAGACGAGCTCGAGAGGATCCGGCCCGTCGGATTCGGTGGCGTGGTGGGTCCCCGGCGTGACGTGGACGACGACCCCGGGCTCGAGCTCGGCGATCCCGTCGGGGCTGACGATCCGGCCCCGACCCTGGACGCAGTAGATCGTCTCCTCCTCGGCCGGGTGGACGTGGCCGGCCGGACGGGACCCGGGCGGGAAGATCGAGACCCCGATGGAGACGTTCTTCGCCGGGCTGTTCTGCGGGCCGAGGTAGTCGTGCCACGTCCGACCGGGGAGCGGCACGACGGCGGCGTCGGAGCGGGCGATGCGGGTGATCATGGGCCGACCTCCCGTCGACCGGCCGGCCCGGGCCCCGAGACCGGGGCGGCGGTCCGACCGATCGACACTGCTGGCGTCTCCAGAGGCGCTAGGCGTTGCCCGGGAAGACGAGGCTGAGGGCCGGGCGGCGGCCCGGCTCCGGCCACCGCTCGGTGACCATCTTCTGCTGGGTGAAGAAGCGGATCCCGTCCTCGCCCCGCATCGCCAGGTCGCCGAAGGCCGACGCCTTGGCGCCGCCGAAGGAGAGGTAGCCGGCCGGGACCGGGATCGGGACGTTCACCCCGATCATCGGGACCTCGACCTCGAGCTTGAAGCGCCGGGCCGCGCCACCGTCGGTCGTGAAGATCGCCGTCCCGTTGGCGTACTTGTGGCCGTTGATGAGGGCGAGCCCCTCGTCGTACGTCGCCGCCCGGACGATCCCGAGGACCGGTCCGAAGATCTCCTCCTGGTAGATCGCCATCGCGGGCGTGACGTGGTCGAAGAGGGTAACCCCGAGGTAGAAGCCGTTCGGGTAGTCGGGCCGCCGGAAGGGCCGGCCGTCGACGACGAGCTCGGCCCCATCGGCGATCCCGCGCTCGATCCAGCGGATGAT
>DAOTYQ010000084.1:0-4792 GCA_034434735.1 Chloroflexota bacterium
TCGGGCTGGATCGATGCCGACGACATCGACCGTCTCCGTTGCCAGAACCCGCTCGTACCCGGCCAGGTCCCACTCCTTCTCACCGTAGGCGATGAGCGACGTCGTCTTGCTCCGAAGGTTCCGGTAGCCCTCGGGGTCCCACTCGCCGAGCGGCTCCTCGATCCAGTGGAGTCCGTACTCCTCGAAGGCCTGGACCCGCCGAACCGCGGTCTTGACGTCCCACTTGATCGCCCAGCCGCAGTCGATCATGAGCAGGGCGTCGGGTCCAAGGCCCTCGCGCATCCGGCGGACGTACTCCACGTCGCGGTCGTGGTCGTAGCCGAGCCTGGCGTTGCCGCGCTTGCCGAATCCGACCTTGACGCCGTGGAGGCCGGGCGCCACCCATTCCTGCGCCTCCTCGACCATCCGGCCAATGTCCTCGTAGTGGGCATGGCAGGACGCCACCGCCGGCAGGCGCTCGTGCACGGGACCACCGAGCAGGTTGCAGACCGACGTCCCGAGGAGCTTGCCCTTGATGTCCCAGAGGGCGATGTCGATGGCGGCGACGGCGTAGCTGGCGATGCCGCCGCCGGTCCCGTACCACCACTTCTGATCCCGCAGGCTGTGCCAAATCGAGATGTTCTCCAGCGGGTCGCGGCCGACCACGCGTTCAGCCATGCCCTCGATGATCGCCTTCGTCGCCCGGCTCGCCTCCGGAAACTGGGTGATCGCCTCGCCCCAGCCCACGACCCCGTCATCGGTCGTGATCTTGACGAGGCACAGGTGGCGAATGGCGTTGAAGTCGTTCGGTTCCGGGTAGCTGACGGGAATCGGCTCGACGCGTTCAACCTTGCTCATGGCATCTCCTCACAGCGACCGGATCCTGGGGGCCGTGCCAGCGCTCAGACGCGGACGGCAATGAAACCGAGCGCCCCGGCGAGGGCCTCGACCTCGAGATCGAGGTGACCCGGACTGAGGGCGTTGTGATGGGTCGCGCCAGAGCAGATCCAGCGGGACAGCGCCTCGTCGCCGGGCCCTGACTCGAACCGGAACATCCCGTTCGGGCCACCCATGGCCGGATATCGCGTCTCCACGACCTCGCCGGGCGCCCATGCCAGCCGCCACGCATCGCGCGCCGGCGACAGGGAAAGCAGCGTGGCTGGTCCCCGTCGGAGGGCGAACGAGACGGCCGTGCCGGGTCCCCGCTCGCCGGGGTAGTGGGTGTTCGGTTCGAGCCTCACCGCACCGGGCGGCTCGGCCCAGGCGGGGTCGCCCTCCCCGCCGGCGGCGACGAGCACGAGGCCGGTGTCGATCTCGGGGGCGTAGCACTCGCAATAGAGGGCTGCCCCGGCCATCCGCCGGGCGAGGTAGAGGGCGATGGCAGTCGGCATGTCGCCCGTGCACGAGACCGGTCGCCCAGCGGCCGTTTGGCAGGCGACACCCAGGCAGGCGGTGACCCCGACCGTCGGGTTGCGGCGGAACCACGGCCCGTGGCAGTTCACGGTTCCGGCGACGGCGCCGTGCTCGGTCAGCAGCCGCTCGAGGGCGACGGCGACGCGGGCACTCCAGATCGCCGCCGGGCCGGGATCGCCATGCCAGCTCCTGGCGCAAGCGGCGAGGAGCGTCGCAGCGGCCTGGTCGTCGACCGCCGCCAGGATGGCTTCCCAGCGATCGCGCTCGATCCGGACCTCGGTGAGACCGAGGGCGGCCAGCTCGGCCGCCGATGCCTCGACGTCGCGATAGCCCGGGATCGGATCGCCGATGCGAAGGACGGTCGCCCCACGCAGGGAACCGGCTGCTGCCGCCGCTCGGACGACTCGGCGCAACCGGTCGACGGCAAATGGGTCTTCGTGGGCTGCCGTCACCACGGAAGCGTGTCGACCCAGCCGAACGAGGACGTTTCCGAACATGACCGCGCCGACGGACGTCGAATGGACCGTCGCCTCGTCCTGATGGAGATCCTCGGGCAGACGTCGAATGGCTGGGGCGTTCCAGATGACGAGCGGGGCCGTCGTCTTGCTCAGCGCGATCTCGGCGAAGCTCGGCGGTGCGGCCATGGCCGGCGCAAAGACGATCGCCTCGGGGTTCTCGGCGGCGAGGCGGTCGGCTACCTGTGCGGCATCGAGTTCGGACTCGATGAGGGGCAGCTCGATGACGTCAAATGCTTCCCGGAGGAGGGCCGCCGACCGCGCCGCATGACGACGCATCCGCTCCGGAAAGTCCGGACCCATCTGGGGATCGAAGAGGGTGAACCGGACCGAGACGAGGGCGACGCGGGGGCGAGCCGGTTTCGCCGAGCTCTCTGAAGGTCTCATCGTGGATGGGATGATATCATTTCCAGACTCGTTTCCACCCGGCTGCTCGCCGTCGCCGCCGGTGGTGGGAGCGTCGAACCTGACCGCCCGATCGGAGGGCGGCGCTGAAGGAGGGCTAGAACGGTGGCAAAGCTTCGGCTCGGCGTCATCGGCGCCGGATCCTGGACGGTGAGCTCCCACCTTCCGAACCTCGCCCGGCGGAGAGATCAGGGTGAGGTCGAGTTCACCATCGTCAATCGGCGGAACCCGGAGCTGCTGGCGCGGATCAAGGAGCGCTTCGGCTTCGCGAAGGCGACGACGGACTGGCGGGAGGTTATCGCCGAGCGGCCCGACATCGTCGTCATCGGAAGCCCGCCTGGCTATCACTACGAACAGGCGAAGGCCGCGCTGGAGGCCGGTGCCCACGTCTTGTGCGAGAAGCCGTTCACCCTCGACCCCGCCCATGCCTGGGACCTCGATGCGACGGTGCGCCGGACCGGCCGTTCTCTGTTCATCGCCTACGGCTGGAACTATCGACCGATGGTCATCGAGGCGCATCGGCTCATGCACGAGGACGGGGGAGTCGGGGAGATCGAGCACGTCGCCCTCCACATGGACTCGGTGACGCGCGAGCTCCTGTCCGAGACCGGCGCCTATCCCGCTGCGGCACCGGAGTACATCCCCGAGCCAGAGACCTGGACCCGACCGGAGACCTCCGGGGGCGGATACGGGCAGGCGCAGTTGACCCACCTCTTGGGTGTCGCGCTCTGGCTGACCGACCTTCGCGGCCAGGACGTGTTCGCGCTCATGAGTGCGCCCCTGGGTGCGAAGGTCGAACTCCACGACGCCGTCACCCTCCGCTACACGAACGGAGCCATCGGCACGATGAGCGGCGCATCGAGCCATCTGGGGGGAGCGAACAATCGCCACGCCGTCGAGGTCCGGGTCGTCGGTTCGCGGGGCATGTTCCATCTCGACTTGCGGGAGAACATCCTGTGGCGGTACCGCGGCCCGGGCGACGACATCCGCGTCCCCCTCGAGCCCGACGCCGGCCTCTACGATTGCGTCGGCCCGGTGGATGCCCTGGTCGACGCCGGCCTCGGCCGCAACCCGGCGAACAACTCACCGGCCGAGCTAGGAGCCAGAACCGTCGAGATCCTCGAGGCTGCCTATCGGAGCGCCAAGAGCGGCCAGCTCGAGCGCGTCAAGACCCTCGACCGTACGCCTGCCTGACCTCGGAGGCGACGCCGGCGACCTGATCGCCGCCGGCCATCACCGCGAGCGCGAGGCGGCCGGGGCGCGAGCCCCGGCCTCGCCCGCGACTGGCCGGATCGACGCGCGGGGCGTGAAGACCGTCGGGTTGATGACGACCTCGGGACCCGCCTCGTCGTGGAGCCGCCGGAGCAGGAGCCGGGCCGCCGTTCGGCCGAGCTCGACGCTGTCGCGCGAGATCGAGGCGATCGGCGGCTCGTAGAGGTCGACGAGCGGCACGTCGTCGCAGGTGACGAGGGAGATGTCCTCGCCGACACGGATCCCGTGACGGCGCAGAGCCCGCAGGCAGCCGACGAGGAGCTGATTGCTGCCGACGATGATCGCCGTCGGACGGTCGGCCGCCTTGAGCAGCTCGTTCGTGGCTGCCTCGCCGTGCTCGGCACTGAAGGTGCCGGCGATGGCCGTGGTCGTGTCGGGCAGGCCCCGGGCGGCGATCGCCTCGCGCATGGCGGCCAACCGGGCGTGACCGGGTCGGACGTCGAGCGAGCCGGCGACGAGGGCGATGCGGCGGTGCCCGAGGTCGAGGAGATGGTTGACGGCGGCGGTCATCCCCGAGCGATGATCCGAGAGCACCGCACTGGCCCGAACCTCGGGCGGAACGTCGCGGTCGACCACCACGATCGGGACCTCGACCCCTCGGAGGAGCTCGAGCGTCCGTGGGTCGCGCTCGCTGGCGAGGGAGAGGATCAAGCCGTCGACCCGCCGGCTCAGGAAGAAGCGGACGTGGGCGACGTCGAGGCTCGGGTCGTTCTCCGAGTTCATGAGCAAGATCGAGTAGCCCGCTCCGCGGAGCACCGATTCGGCACCCGAGACGATGTCGGCCATGAGGGGGTTCGAGATGTCACCGACGACGAAGCCGACCGAGAGGGTGGCGCCCCGCCGCAGGCTCTGGGCGAGGAAGTCGGGCTCGTACTCGAGCTGTCGGACGGCGGCCAGAACTCGGGCCCGCATCGCCGGGCTGACGTCCGGGTGGCCGCTCAGGACCCTCGAAACGGACGAGATCGCCACGTTGGCGAGCGCAGCCACCTCGCGCATGCTGGCTCGGCGGCGTGGCCGATCGGTCGATCGACCCTCAGGTTCCACAGCGACACCTCCCCATGCCCGTCCCGCTGATTGCCGGGTCGGGCTGGACACGACGTACCGGTAACGGTTGCGGCCACGGTATCACAGCCTGGCTCTGGCCGTTGACCGGGGAGGACGAGGTGGGTCGTCGAGCGGGTGTGGCCCGGCTGTGCTGGCCCCCGAGC
>DAOTYQ010000085.1:0-3927 GCA_034434735.1 Chloroflexota bacterium
CAGCTCAGCCTCGGCTCCACGGCGATCAGGTACACCGTACGGCGCAGCTCCCGCCGTCGGAAGACCATCGAGATCGCCGTCGATCCCTGTCAGGGGCTAGTGGTGGCCGCGCCATGGTCGGCAACGGACGACGAGGTGGCGAACATCCTTCGGCGCCGAGCGGCGTGGATCCTCCGCCGGTTCGAACGGCTCGGCGATGGCGAGGCGATCAGTGCACCGCGTGAGTGGGTTAGCGGAGAGGCGGTCCTGTACCTTGGTCGCAACTACCGCCTCCGGATCACCGATGCTGCCGATGCGTCCGACCCGTCGGTTCGCCTGACGGGCGGCTGGCTCGAGGTCTCGGTGCCGGGGCGAACGCGCCAGGCGACTGCCTCAGCGGTCCACCGGTGGTACCGCCAGCGGGCCGCTCAGAAGCTCGCCGAACGCGTGGCCTTCTTCGCCCCGAAGGTCGGCGTCCACGCGCGCCGTGTGCTGATCCGTTCGCAGAGGCGACGATGGGCCAGCTGCGGCCCCGACGGGGTGCTCCGCTTCAACTGGCGGCTCATACTGGCGCCGCTTTCGCTCATCGACTACGTGGTGGTCCACGAGCTTTGCCACCTGCGACACCCAGGCCACGATGGGCCGTTCTGGCGTTGCGTCGCGGCGGTGCTCCCGGACTACCAGACGCGTCGGGAGGCGCTGCGGCGTGCCGGTCCGGCGTTCGAGGTGCGCTGACGGCCAACGCTACGCCGATAACGAGCGTCGGCCGGTCGACCCGGGTTCTGGGGGAACCGCGCTTCGACCGGCCTTCGGCCACGAGTCGGCCCGGTGCCGGCCGACCCGACTCGCTACTTCTTCATACGGTCGGGCGGGCCCGGAGGTTCACTGTGCCGGCGCGGCGGGTGGGTGTGGTGCCCGGGCGGGGCGCGCGTGGGGCCGGCACGGCCCGGGCGTCCGGGTGCGGGCGCGGCCCGGGCGTCCGGCGGTCGGGCGCGTCAGTCCGGCCGGATCGTCCGGAAGCAGTCCGAGCAGTAGACCGGCCGGTCCATCCGCGGCTTGAAGGGGACCTGGGCCTGGTTCCCGCAACGGGAACAGATGACGGCGAAGTACTCCCGGGCCGGCCGGTCGTGGCCGGTCCCGTAGCCGCGCGGCCCCCCGATGTCGCGGAGATCCGTTCCCGCCTCGCGGGCCGCCCGACGGCTCGCCCGGCAGCTCGGACAGCGCTTCGGATCCGAGACGAAGCCGCGCTGGGCATAGAACTCCTGATCGGCCGCCGAGTGGACGAAGTCCACGCCGCAGTCGACGCAGGTCAGCGTTCGATCGACGTACGTCGCCATCTGTGCCTCCCAAGGCCGCATCTGCTCGGACGGTCGTCCCGCCGGAGCCGACGTCGAACCTCGGGACGGGGGCCGGGGCCGCGCGACCCGGGTGCCGTGCGTCAAACCCTGGTCGGGGCGCACCGGTGCGATGTGTCGGCAGGATAGCACCGACCCGCTGCCCGAGCTGGTCCGCCCGACCTGCCTCGGCGCCTCGCACCGCGTGCCGCCGCTGCCGCGACTCAATTCGGGTCGAATGGTGCCGAGGGCGGTCGTCCGACGCCGCCGTCGGAGGTGATGGACGTGCGGCGTGCTCTCCGGATCCGGCTCCCAAGGGCAGCTTCCGAGCTCCTCCAACCGGCTTCCGGCGCCGATGCCGACGAGGACGGCCCGCTGGAGCCGACGGCCTCGGAGGTGGCCGCGTCCGGGCCGTACTGGGCGGGGCGCCGGCCGTGGGGTCCCTCGCCCCAGTCCGGATGACGATCCTCTCGATGGGTTGGGACCGCTGCCCGGGCGGAGCTCGGCTGCCCGAACCGGCCAGATTCTCGCTGGGTGATCGGGCTCGGGCCGACTGCGGGCGCCAGGTCGGGCGACCGCCGCCGCCCCACCCCGCCCTGGCCAGACTCTCACCGGGTGATCGCTCCGGGCCGGGCGAGACCTAGCGGGAGGGCCCGACACCCCGAGCTGGCCAGACTCTCACCGGGTGATCGCGCCCGGGCCGGGCGAGGGCTCGGGCAGCGGCCCAGTCGCCCCGAACCGAGCCCGGATCCGACCGCGGCCTCCCCCCGCCCCGCCCTGGCCAGATTCTCACCGGGGAGCCTGTCGCACAAAGCCTCAGCCCGCTGGGCCTTCGAAGGGACGATCGCTCGCGATTGGTGCGGGCGGACCGAGCGATTGGGGTCGGGCCGAACCGGAGCCCGTCAGGCCGCCGGCCTCACCGCTGCACGGGTGGATTGGCCAGCCGAGCGGCCCGCCGGATCCTCGGCGGTGGGAGGGGTGGCCGCTCGGTCCGGCGGCTCCGGCGCCAGAGCTTGAGGAGGTTGTGGGTCGCGCAGACGAGGAGCCACTCGCTCCGACAGGCAGCCAAGCCTCGGCGCCGGAAGCGGCGGATCCCCCGGCCCTCCTTGATCTGGCCGAAGACCGGCTCGACGATGGCGCTCCGGCGCGCGTAGCGGTCTCGATCGGGGGCTCGGGCGAGGCGCTGGCGCATCGTCTCGGCCCCGGGTCGGGGCGGGTGGGTCGAGCCAGGCCGTGGCCCTCGCCTCGGGGCGATGAGGAGGCGGGCTCGACCGGTTCCCTCGATCGCCTCGAAGTTCGCCTGGCTCCAGTAGCCGGTGTCGGCGAGGATCGTGCCAAGGGGCTCGGTCACACCGGCCGACCGGAGGTTCGCTTCGGCTGCCTCGACGAGGGGGACGAGTTCACCGGCATCGCCCGGCTGCTGGCTGAGATCGGCGGCGAGGATGAGGCCGTCCTCGGCGACGGCGACCTGGGCGTTGTAGCCCTGGACCCAGCCCGAGCGGCTGGTCAGCATCCGGCTGTCGGGGTCCGTCGTGTTCCGCTCGGCCCAGCGGCGGCGGTGGTCGGCCTCGGGCTTGATCGGCCGACCGGCGGGCTCCCCGCGGGCCCGCCGCTCGGCCTGGCGGCCCTGGGCGGCCTCGGTCCGGCGGATCCGCTCTGCCTCCGCCTCGGCGAGCTGACGGCGGGCCTCGCTGAGGCGGGCGAGGCGACTCCGCCGGTCGGCGAGGGCCGCCGGGAGCTCGTCGCCCCGTCGGTCGGGTCCGAAAGCGGCGTCCTCGGCGGCATCGACGGCGGTCGCCTCGGCGAGGATCGAGCGGATCTCGGCCTCGAGCTGGTCGGCGCGTCTGTTCGCATCGCGCGAGGCGTCGGCGGCGAGCCGCGTGCTGTCGACGGCGACGAGCCCGAGCCGGCCGAGGCCGGCAGCGGCGGCGAGGCGGAGGATCTCGGCAAAGAGCGTCGCCAAGGCCGCCTCGTGATCGGCCCGGAAGCGCGCGATCGTGGCGTGGTCGGGGACCTGGTTGGCGGTGATGACCCGATAGGCGATGTCGCGCCGACAGCGGGCCTCGATCCGGCGACTCGAGCGCTCCCCGGTCGCGTAGGCGTAGAGGAGGAGGGCGGTCATCAGCGCCGGGTCGAAGGCTGGCGCTCCCCAGCCGTCGGTCCGATAGCGGGCGTAGAGCGGGCCGAGGTCGATCTCGGCGACGACGTCGAGGACGAACCAGGCGAGGTCGTCCTCGGGCAGCCAGTCCCGGAGCGAGACCGGCATGAGGTACTGCTGGTCCCGCTCCACCGGCCGGAAGTTGTAGGCCATGCGCGTCCTCCCCGTCCTGGACTCGCCCGATGCCGGCGGTCCGACGTCGGGAATCGTAGCTGCACGGACGACCGAGCGGGGGGTTTCTGCGACAGGCTCCCGGGTGAACGTCTGACAGCTGCCGCCACGACGGTGTGGCCGGCTCGAGCACGTCGCCTTCCCGTACGGCGGGGTCGAAGCGGTAGAAGTGGTGTAACAGGGGTCCCGCGGTGCTGAAACGTCGAGACGTCGGCCATCGCAGGGCCCACACTCGTCGGTTGACGACCAAGTCGATCGACGGAAGGAGCACCACGATGGCCGACG
>DAOTYQ010000086.1:0-58839 GCA_034434735.1 Chloroflexota bacterium
AAGTCGAGATCGCCATGCGCCGCTGCCTTTCCAACTTCCTCGAGGAGTGTCATCCTGTCTGTGGCCATCGCCTGCGGTCCTCCCAGCTGTCGCTCGATATCTGCTGGAAGCCTAGGCGGTGGCCGCTCCGCAGTGAAGCACCCCCGCAATTTCCACCACGTCCTGGGACACTACTCCGACCCCGATCACCCCTGGCGGCGATATCGTGCGATCCTACCACGGTGACAACGTCGCTGACCGCTTACCGGCCAGGATCGCTGTTCTCCGACAGACCGGGTCGGTGCTGAGGGATGGGGGTCGCCGTTCCTTGGTAGTCAGTGGAGCGTGCAACAGAAAGACGACGGGGTCCCAGGGGGTCCGATCTCGGTCCGAGGGTTGCGGACGCGACCGTGGTCGAAACCAGCCGTCGCAAGGCGACGCGACCGCGTGTCCCTGGTCCGGATCGTGCGCTCGGCCGCGGATCGTGTGCTCGTTCGGTCGACTGGAGGACAGGCTGTACCGACGGGCTCGTCGCCAGATCGGCGTCCGCGGAGGAAGGTGGGCGCGGAGGATGCCGGACACGAAAGCGCCCGAAGGAACCGTCCGTCCTGGCTCGCGGCTGGTGCAGGCACCGGCTGCGTCGCCATCATCAGAGGCCCCTTCGGGCACCACGAACCCTACCCTCCCGCCGGCCGCTCGACAAGACGGTTATCCACGAACTCCGACGGTTGCCGCGCGCCGGCGAGCGACTTGTCCACGCCCCGTCCACACCGGCCCGACGGGGTGCAGTCTCGGGCGGGGCTGAGGCGTCGGCCGCGGGCTGGGGCGACGGTCGTCGGCGGAGCCCCGGCCGGGCCCACGAAAACGCCCGAAGGAACCGCCGATCCGAGGTCGACACCGGGTGATGCAGAGCACCTCCGGTACCGTTCGGTCCAGGGCCCCTTCGGGCAGAGATCAGCGTACGCAGCGACCGGTCCCCTGCCAAGGGGGTTGTCCACGAACTTCGCGATTTGCGGCCGCCCGCGGCCCGACTTGTCCACCGCCCGCCAACATCGAGCCCGAGCTGGGTTCCCCCTCCCCTCCCGCCCGCTCCGAGGCCAGACGACGTCGGCCCCGCAACCGCTCAGTCGAGCTCGAGCGGCCAGACGCGGCCGCCCTCGACGAGCGGCCGGCCGGCTCCGTCGAGGCTGCCCGACCAGGCCGAGCGCCGGAGGCCGGGCGGCGAGCCGGGCTCGAGGGACCACGTCCGCTCGGCGAGCCGAGCGACGCGAGCCCGGCCCGACACGGGTCGGAGAAACCGGTCGACGGTGACGGTCGGCAGCTCGATCGCTTCCCCGACGGACAACCCTTCCCCGACGGCGGCGACGAGGGCGAAGGGGCCGAAGCCGTCCACCACGTCGACGACGGCGCCGGCCGCCCAGGGCAGCGAGAGGTGCTCGACCCCGTTCGGGGTGACGAGGTTGCCGTGCAGGGCGCCCTCCGCGAGCTCCGGATGAAGGGTCAAGAGCCCGCTCGCGCTCGTCGCCTCCAGGCGCGTCGGCCGCCCCGCCGGATCGAGCTCCAACAGGACGGCATGCTCGACGCCGCCCGCCCGCAAGAGGCTCCACCGCCAGCGCCGGCCGCGCCGACCCTCGGCGACCGACCAGAGGAGACGCCGTTCGCTCCCGAGGCTAACGGCGCCCCCAGCTCGGAGCCAGGACATCGACCCGTCCCCGCCAGCCTCGCGGTCGGCGGCCGGCTCGGCCATCGCTCTAGGCCCGGCGGCGGCCCTCGGCGAGGGCCGGAAGGCCGAGCACCTCCGCAGGCGCCACCTCGCTCGGCGGTGGCGCCTCGGCTCGACGCCGGCGTCCGTCGCGGGTTGCGACGGCCCGGAGCTCGGCGGCGAGCGCCGGCGAGACCCGGCCCCGAACCCGAACCCCCTCGGGTCGATACTCGAGCTCGACGGTCCCCCGCTCCCGGACCCGAGCCAGGAGTTCGCCGGCCTGGTACGGGAGGAGGACGTCGACGGGGACCCAAAGGTCGGCCAGGAGGGCCGAGACGGCGGCCCGGAGCGTGTCGATCCCGAAGCCGGTCCGGGCCGAGACCGGGACCGCCTCGCCGAGGGCAGGGGCTGAGAGCTCGGCCGAGCGAGCAGCCGGCTCGAGGAGGTCGACCTTGTTCAGGGCGACGACGCGGGGCTTGTCCCCCGCCCCGAGCTCGGCGAGGACCTGCTGGACCGTCGCCCGGTGCTCGGGGGCGTGCGGATCGGCGACGTCGACGACCTCGATGAGGGCGTCGGCCCGGGTCACCTCCTCAAGGGTCGCCCGGAAGGCGTCGACGAGCTGGTGGGGGAGCTTGTGGATGAAGCCGACGGTGTCGGTGACGATGGCCGTCTGACCCTCGCCGAGGCGGACGAGCCGGCTCGTCGGGTCGAGGGTGGCGAAGAGCCGGTCCTCGGCCCGGACGACCTCGGCTCCGACGAGGGCGTTGAGGAGCGTGCTCTTGCCGGCGTTCGTGTAGCCGACGATGGAGATCGCCGGGATGAGGCGCCGGTCCCGTCCGCGAGCCGCAGTCGCGCGTTGACGGCGGACCTGCTCGACCCGCTCGCGGAGGGTCTTGATCCGCTCCCGGATGACCCGCCGGTCGGTCTCAAGCTGGGTCTCGCCCGGGCCCCGGGTGCCGATCCCGCCGCCGGTTCGGGAGAGGTGGGTCCAGAGGCGGGTCAGGCGGGGGAGCTGGTACTCGAGCTGGGCGAGCTCGACCTGGAGGCGCCCCTCGTGGGTCTGGGCGTGCTGGGCGAAGATGTCGAGGATGAGCCGGCTCCGGTCGATGACCTTGACCCCGAGGAGCCCCTCGAGCCGGCGCTGCTGAGCCGGGGAGAGCTCGTCGTCGGCGACGAGGAGCGTGAAGCCGGTCTCGTGCTTCGCGGCGACGAGGGACTCGGCCTTGCCCTTGCCGACGTACCAATTCGGGTCGACGTGGCGGCGCCGCTGCCACTCGGCGCCGACGACGACGGCGCCCGCCGTGTCGGCGAGGCTCGCCAGTTCGGCGAGCGAGTCGGCGGCCGTCCAGCCGCCGTCCTCGCCGGTCTCGACGGCGATGAGGAAGGCGCGCTCGACGGGCGGCGCCAGATCGATCGTTGTCGTTCGTGCCATCGCTGCCAGGATAGCCGAGGGGGCGACTCGGCGACGACGGCGCTCCGGGCGGCGCGGCCGCGCATCCTCCCCTCCCCTACCCGACCCTAGCGGCCCCTCCCGGCGGCGGCGCGGGCCGCGGACCTCGCCCGGCTGCCGCCACCGGCCGTCGCGACGACGGGCCGGACGGCCTCGAGGACGGCCGGCAGCGGGTCGACCGTCGCGTCGATCCAGCGGACCCCGCCCTCCCCGCGGAACCAGATCCGCTGGCGTCGGGCGAAGGCGACGTTGCGGCGGGCATCGAGCTCGATGGCCGCCTCGAGGTCGAGCGTCCCGTCGAGGACGGCCCAGGCCTCCCGATAGCCGATGGCGCTGAAGGCGGGCAGGTTCGGGTCGTACCGCTCCCGGAGGCGCGCCGCCTCGTCGAGGAGGCCCGCCTCGAACTGGGCCCGGGCCCGGGCCGCGATCCAGGCCCGGTGCGTCGTCGGCTCGACGTCGAGGACGAGCCAGCAGGCCGGCCCGGGATAGCCGCGGAAGGGCGGCGGCGGGCGATCCCCGGCGAGGAGGGCGACCTCGAGGGCGCGGACGACCCGCCGCGGGTTGGCGAGGTCGACGCTCGCCGCCCGGCCCGGGGCGATCCGCCGCAGCTCGGCGGCCAGGGCCGCCGGCCCCTCGGCCTCGAGGCGCCGCTCGAGCTCGCGCCGGAGCGTCGGGTCGTGGGGCAGGGCGTCGGGGTCGAGCCCCCGGGCGACGGCCCGGAGGTAGAGGCCGGTCCCGCCGACGAGGAGGGCGACCCGGCCCCGGCGGGCGATCTCGGCGAGCGCCGACCGGGCGTGGCGGACGAAGTCGGCGACGCTGAAGGGCTCGTCGGGATCGACGAGGTCGAGGCCGTGGTGGGGGACGCGGGCCCGCTCCGCCGGACCGACCTTTGCCGTGCCTATGTCGAGACCCCGGTAGACCTGGCGCGAGTCGGCCGAGATGATCGCGGCCTCGATCCCTACGGCGGCGAGGGCCTCGGCGAGTCGGAGCGACAGCCCGGTCTTGCCGGTCGCCGTCGGACCGCCGATGACGACGAGGGGCGGCGCCCCGGACGCGGGGATGCGCTCCGATGCCGGGTCCGCGACCTCGCCGCGCCCCTCAGGCGCCGACACGGGTCCCGCGGAGCGAGTACGGCCCGGCGTGCTCGATCCGGACCTCGACGAACTCGCCGACGAGGGCCGCCGGTCCGCTGAAGTGGACGAGCTTGTTCTGGCGGGTTCGGCCGGCGAGGGCCACCTCGCCCGGGTTCGGCCGAGGTGGACGGCTCCCCTCCCCCGTCGGCTCGTGGTCGTGGCTCCGGGGCGGAACGACCTCGTCGACGAGGACCTCGACGACCCGCCCGAGCCAGGACCGGTTCCGCTCGAGGCCGATCGCCTCCTGGACGCGGAGGAGCTCGTTGAGGCGACGACGCTTCTCCTCCGGCGGGACGTCGTCGGCGAGCTTCGTCGCCGCTGTCCCCGGTCGCTCCGAGTAGGCGGCGGCAAAGACCTGGTCGTAGCGGACGGTCCGGAGGAGCTCGAGGGTCGCCTCGAACTGGGCACCGGTCTCGCCGCAGAAGCCGACGATGACGTCGGTGCTCAGGGCCAGGTCGGGGACGGCGGCTCGGAGACGCTCGACCCGCTCGAGGTAGTGGCCGATCGTGTACTGGCGACCCATCCGCCGCAGGACCGCGTCGTCGCCGGACTGGACCGGCAGGTGGAGGTGCTCGCAGACGGACGCGCACTCGGCCATGGCTGCGATGAGCCGATCGGAGAGGTCCCAGGGGTGGCTCGTCACGAAGCGAAGCCGCGGGATGGCCGGCCGCCCGTCGGCGGTCCGGAGCCCGTCGATGGCCCGGATGAGTTCGGCCAGATCGGGCCGGCCCCGGAGGTCGAGCCGGCGACCGGCCCACCGTTCGGCGGCGACGTGGGCGAAGCGCGGCTCCGGCGGGAGGTCGTGGCCGTAGCTGTTCACGTTCTGGCCGAGGAGGGTGACCTCCCGGTAGCCGGCTTCGGCGAGCTTTCGCGCCTCGGCGAGGACCTCGTCGAAGGGTCGGCTCCGTTCGGGGCCGCGGCTCAGCGGGACGATGCAGTAGGTGCACGTCTTGTCGCAGCCGTAGATGATCGGCAGCCAGGCCGAAATCCGGCTCGATCGGGCGACGATCCCCCCGGCGACGGCGGCGGCTCGAGCCTCGGGCAGGTGGACGGCGTCCGACACCGGCCGGCCGCCGACGGTCGTCGTCGCCGCGCTCGCTGCGACGGCGCCGCGGCCGATGGCGGCCTGGGCCGAGGCGAGACCGAGCCGCTCGACGATCTCGGGCTCCTCGTCGGGCCGGAGGAAGAGGTCGACGGCCGGGAAGCGCCGGGCGAGGGTTGCCCGCGAGGTCTCTCGAACCGCACAGCCGGTCAGGACGACCCGGAGCCGCGGGTTCGATGCCTTCAGGCGCCGGAGCTGGCCCTGGCGCCCGATGACCTTCGCCTCGGCCGCCTCGCGGATGGCGCAGGTGTTGATGACGATGAGGTCGGCTGCCTCGAAGGAGGGCGCCGGCTCGCAGCCGGCCGCGAGGAGGCGCCCGGCCATCTCCTCCGAATCGCTCTTGTTCATCTGGCAGCCGAGGGTCCAGATGGCGAAGCGCGGCAGGACCGCGCCGTCGGGACGGTACTCGCTGAGGCGCGGGTCGACGGCCGGTGCCGCCGGTCGGGGCGACGGCTCGACGGCGGTCCGATCGAGGACGGGCAAGAGACGGATGCTCATCGATCGACGAGTGTAGCCCCATCGGGCCGCGCCGATCGGCGCCGGGTCGCCCGCGCGGCGACCGCCCTCCGCCGTCGGGCGAGGGCGGCTCGGAAGCGGCGACCGACGGCGGCCGGGACGAGGACGCTCCGGGCGGCAGCGGCGTACGGGCCGTCGTCGCCGTGGTAGTCGGTCCCGCCGGTGGCGAGGAGGCGGAAGCGGGTAGCGAGGCTGGCGAGGGCCGCCACGACGTCGAGCGGGTAGCCGCGGTAGTGAACCTCGAGCCCACCGAGTCCGGCCGCGACGAGCTCGCCGAGGAGGCCGGGCTCGGCGAGGAGGTCGGCCGGGTGGGCGAGGACGGCGAGACCGCCGGCCTCGCGGACGAGGGCGATGGCGGTCGCCGGATCGGGCTCCGGCCGAGGCACGTAGGCTGGCCCGCCCCGGCCGATGAGCCGCTCGAAGGCGTCGGCGACGCTCGTCGCGTGGCCGGCCGCGACGAGGGCCCGGGCGATGGTCGGCCGCCCCAGGGCGTCGGTCCGGCCCAGATCGAGGTCTGCCAGCGCGGTTTCGATCGGGAGGCCGAGATCGCGGAGCCGGGCCACCATCGCCTCAAACCGGCGGCGCCGCCCGGCCCGGAGCTCGGCCAGCCTCGCCTCGAGCCGGGCGTCGGCGGGATCGAGGCCGTAGCCGAGGATGTGGAGCTCCCGCTCGCCGAGCTGGGCGTTCAGCTCGACGCCGGCCACGAGCTCGAGGCCGGCCGGGAGGGGCGGCGCCTCGGCTGCCCGGAGCTCGCGGACGGCGGCGAGCGTGTCGTGGTCGGTGATCGCCAGGAGCCGGACGCGGGCCGCCGCGGCCGCCGCGACGAGGGCGGTCGGCTCGAGGACGCCGTCGGAGCGGCGGGTTTGGGTGTGGAGGTCGACGGTCGTCGGCCTTGCCGGGGCGCCGGCTCGTCGGTAGCGACCGCTCGTCTCCTCGGTCGACGGGTCCGCCACCGATCGACCTCAGAGCTCGACGATCCGGGAGATCCGCTCGATGGCGACGGCGCGGCCAGTCGCCCGATCGACGTCGATCTGGGTGGCGTTGAGGACGACGGGTCCCTCGCCGACCTCGAAGCGGGTCGGCAGGGCGTTGAGGAAGCGTGGCAGGACCGTCCGGGGCGCGAAGCCGATGATCGAGTGGAGGGGGCCGGTCATCCCGATGTCGGTCTGGTAGGCCGTCCCCTTCGGGAGGATCCGTTCGTCGGCGGTGGCGACGTGGGTGTGGGTCCCGAGGACGGCGCTGACCCGGCCGTCGAGATAGAGGCCGAAGGCGTTCTTCTCGGAGGTGACCTCGGCGTGGAAGTCGACGATCCGGACGGGCGGGAGCGGCTCGGACGCCTCGTCGAGGAGGCGGTCGGCCTCGGTGAAGGGATTGTCTATGGGCGTCATGTAGGTCCGACCCTGGAGGTTCAGGACGGCGATCTCGGTCCCGTCGGCGGCGCCGTAAATCCCCCAGCCGCGGCCGGGCACGTCCCGGGTCCCGTAGTTGAGGGGCCGGAGGATCCGCTCGTCGCGCTCGAGGATCGGGTAGATCTCCCGCTTGTCCCAAATGTGGTTGCCGGACGTGATGACGTCGACACCGGCAGCGAAGAGGGCCTCGGCGATGGGACCCGTGAGGCCCATCCCGCCGGCGAGGTTCTCGCCGTTGGCGGTGACGAAGTCGATCCGCCGCTCGCGCCGAAGGGCCGGGAGGGTGGCTTCGACCGCCTGCCGGCCGGGCTTGCCGATGACGTCGCCGATCATGACGATCCGACAGGCGCCGGCCGGCTTCGGCGCCCCGGTCCGCGGCTGGGCCATGCCGTCGCCGACGGGCCCCGGACCGGCTACTTCGCGTACTCCACGGCCCGCGTCTCGCGGATGACGGTGACCTTGATCTGGCCTGGATAGGTCAGCGTCTCCTCGATCTTGCGGACGATATCGCGGGCGAGCCGGCTGGCCGAGAGGTCGTCGATCTCGTCCGGCCGGACGAGGATCCGGACCTCGCGGCCGGCCTGGACGGCGAAGGACCGCTCGACGCCGGCGAAGCTGTTGGCGATGGCCTGGAGATCCTCGAGGCGCTTCAGGTACGTCTCGACGGTCTCGCCCCGGGCGCCGGGCCGAGCGGCGCTGATGGCGTCGGCAACCTGGACGATCGGCGCTTCCAGGCACGCGTACTCGACCTCCTGGTGGTGGGCGGCGATCCCGTTGACGACCTTGAAAGGCAGGTTGTGGCGCTGGGCGATCTGGGCGCCGATGGCGGCGTGGGCCCCCTCGACCTCGTGGTCGACGGCCTTGCCGATGTCGTGGAGGAGCCCGCCGGCCTTCGCCGCGGCGACGTCGGCCCCGAGCTCGGCGGCGATGATCGCCGCCAGGCGGCTCGTCTCGACCGAGTGGAGGAGGACGTTCTGGCCGTAGCTCGTGCGGAACTTCAGGCGGCCGAGGAGCCGAATGAGCTCCGGCGGCAGCCCGGGAACGCCGGCGTCGTAGGCGGCCTGCTCGCCGGCCTGGCGGATGACGAGCTCCACCTCGGCCCGCGCCTTGGCGACGACGTCCTCGATCCGGCCCGGATGGATCCGACCGTCGGCGATGAGCTTGGTCAGGGCGAGGCGGGCGATCTCGCGGCGGATCGGGTCGAAGCCCGAGACGACGACGGTCTCGGGCGTGTCGTCGATGATGAGGTCGCAGCCGGTCGCCTGCTCGAGGGCCCGGATGTTGCGACCCTCGCGGCCGATGATCCGGCCCTTCATCTCGTCGTTCGGCAGGTGGATGACCGTGACGGTGTGCTCGGCTGTGTGGTCGGCGGCGACCCGCTGCATCGCCGTCACGATGATCTCGCGGGCCTTCTCGTTTGCCTCCTCTCGCGCCCGGCGCTCGATGGCCCGGGCGAGCTTGACGGCGTCGTGCTCCGCCTCCTCGCGGACCGCCTCGATGAGGAGGGTCTTGGCGTCCTCGGCCGAAAGCCCGCTGACCCGCTCGAGGGCTGCGACCTGCTCGGCTCGGAGGCGATGGACCTCCTCGCGGGCGTGCTCGATCTCGCGCTCCCGCTCGAGGAGCTTGCGCTGGCGCTCTTCGAGGAGGTCGGCTCGCTCGTCGAGCTGGGCGTCTCGGGCGAGGAGTCGCCGTTCGAGGGCGTTGAGCTCGGCCCGCTTGGCGCGGGCCTCCTCCTCGGCCTCCTGGGCGAGGCGCAGCTTCTCGTCCTTTGCCTCGAGGATGAGGTCCTTCTGGCGTTCGCGGGCCTCGGCGATGATCCGCTTCGCCTCGGCCTGGGCGGCTCGGATGACCTGCGGCGCCCAGACCTTGCCGGCGAGGAGGAAGCCGAGACCGACCCCGACGGCGGCGGCGAGGAGCGCCGCGATGAGGGCGACCGGTAGCTCGATCATGGTGCTCGTGTCCTCCGCACCGACCGCTGCCGCGGTCGGCGGTGTGGATGTTCGGTTCGGGCATCGGTGCTCCCGGCGGCGGAAGGGCTCCGTTCGCGCCGCCCGGCGCCGCCGATGCCGGCGTGGGCAGGTCCGCGACCGGCCTCGGCGGCCGGCCCGGATTGGCGGCTAGTCTACGCCGAACCGCCGAAGCGGGTCGTCGGGAAGGTCGCCGTCGGCGACGACGGTGCGGGCGAGGTCGGCGGCCAGATCGGGGGCGAAGCCCGCCCGGGCCAGGAGGGCGTAGGCCCGGGCCCGGCGGCGGGCCGGGTCGGCGATCCGGGCGAGGGCGGCCCGACGGCGGTCCAAGAGGCGCTGGGCGGCTGCCGCGTCGGCGGCACCACCCTCGACCGAGACGGACGACCGACGGTCGCCGGCCGCAGCGTCGGCCGCCTCGGTCGCCGCAGTTGCGCCGGTCTCGGCGTCGCGTTCGGCGAGGACGGCCTCGACGACGGCGTCGTCGATCCCCCGGAGGCGGAGCTCGCGCCGCAGGGCGAGGGCGCCGCGCGGCCGGGTCCGGTCTCGAGCGGCGACCCAAGCCCGGGCGAAGGCGAGGTCGTCCAGGTAGCCCGCGGCGAGGAGGCGGGCGACGGCGGCCTCGACGAGCCGTTCTGGGTAACCTGCCCCGAGGAGGCGTCGGCGAACCTCGGCCACGGAGCGTGGCCGGGCCTCGAGGAAGCGGGCGGCGGCGTCGAGGACCGGACCGACCTCGGCGAGGCCGCCTCGCTCCGCTCGGCGATCGGCGGGGGTGCGGCGGGTGCGCGTCCTACTCGACCTCCTCGATCCCCTCCACCGGGAGCCGGATCTCGTTCATCCGGGCCCGGATCCGGGCCTCGATCTCCTCGCCGACGGTGGGGTTCGTCCGGAGGAACTCCTTCGCCGCCTCCCGGCCCTGGCCGAGGCGGGTCTCCCCGAAGGTGAACCAGGCGCCCGTCTTCGTCACGATGTCCATCGCCACGCCGACGTCGAGGAGGCCGCCCTCGCGACTGATTCCCTCCCCGTACATGACGTCGAACTCGGCGACCCGGAAGGGCGGCGCGACCTTGTTCTTGACGACCTTGACCCGGACCCGGCTGCCGATGGACTCGCTCCCGCTCTTGATCGTCTCGACTCGTCGGATGTCGAGCCGGACCGAGGCGTAGAACTTCAGGGCTCGTCCGCCGGGCGTCGTCTCGGGGTTGCCGAACATGACCCCGATCTTCTCCCGGAGCTGGTTCGTGAAGACGAGGGCCGTGTTCGAGCGGCTCACCGCCCCGGTGAGCTTGCGGAGGGCCTGGCTCATGAGCCGGGCCTGGACGCCGACGAAGCTGTCGCCCATCTCGCCCTCGATCTCGGCCCGGGGCACGAGGGCGGCGACGGAGTCGACGACGACGCAGTCGACGCCGCCGGAGCGGATGAGCGTCTCGGTGATCTCGAGGGCCTGCTCGCCCGTGTCCGGCTGGCTGACGAGGAGCTCGTCGACGTTGACCCCGCAGGCTCGGGCGTAGCCCGGATCGAGGGCGTGCTCGACGTCGATGAAGGCCGCCACGCCGCCCCGCCGCTGGGCCTCGGCGATGATGTGCTGGCAGAGGGTCGTCTTACCCGACGACTCGGGACCGAAGATCTCGGTGATCCGGCCGCGCGGGATCCCGCCGACCCCGAGGGCGAGGTCGAGGGCGATCGACCCGGTCGGGATCGCCTCGACCTGGAGCTTCTCGGCCGAGCCGAGGCGCATGATGGCGCCTCGGCCGAACTGCTTTTCGATGGAAAGGATCGCCGCCTCGACGGCACGGGAGCGCTCGCTCGCCGCCCGCTCCCCGTTCCGCGTCTCGCTCGGTCGTTCGCCCGTCATCGCCATGGTCGCTCGCTCCTGTCGTGGGCGGTCACGGTCGACGGAGCGAGCGCCGCGAACGCCCGCCCGGCCGGCTCAGCCCTCGGCCTCCGCCTCCGGCTCGACTTCCGGTCGCGGTTTCCGCGGTGGGCGGATGACCTCGACCTGCATCGGCGGCTCTGAGAGCGGTTCGAGCCTCGGCTGCGTGACCTTGTCCTTCGGCTTCTTCTTCGGCTCGCGGTGCGGACGGTCTCGAGAACCCATGCGATCGCCTCCGCATCGAACTCCAGGATATCGAGGGGCCCTTCACGCCGACTTCACCGCGGCATCGCCGACCGTCGTCCGACCGGCTCGCAGCCGGAGGTCCGGGAGGCTGGTGGGGAACGTCCCGGCCCGCAGTGCCGCGCGGATCCTGGCCATGAAGTCTAGGGTGAAGGTGAGGTTGTGGCAAGTTGCGAGCCGGTAGGCGAGGAGCTCCCGGGCTCGGAAGAGATGGGCGAGGTAGGCTCGCGAAAAGGTCCGACAGCAGATGCACGGGCAGTCCTCCTGGACCGGGGCCGGGTCGTCGAGGAAGCGGGCGTTTCGGATGTTCAGCTTGCCGCCGGGGATCCAGAGCTGGCCGTTCCGAGCGACCCGGGCCGGCAGGACCGAGTCGAAGAGGTCGACCCCGCGGTCGACGGCCTCGAGCAGGTCCGCCGGGGAGCCGAGGCCCATGAGGTACCGCGGTCGCGGGTCGGCACCGAGGGTCTCGACGACGACGTCGATGGCCGCCGCCCGCTGGCTCGGGGTCTCGTCGCCGGCCAGGCCGCCGATGCAGAGCCCGTCGAAGGGGAGGCCGGCGATGAAGCGGGTCGAGGCGGCCCGGAGGTCGGGCTCGAGCCCGCCCTGGATGATCCCGAAGAGGGCCTGGTCCGCGCGCCGGTGGGCGGCGAGGGACCGCTCGGCCCAGCGATGCGTCCGCTCCGTCGCCGCCGCCACGATCGCTCGATCCGAGGCGGCTGGCGGGACGGGTTGGTCGAAGGCGACCGCGACGTCGGCGCCGAGGGCTTCCTGGACTTCGATGGCGAACTCCGGCGTGAAGCGCCGGAGCGAGCCGTCGAGGTGGCTCCGGAAGGTGACCCCGTCGTCGTCGACGACCCGCAGGTCGCCGAGGGAGACGACCTGGAAGCCGCCCGAGTCGGTGAGGATCGGTCGATCCCAGGCCATGAACCGATGCAGGCCCCCGAGGCGGGCGATCCGCTCGTGGCCGGGGCGCTCGGAGAGGTGGTACGTGTTGGCGAGGATGATCGTCGCCCCGACGGCCCGCAGGTCGGCCGGGTCGAGGGCCTTGACCGTCGCGTTCGTCCCGACCGGCATGAACTGGGGTGTCTCGACGACGCCGTGCGACAGAGAGAGGCGGCCGAGGCGAGCCCGGCTGGCGCCCTCGGCCGGGGGTGGGACGACGATCTCGAACCGGGCGGCCCCACTCACCCGAGGACCCTCCGCCCGCACCGGTCCCGGCCGCCCCGCTCCGGGCCGGGCCGCCGGCCGGTCAGCGGACCCGGTCGATGAGCCATGCCAGGACCGAGAGGACGACCGAGACGAGGAGCATCGTCGCCAGCGGGATGTAGATGACGAGTCCGTCCCGCTCGATCCGGATGTCGCCGGGCAGTCGCCCGACGAATGGAATCTTCGGGGCGACGACGAGGATCGCCCCGAGGACGACGAGGACGATCCCGAGGCCGATGAGGATCCGACCGATCGGTGCGAGATCGGGCATCGACGACCTCCGTTCCAGGTGGCCGACTCAGCGCCCGGATGGACCGGCGGCGATGTCCCAGATGGGCGCCATCTCGGCCTCGGCCCGCCGCGGCGGCGGGATCTCGTACCCGAGACGAGCGAGGTGGGCCCGGGCTGCCTCGGTGGCGACCCGACCCTGTGGGGTCCGGTCGAGGAAGCCGAGCCGGAGGAGGTACGGCTCGTAGACGTCCTCGATGGTCTCGACCTCCTCGGCCAGGACGGCGGCCAGGGCCGCGACGCCGACGGGTCCCGAGCCGAACTTCTGGACGATGGCGGCGAGGAGGCGGCGGTCGGTCCCGTCGAGGCCGGCCTCGTCGATCTCGAGGTTGGTCATCGTCGCCTCCACGGCCGCCTCGTCGATCCGGCCCGAACCGTGGACCTGGGCATGATCCCGGACCCGCCGCAGGAGGCGGTTGACGACCCGGGGCGTGCCACGCCCGCGGCGGGCGATGGCTCGGGCGGCCGCCTCGTCGATGGCGACGCCGAGGATCCGGGCCGACCGGAGGACGATGGCGGTCAGCTCGTCCAAGGCGTAGAAGTCGAGCCGGTAGGTTGCCCCGAAGCGATCGAGGAGCGGGCTGCTCAGCCGCCCGGCCCGGGTCGTCGCGCCGACCACGGTGAAGGGCTTGACGCTGAGCCGGAGCGAGCGGGCCGAGGGTCCCTTCCCGATCATGACGTCGACGACGAGGTCCTCCATCGCCGAGTAGAGGGTCTCTTCGATGGGCTTACCGAGGCGATGGATCTCGTCGATGAAGAGGACGTCCCGCTCGTCGAGGGCGGTCAGGATGGCGGCCAGGTCGCCCCGCCGCTCGAGGGCCGGCCCCGACGTATAGCGGATGTTCACCCCGAGCTCACGGGCGACGATGGTGGCGAGGGTCGTCTTGCCGAGCCCGGGTGGCCCGTAGAGGAGGATGTGATCGGCCGCCTCTCCCCTCCCCCGGGCGGCGGCGAGGAGGACGGAGAGGTTCGCCTTGACGTCCCGCTGCCCGATGTATTCGTCGAGGGAACGGGGCCGGAGGGTCGCCTCGGTGATCCGGTCGACCTCGTCGAGGACGTCGGCGGCGAGGACCCGGAGGACGTCGTCGGTCACGGCCCTCAGTCTAGCACGACCCGTGGGTCTTTCGTACGCATGTTCGAACGCGGCTCGTGGGTCGGGAACTCCGAGTCCGGGACTAGGACTTCTGGCATCATTGGCGCATGCGACTCTCGGCACGCTCGCAGTACGGGCTGCGAGCGCTCATCGACCTCGTCCGCCACGGCTCCGAGGGCCCGATCCCCCTGGCCGTCCTCGCCGAGCGGAACAACCTGCCGCCGAAGTTCCTCGAGCAGATCCTCGCCGTCCTCAAGCACGCCGGCCTGGTCCGGACGACCCTCGGCGCCCGCGGCGGCTATACCCTCGCCGCCGACCCCCGGAGCGTCACCATCGGCCGGGTCATCCGCCTCCTCGACGGCGCCCTGGCTCCGCTCTCCTGCGTCTCCCTCCGCTACTACGAGCCCTGCACCTGCCCCGACGAGGCGACCTGCGCCCTCCGCGACGTCATGATCGACGTCCGCGACGCCATCCTTTCGGTCCTCGATCGGGAGACCCTGGCCGAGCTCGCTGCCCGCCAGGGCCGAGCATCCATCGATCCGCGCGGCCTCCACGCCGATGCCCTCGCCGGACTCCGGCCATGACCGGTCAGGAAGCGGCTGGCACGGCCGACGGCCGCCCCTATCGACCGTCCGTCGGCCTCTGCGTCTTCAACGCCGACGGCCTCGTCTGGGTCGGCCACCGAGCCCGCGACGACGGGCCGGGCTGGCAGATGCCCCAAGGCGGCATCGACGAGGACGAGACGCCGCTGGCGGCCGGGCTCCGGGAACTCGCCGAGGAGACGGGGATCCGGAGCGTCGTCCTCCTCGGCGAGACGAGCGACTGGCTGACATACGACCTGCCGCCCGATCTGCCGCGACCGCCGCGCTGGGCGAACCGATACCGCGGTCAGCGCCAGAAGTGGCTCGCCCTCCGCTTCGTCGGTTCCGAGGACGAGATCGACCTCGAGGCCGAGGAGCGCGAGTTCGACGCTTGGCGGTGGGTTCCCCTCGCCGCCGTCCCGGAGCTCGTCGTTCCCTTCAAGCGGCCCGTCTACGAGCGGGTCGCCGCCGAGTTCGCCCGCTTCGCCCGGCCGACCCCAACCGAGAACCGCTGAAGCCGAGCCCGCCCTCGCCGGCGCCGTCTCAACCGCGGACGAGGCTGCGCAGGGCGGCCTTGACCCGTTCCTCGAGGCTCGCCCCGGCGTCCGGCGTCGCCAGGGCCGCCCGGGCCGCGGCGCGGGCTTCGGCCTGCGAGTAGCCGAGGGCGAGGAGGGCCGCCACGACGTCCGACTCGCCGCTGCCCGCCGGACCGGTGCCGGCGGCCGTCGCCGCCGCGGCGACCTTCTCGCGGAGCTCGAAGATGATCCGCTCGGCCAGCTTTCGGCCGACGCCGGGCACGGCGGTCAGGACCGCCTGATCGTCCTGGAGGATCGCCAGCTGGAGGTCGGCCGGCGGTCGCGACCCGACGATGGCGAGAGCGACCTTCGGGCCCACCCCGTTGACGGTGAGGAGGAGATCGAAGAACCCGAGCTCCTCGGCCGAGCGGAAGCCGTAGAGGGCCTGCTGGTCCTCGCGGACCAGGTGGTGGACGTGGAGCTTGAGACGCTCCCCGGGGCGGGCGGCGGCGAGGACGGCCGGAGGCGCGAAGACCCGGTAGCCGACCCCGCCGACCTCGAGGACGAGGGCGTCGGCACCGATGGCCCCGACGACGCCGTCGAGGGAGGCGATCATCGCCCCGGGCGGCGACCGAGCTCCTCGGCCTCCCGCGCCAGGGCCTCGGCGACGGCGACCTCGAAGGCCGTCCGACCCCGTCGGACGGGCCCGGCGGCGGCGAGGTCGAGGGGTCCCGCGGCGGCGCCGACCCCGAGCGGCCAGCTCTGGGCGGCCCAGACGGCGACGGCGAGGGCGTCGGCGGCGTCGTCGGGCGTCGGTGGCTCGTCGAGCCCCAGGATCCGGGCGACCATGGTGGCGACCTGCGTCTTGTCGGCCCGACCCGCCCCGGTGACGGCGATCTTCACCGCCGAAGGGGTCGCCTCGACGTGCGGCACGCCCCGCTCGGCGGCGGCGAGGAGGACGACGCCGCGCGCCTGGCCGACGGCGAAGGCCGTCTGGGCGTTCCGGGAGAAGAAGACCCGTTCGACGGCGAGGACGTCGGGCTGGTAGAGATCGATGAGCTCGAGGACGGTGGCGTGGATCGTGAGGAGCCGGGCCGGGAGGCCGGCGTCGGGGCTGGTCGTCCGGCAGCCGGCGTCGAGGGCGCGGAGGCCGCCGGTCCGCTCGACGACCCCGTAGCCGACGGCGGCCGTCCCGGGATCGATCCCGAGGATGATCACCCGGCGACCTCGGCGAAGACGTCCTCCGGGATGTCGAAGTTCGCCGTCACCCGCTGGACGTCGTCGAGCTCCTCGAGGGCGTCGATGAGCCGGAGGGCGGCGCGGGCGCGCTCGGGATCGAGGCTGATGGTCTGGCGGGCGACCATCGCCGTCTCGGCCGACTCGATCGGCAGCCCGGCGGCCTCGAGGGCCCGTCGCACCGACTCCAGATCGCTGGGCGACGTGTAGACCTCGACCCGGTCGGGATCGTCGGTGTCGACGTCCTCGGCCCCGGCATCGATGGCGGCGAGGGCGATCTCTTCGGCGTCCCGCCCACGGCGCGGGACCGTGATGATGCCCCGTTGCTCGAACTGCCAGGCCACGGCCCCGGCGCCGGCGAGCTGGCCACCGTGCTTGGAGAAGACCGACCGGACGTCGGCCGCGGTCCGGTTCCGGTTGTCGGTGGCGGCCTCGACGAGGATCGCCACGCCGCCGGGCCCGTAGCCCTCGTAGACGATCTCCTCGTACTGGTCCGCTTCACCGCCTCCCACGGCTCGCTCGATGGCGCGCCGGATGTTCTCCTGGGGCATGTTGATCGAGCGCGCCTTTTCGATGGCGAGCCGGAGCCGATAGTTCGCCTCCGGATCGCCCCCACCCTGGCGGGCGGCGACGGAGATCTCGCGAGCGACCTTCGTGAAGAGGGCACCCCGCTTCGCGTCGTTGGCGCTCTTCTGGCGCTTGATCTGGGACCATTTCGAGTGCCCGGACATCGCGCCGGAGTATAGCGGACTATGATGAGCCGGCCGGCCCCCTCCCCGGGCGTCGCCCGGTTCGTCCGTAGGCCGGGCTCCCGCCGACCCCGTCCCACCCGAGATGGGCCACCGATCTGACAGCGCGAGAGGATCCGATGGCGAAGAGCGTTGACATCCCCCACCTTCGGAGCGTCGTCCTGGCCGGACACGCCGGAGCCGGCAAGACGACGCTGGCCGAGCAGCTCCTCTACGTCGGTGGTGCGATCGGCCGCCTCGGCCGGGTCGACGACGGCACGGCGAGCCTCGACTTCGAGCCCGAAGAGCAGAAGCGCCACGAGTCGCTCAGCCTGGCCGTCGCGAGCCTCGACCACGCCGAGCACCGGATCACCATCGTCGACACCCCCGGCTACGCCGACTTCTTCGCCGAGGTCGTCGAAGGCATGGCCGCGGCCGATGCGGCGATCCTCGTCATGGATGCGTCCGGCGGGATCGAGGCGGGCCTCGAGGCGGCCGTCCGGCTCGCCCGGGCCAGTGACCTGCCCGCCCTCTTCGTCGTCAACAAGGCCGATCGCGAGAACGCCGACCCGCTGCGTGCCCTCGACGCCCTCCGGGGCGCCTTCGGCCCGAAGCTCGCCCCGCTCCAGATCCCCATCGGCGCAGCCGAGACCTTCGCCGGCTACGTCGATCTCGTCCATCGCCGGGCCTATCGCCTCGATGGCGGACGCGAAGCGGAAGTCCCTCTGCCAAGCGAGCTGGCGGAGGAGGTCGCCCGGCGTCGGGATCAGCTCCTCGAGGCCGCCGCGGAGGCCGATGACGACGTCCTGGCCAAATACCTCGAGGGCGAGGAGATCGGCGGCGAGGAGCTGGACGCCTGCCTCCACCGGGGCGTCCGCGACCGGGTCCTCGCTCCTGTTTTGGTGACGAGCGCGGGGAAAGGGATCGGGATTCGCGGTCTCCTCGACGCCATCGTCCGGTACCTGCCGGCCCCGTCCGAGCTCCCGCTCGTGGCGGCCGTCGACGCCCGATCGGGCGAGACGGTCCGCCTCGAGCGCGACCCGGCCGGCCCGCTCGTCGTCCGCGCCTTCAAGACGAGCGCCGACCCCTTTGTCGGCCGCCTGACCTACCTGCGCGTCCTCTCAGGGACCCTCCGCGCCCAGACGACCGTCTACAACGCCGACCGTGGTGAGGACGAGCGGGTCGGCGCGCTCCTCGTCCTCCACGGCAAGGATCAGGAGCCGGTCGGTGAGCTCCGAGCCGGCGAGATCGGCGCCGTCGCCAAGCTCACCGTCACCCAGGTCGGGGATGCCCTCTCGACCCGGGAGCGCCCGTTCCGCCTCCCGCCCCTCGACTTCCCCGCCCCGACCCTCCGGGTCGCCATCGAGCCGCAGACGAAGGCCGACCTCGACAAGATGAGCTCGGCCATCGCCCGGATGCTCGAGGAGGAGCCGGCGGCTCGGGTCGAGCGGAGCGAGGCCGGCGAACAAGTCCTCCTCGCCATGGGCGAGGCCCACGTCGCCGTCATCGCCGAGCGCCTGAAGCGGAAGTTCGGGGTCTCTATCGTCACCAAGCCCCCCAAGGTCGCCTACCGGGAGACGATCCGCGGCCGGACCCAGGTCCACGGCCGCTACAAGAAGCAGACCGGCGGGCACGGCATGTTCGCCGACGTCTGGCTCGAGCTCGAGCCGAACCCCGGCGGCGGGGTCGAGTTCGCCGAGCGGATCGTCGGTGGGGTCGTCCCCAAGCAGTTCTTCCCGGGCGTCGAGAAGGGAATCCGCGAGGCGGCCGCCGAGGGCGTCCTCGCCGGCTACCCCCTCGTCGACTTCAAGGCGACCCTCTACGACGGGCAGTACCACACCGTCGACTCGAACGAGCTCAGCTTCAAGATCGCCGCCTCCATGGCCCTCAAGCAGGGCGTCATGCAGTGCAACCCGGTCCTCATGGAGCCGATCATGCTCGTCGAGGTTCGGGTCCCCGAGGCGGCCATGGGCGACGTGAGCCGGGATTTGAGCGGCCGCCGAGGCCGGGTCCTCGGCATGGAGCCGGCCGGCGACGGGATGCAGGTCATCACCGCCCACGTCCCGGAGGCCGAGCTCTACAACTACGCCACCGAGCTCCGCTCGCTCACCGGCGGCCGGGGCACCTTCACCGCCCGCTTCGACCACTACGAGGACGTGCCGCCCCACATCGCCCAGAAGATCATCGAGGCCCACAAGAAGGAGCAGGCCGGCTAGACGGCACCCGCGGGAGGAGTGGCGGTACCGGCGCCGTCGAGCGAGGCGGCGAGCCGGAGGGCGGCCGCCAGGTCGAGGCGTCCCTCGTAGATGGCCCGCCCGACGATGGCCCCGGCGCAGCCGAGGGCGGCCACGGCGGCCAGGTCGTCGAGGGAACGGATGCCGCCCGAAGCGAGGATCGTCCCGCGGCCACGTCGCACGAGCCGGCCGAGGAGATCGAGGTCCGGCCCGGCGAGGCGACCGTCGCGGTCGATGGCGGTGACGACGAAGGTGGCCATGCCCGCGGCGGCGAGCTGCTCGAGGGCCGCTTCCACCGCGACCCCGCTCGCATCGGGTCGCCACCCCTCGCCGACGGCGCGACCGCCCCGGACGTCGAGGGCGGCGGCGACCCGATCGGCGCCGACGGCGGCCACGAGCTCGGCTCCGAGCTCGGGCGTGCGGAGGAGGGCGGTGCCGAGGACGACCCGGCGGACACCGGCCTCCAGCCAGGCCTCGGCCGCCGGCCGCGACCGGATCCCCCCGCCGAGCTGGCAGGCGAGCTGCCCACCGAGACCCGCCAGGATCGCCCGGACGGCGGCCCGATTGGCAGCGCTGCCCCGGCCATCGCGGGCTGCATCGAGGTCGACGACGTGGAGCCAGCGGGCGCCGGCGGCGGCAAAGTCCTCGGCGACGGCGAGCGGGTCGGTCGCGTAGCGGGTCTCCCGGTCGAAGTCGCCGCCGACGAGCCGAACGACGCGGCCCGCCCGGAGGTCGATGGCCGGAAGGAGGACGAAGGGCTGGCTGCGGCCGGATCCGGCGACCTCGGTCGGGTGGGGTTGGCTTGACGACTCGCGCATCGGCTTGCTACGATCCTCTCGCTATCTTTGTAGCACGCTAGCATGCTAGCATAGTCTGGCCGTCGATTCCGACGGCCCCAAGGAGACGACGCGACCCATGCTCCCCCGGGACGACTCCTGGCGGACGCCGGAGACGACCGCCCTCTTCGAAGCGATCCTTCGCCTGCGGACCGTCGACGAGGCCGAGCGCTTCTTCCGCGATCTCTGCACGCTCGGCGAGCTCCACGACATGGCCCAGCGGTGGGCCGTCGTCCGACTCCTCGACCAAGGGCTCCACTACGCCGAGATCTCCCGGCGCACCGGCGCCAGCACCGCGACGATCACCCGGATCGCCGCCTGGCTCCACCACGGCGAGGGCGGTTACCGCCTCATCCTCGACCGGATGGCCGGGCGCGAGGGCGCCGAACCCGGCCCACAACCGGGCGCCGCCGGATCGCGGGAGGCGGCCGACCGGGCCGCCTCGGCGCCGGGTCGATGAGCCGCCGCCTCCGGCTCGCGGTCCCGAACAAGGGGCGCCTCGTCGAGCCGAGCCTCGCCCTCCTCCACGACGCCGGCCTCGTCTTCGAGGAGCACGACCGCAGCCTGGTCGCCCGGGTCCAGAACTTCGATCTCGACATCCTCTTCGTCCGGACGAACGACGTCATCGAGTTCGTCGGGGACGGCGTCGCCGACCTCGGGATCACCGGCGTCGACCTCCTCGCCGAGGCAAACGCCGAGTTACCGCGGATCCGCGGCCTCGGCTTCGGCCGTTGCCGGTTGGCGGCCGCCGTCCCGAACGACACCCCGTACCAGGTCGTCGAGGACCTGGCCGGCCTGCGGGTCGCGACGGCCCATCCGAACACGGCCCGCCGCTTCTTTGCCGAACGGCGGATCCCGGTCGACGTCATCCCGATCTCGGGGGCCGTCGAGGTCGCTCCCCGCCTCGGTCTCGCCGAGGCGATCGTCGACCTCGTCTCCACCGGCTCGACCCTGGCCATGAACGGCCTCCGTCCCATCGGCGACATCCTCGACTCGGAGGCCGTCCTCGTCGCCAATCCGGTCGCCCACCGCGAGCGGGCGAGGGACCTGGCGGCCATCGACACGATGCTCGGGGCGGTCATCGCCGCCCGCGACAAGAAGTACGTCATGATGAACGCCCCGGCGGCCAAGCTGCCCGAGCTCGAGGCCCTCCTGCCGGGGCTCGAGTCGCCGTCGGTCATCCCCCTCGCCCACGAGGGGATGATCGCCATCCACTCCGTCGTCGGCGCCGACGAAGTCTGGGGGCTCCTGCCGCGCCTCAAGGCGGCCGGGGCCTCGGGGATCCTCGTCCTGCCCATCGAGAAGATCGTCCCGTGACCGCCTCCTCCGTCGCCCTTCGGCTCCGTCGGCTCGACCTCGCCGCCACCGACCCAGCCGCCGTCGCCGAGCGGACGGCTCTCGTCCGCCGGGGGGCCGTGCCAGACCCGGCCGCCCGTGACGCGGCCCGGCGGATCGTCGAGGCCGTCGAGCGCGAGGGCGCCGCCGCGGTGCGCGAGGCGAACCGGCGCTTCGGGGGCGGCCTCGCCGACGGCCGGCTCTTCCTCGAGGCCCGCGACCTGACCGCCGCTCGAGACCGACTCGGCCCGCAGGTCCGCGCCGCCCTCGAGGCGGCCGTCGCCGCCGTCCGTCGCTTCGCCGAGGCCCAGCGTCCGCCGTCGATCCGCGTCGTCACCGTCGAGGGGGTCGAGATCGAGCGCCGCTGGGTCCCCCTCGCCCGGGTCGGCGCCTACGCACCGGGGGGCCGGGCCGCCTACCCGTCGTCCCTCGTCATGGGCGTCGTTCCCGGCCAGGTCGCCGGGGTCGAGGAGATCGTCGGCGCCGCCCCAGCCGGGCCGGACGGAGAGCTCCATCCCGTCCTCGCCGGGGCCGCTGGGCTCCTCGGGCTCGAGCGGGTCCTCGTCGCCGGCGGCGCCCAGGCCGTGGCCGCCCTCGCCCTCGGTCTCGCCGACGAGGGCTTCGCCCCCGTCGACCGGATCGTCGGCCCGGGGAACGCCTACGTCACGGCCGCCAAGCTCGAGCTCGCCGGCCGGACCGGCATCGACCTCCCGGCCGGCCCGTCGGAGGGGATGGTCCTCGCCGACGGAACGGCGGATCCGGAGATCGCCGCCGCCGATCTCCTGACCCAGGCCGAGCACGGGCCGGACTCGCCGGCGATCCTCGTCACCACCGACCCGGCCGTCGCCGACGCCGTCGAGGCTGCCCTCCTCCGCCAGCTCGCCGTCGCCCCCCGGCGGGAGATCCTCGAGGCCGCTCTCGCCACCCACGGGCGGATCGTCCTCGCTCCGGATCTCGAGGCGGCCGTCGGCTTCGTCAACGCCTACGCCCCCGAGCACCTCTCCATCGAGGTCGCCGACCCCGAGGCCGTCGCCACCCGGATCCGGAGTGCGGGCTCCGTCTTCGTCGGGCGATGGGCGCCCGAGTCGGCCGGCGACTACGCGACCGGCGCGAACCACGTTCTCCCGACCGGCGGCCTGGCCCGGGCCTGCGGCGCCCTTGCCGTCGAGCAGTACGGACGCTACCTCCAGATCCAGCGCCTCTCCGAGGCGGGGCTCGCCGCCCTCCGCTCGACCATCGGCGAGCTCGCCGCGGCCGAGGGTCTCCCCGCCCACCGGGCCGCCGTCGAGATCCGCTTCGCCCGCCGCGGGGCCGAAGGGGAGACCGGACGATGAGCCCGACCCCGGTCACCTTCGCGTCGCCGGTCGCGCCCGCGGGCTACGCCTGGGAGGCGACGACCGAGCAGGTCGCCGTCCGCTACGGCCTCGCCCCGGAGGCGATCGTCCGCTTCGACCTCAACACCGCCCCGGCCCCCCCGGCCATCGCCGCCCGGGTCCTCGCCGAAGGTCGCTTCGACGTCCCGATCAGCGAGTACCCCCCGAGCGACTATCGGCGCCTCGTCGAGGCCGCGGCGACCCGCTACGGTGTGGCGCCCGACGAGATCCTCGTCGGGGCGGGCGCCGACGAGGTCCTCGACCTCTGCGCCAAGGCCTTCCTCCCTCCGGGTGGAGTCGCCGTCGTCCCGATCCCGACCTACGCCATGTACCGGGTCCTGACGGAGCAGCGCCCAGCGACGGTCGTCGGCGTCCGGCGTCGACCGGCCGACGAGGGCTGGCGGCTCGACGGCGAGGCGGTCCGGGCGGCGGCGGGTGGGGCCGACCTGGTCTGGCTCTGTGATCCGAACAACCCGACGGGTGGCGGCGAGCCCGCCGGGGCGATCGACGCCCTCCTCGACGGCCTCGTCGTCGACGCCGAGGCTGCGGGCCGGCCGACGCCGATCGTCGTCCTCGACGAGGCGTACGCCGAGTTCGTCGGCCGCGACCGGGTCGAGTGGCATCGGCGCTGGCCGAACGTCGTCACCGTCCGAACGCTCTCGAAGGCGTACGCCGTCGCCGGTGCCCGGGTCGGTTTCGCCGTCGCCGCCCGCCCCCTCATCGCCCGCCTGGAGCCGTACCGTCCGCCCGGCTCGGTGAGCGTCCCCTCCGTCGCCATCGGCACCGCCGTCCTCTCCGACCCGGCAGCCCGCACCGAAAACCTGGCCCGGGTCGCGACCGAGCGGCCCCGCCTGGCAGCGGCCCTGACGGCCGTCGGCTGGCGCGTGGAGCCATCGGTGACGAACTTCCTCCTCGTCGACTTTGGCCGACCCGAGCGCGCGGCGGCCGTCGCCGAGGCGCTCCTGCGGCGCGGTCTCGTCCCGCGCACCTTCGGGGCCGGCCACGTCCTCGCCGGCCACCTCCGCTTCACGGTCCGGGCGCCGGCCGAGAACGACCGGCTCATCGCGGCGGCCCGGGAGATCGAGTTCGATCCCGCGCCCGCTGCGGCGCCCAACGAGGAAGGGACGGCCCGATGAGCGACGAACCGACGCGGTCCACGGCCGCCGACTCCGCCGCGTCGCGGCGGGCAGCCGTCGCGCGCGAGACCCGGGAGACGACGGTCCGGGTCGAACTCGACCTCGACGGGACGGGCGAGACGACCGTCGCCACCGGGATCGGCTTCTACGATCACCTCCTGGCGAGCCTCGCCCACCACGCCTGCTTCGATCTGCGCATCGAGGCCCGCGGCGACCTCGACGTCGACGAGCACCACACCGTCGAGGACGTCGCCCTCTGCCTCGGAAGCGCCCTCGGCGCCGCGCTCGGCGAGCGGGCCCGGATCCGCCGCTTCGGGGATGCCGCCGTGCCGATGGACGAAGCGCTGGCGGAGGCCGTCGTCGACGTCGGTGGGCGGCCCTACACCGTCGTCGACCTCGCCTTTCGGGGCGAACGGGTCGGTGGCCTGCCCCTCCAGCTCGTCGAGCACGCCATCGAGGCCTTTGCTCGGAGCGCCGGCGCGACGGTCCACCTCCGCGGGCGGGGCCGGAACGACCATCACCTCGCCGAAGCGGCCTTCAAGGCCCTCGGGCGGGCCCTCCGCGTCGCCTGCGAGCTCGATCCGCGGCGGGTCGGCGTCGCCTCGACGAAGGGGGTCCTCGGATGACCACGGCGCTCGCGCCGAACGCGGCGGCCCGGCCACCGCTCCGGGTCGCCGTCGTCGACTACGGGGCCGGCAACCTCGTCAGCATCGAGCAGGCCCTCGTCGCCGTCGGCGGCCACCCTCGGCGCGCCCGGCGACCGGACGAGCTCGCGGGCGCCGACCTCCTCGTCGTCCCGGGGGTCGGGGCGGCCCGACCGGCCATGGCTCGCCTCGGGCGCCAGGGCCTCGTCGAGCCGATCCGGGACTGGATCGCCGCCGACCGGCCGTTCCTGGGGATCTGCCTCGGCTTCCAGCTCCTCTTCGAGGGGAGCGACGAGGATGGCGCAGAGACCCTCGGCGTCCTGACCGGGCGGACGGTCCGCCTCGTCGACGCGCCGACCCTCCCCCACATCGGCTGGAACCAGGTCGAGCGGACCCGACCGCACCCCGTCTTCGACGGGATCGCCGACGGGGCCGATTTCTACTTCGTCCACTCCTACGCCGGCGCGCCGACCGGGTCTTCGACCGGCGCGATCCTGGCCTGGACGACCCACGGCCGGCCCTTCGTCTCGGCCGTCGCCGTCGGCAACCTCATCGGGGTTCAGTTCCACCCCGAGCGCTCGGGTCGGGACGGCCTCCGGTTCCTGGCCAACGTCCTCGCCCTCGCGACGCCCCAGACCGGGGCGGCTCGCCTCGAGCGGACGGCCTGATGCTCCGCCGCCGCGTCATCCCGTGCCTCGACGTCGCCGGGGGCCGGGTCGTCAAGGGGACGCGTTTCGTCGACCTCGTCGACGAGGGCGACCCACCGACCCTCGCCGAGCGCTACGCGGCCGAGGGCGCCGACGAGCTCGTCTTCCTCGACATCACTGCCGCCCCGGAGGGGCGCTCGACGCTCCTCGAGGTCGTCGAGCGGACCGCCCGCCGCGCCTTCATTCCGCTGACCGTCGGCGGCGGCGTCCGCTCCGTCGTCGACATGCGGGCCGTCCTCCGGGCGGGCGCCGACAAGGTCTCTCTCAACACGGCGGCCGTCGCCGACCCGAGCCTCATCCGGCGGTGTGCCCGACGCTTCGGCAGCCAGGCCGTCGTCGTCGCCATCGATGCGCGGCGTCGGCCGGCCGCCGAGGGGGCCGCTCCGAGCTGGGAGGTCGTCGTCGCCGGGGGACGGCGGCCGACGGGGCTCGACGCCGTCGCCTGGGCGGAGCGGGCGGTCGACCTCGGTGCCGGCGAGCTCCTCGTCACCTCCATCGATCGAGACGGGACGCGCTCGGGCTACGACACCGACCTGCTGCGGGCCGTCACCGCTCGGGTCGGGGTCCCGGTCATCGCCTCGGGCGGCGCCGCCGGCCCGGCCGACTTCGTCGCCGCCGTCCGCGACGGTGGCGCCGACGCGGTCCTGGCGGCCTCGATCTTCCACCGTCGGCTCGTCTCCATCGCGGCGGTCAAGGCGGCCATGGCGGCGGCCGGGATCCCGGTCCGACCGGTCGAGGGTTAGCGTGGGCGAGATCGGACCGCGCGACCCCGTACCGGCCCTCGACGCGGCGGCGCCCACCGGTGAGCTCCCCTCGGTCCGCTTCGGTGCCGACGGCCTCGCTCCGGCCGTGGTCGTCGATGCGGCGAGCGGCCGGGTCCTCATGCTCGCCTACATGGACGCCGAGGCCCTCGCGGCGACCGTCGCCAGCGGCGAGGTCCACTTCCACTCGCGCTCGCGGGGCCGTCTCTGGCGGAAGGGCGAGACGAGCGGCAACGTCCTCCGGCTCCGGAGCATCGCCCTCGACTGCGATGCCGACGCCCTCCTCGTCCGGGCGGAGCCCGCCGGTCCGACGTGCCATCGGGGGACGCTGAGCTGCTTCGATCCGGAACCGCCCGGGGCAGCGCCGACGGTCGCCCAGGCCGGGAGCGGCGGGGCCGCTCCCGCCCCGACCAGAACCAGCGAGGCGGGCTTCGGCTGGCTCGACGTCCTGGCGACGACCATCGCCGAGCGGGCGGCGACGCGGCCGGCGGGGTCGTACACGGCTCGTCTCCTGGCCAGGGGCCCCGAGGCCGTCGGTCGGAAGGTCGTCGAGGAGGCCGTCGAGGTCCTCCTCGCCGCCAAGGACGATGCGGCTGCGGCGACCGGCGAGGCCCGGGCGGTGGCACAGGGAGCCCTCGCCACCGAGGCGGCCGACCTCCTCTACCACCTCCTCGTCCTCCTCGCCGAGCGCGATCTCCCGCCGGCGCGGGTCGTCGAGGTCTTGCGGCAGCGGCACCGGCCGTAGGAACGACTCGCCTCGGCGCCCGCGATCGCCGCCGCCGAGGAGCCGGCGGTGGACCGCCGGAGCGGCTACGGCCTGGGCTCGACGAGGCGGCCCGTGCGCCGGATCCGCCGTCCCATCCCGACCCGCCAGTAGCGGCCGGCGAGGGGTGCCGGGATCGGCTCGTCGTGGGCGGTGGGCCGATGGCCGTTGATCGCGACCGCGCCGCCGGCGATGAGCCGTCGGGCTTCGCTGCGCGAGGCGGCAAGGCCCGTCTCGGCCAAAAAGACGGCGACCGGGGCGGCGGCCAGGTGGGCCGGGACGTCGAAGCCGTCCGCTTCGCGCCAGAGGGCCTCGAGGAGCTCGGGGTCCTCGACTGGCTCGTCGGAGAAGGCGACGGCCGACATCTGCTCGGCTCGTCGGGCAGCCTCCGCCCCGTGGACGCGGGCCGTGAGGTCTCGGGCGAGGGTCCGCTGGGGGATCCGTGCCTCGGGCCGAGCGGCGCCCTCCTCGAGCAGACCGTCGATCTCGGCCCGGGCCAGGAGGGTGAAGAAGCGGAGGTACATCGGCGTGTCCGCGTCGGCGGCGTTCAGCCAGTACTGGTAAAAGGCGAAGGGCGAGGTGAGCGCGGGATCGAGCCACACCGACGTCCCGGCGGTCGTCTTGCCGAACTTCTCGCCCGAGGGGAGGGTCAGGAGCGGGTAACAGAGCCCGTGGGCGAGCTCCTGCCCACTCCCCTCCTCGCCGCCGCCGAGGACCCGCCGGATCAGCTCGAGACCGGCCGTGATGTTCCCCCACTGGTCGGCACCGCCCATCTGGAGCTCGACACCGTGGACCCGGTAGAGGTGGAGGAAGTCGTAGGCCTGCAGGAGCATGTAGCTGAACTCGGTGTACGAGAGGCCCCGCTCGAGCCGGGTTCGGACCGACTCCTTGTCGAGCATGTAGGGGACGGTGAAGTGCTTCCCGACATCGCGGAGGAACTCGATGAGGGAGAGCCGCCCGAGCCACTCCGCGTTGTCGACCATGAGGGCGGCGCCCGATCCGGCGTCGAAGTCGAGGAAGCGCTCGAGCTGCCGGCGGATCGCCGCCGCGTTGTCGGCGAGCGTGTCGGGATCGAGGAGGGGGCGCTCCTGGCTTCGGCCCGAAGGGTCGCCGATCAGCCCGGTCCCGCCACCGACGACGACGACAGGTCGGCCGCCGCGGCGCTGGAGGTGGAGGAGCCCGAAGATCGGCACGAGGTTCCCGATGTGGAGGGAGCGGGCCGTCGGGTCGAAGCCGTTGTAGCCGGCGATGGGGCGGCCCGTCGCCAGGCGGGCGGCGAGGCCGGGTGTCGCAGCGTGGAGCATTCCCCGCCAGCGGAGCTCGTCGAGCAGCCCGGCCAGGCCCTGAGCCGGTTCGGCTCGCGGTCCCGGCTGCGCGAGCGAGGGGGATGGCGTCACGATCGGAGCGGCCGGGCCGTCCCGGCGACGATGGCCATGTCTGGGAAGCTCATCTCGACGCCTATGCTATCGTCAGCGGCGGCATGAATACCAGCCTCGCGCGGCGCCAGCGCCAGCGCCGCCTCGGCAACGGCCGGCGCGGCTCGGGCGGGCGGCGGGCGGCGGTGGTCGTCGCCATCGCCCTTCCCCTCTTCCTCTTCGGGACCTTCGTCGCCGTCGGCCTGGTCGGCCTCGCCGGGGTCGTCCTCGCCTACAACCACTACGCGCAAGGGCTACCGGACCCGCGGACGGTCTTCGAGAACCTCACCTTCGACCAGCAGACGATCGTCTACGACCGAACCGGGACCGTCGAGCTCGCCCGCCTCGGTTCCGCCCGGCGCGAGCTCGTGACCTTCGACGAGATCCCGCCCGAACTCATCGACGCGACGACGGCCATCGAGGACAAGACCTTCTGGGAGAACGTCGGCTTCGACCCCCTCGGCTTCGTCTCGGCGGCCATCGATACCCTCGCCGGCCGCGAGCGCGGCGGCTCGACCATCACCCAGCAGCTCGTCCGAGCCCGCCTCCTCCCCAAAGAAGCCTTCGCGGGCTCCATTTACGAGCGCAAGATCCGCGAGATCATCCAGTCGATCCGACTCACCCAGGAATACCCGGGCGTCGAGGGAAAGCAGGAGATCATCACGGCCTACCTGAATCAAAACTTCTACGGCAACCAGAGCTACGGCGTCAAGGCAGCCGCTCGAGGCTACTGGAACAAGGACCTCTCGGAGCTCAGCCTGGCGCAGATGGCACTCCTGGCGGCGATCCCCCAGTCGCCGACCAACTTCGACCTCCGCCGGAACGCCATCGAGGAGTGCAGCGTCGAGGTGGCCGAGGACGAGGAATGCCCGCCCGACAAGGTTCGCCTCGTCGTCCCGGCCGACCGGGAGGTGGTCATCCGGCGGAACTACATCCTCGATCTCATGAAGACCCGGAGCGTCCTCTCGGGGAGCCGCCACACGCTGGCCGACTACGAGGCGGCGAAGCGGGAGCCGGTCGTCCTGACGCCGCCGCCCACGCCACGCTGGATCGCCCCGCACTTCGTCTGGCAGGTTCGACGCGAGCTCGGGACGATCCTCTGCGGGGCGGAGCAGGCCGACGCGTGCGAGCGGGTCGACACGGGTGGCTTCCGGGTCATCACGACCCTCGATGTGTCGATGCAGCAGACGGCCGAGAAGTGGGTCTACGTCGCCGCCCGAGCCCCCCACGCTCGGAACCCGGACCCGATCCTGGAGCGCTACAAGATCCCGAAGAGCGACTGGGCGTGGATCAAGTCACTCCGGGGACGGAACATCCACAACGCGGCGGCCGGGATCATGGACGCTCGAACCGGCGAGATCCTCGCCTACGTCGGGTCGGCCGGTTACTACGAACAGGGCAATGCCCGCTTCCAGCCCCAGTACGACGTCCTCGGCGACGGCATGCGCCAGCCTGGGTCGGCCATCAAGCCGATCCACTACGCCATCGGGATCGACGACCGCGTCCTCACCGCGGCAACCCTCTTCATGGAGGTCGTCACGAACTTCGCTCCGCCGAATCAGAAGGCGTACTACCCGACCCAGGCCGACGGCTACGAGCGGGGCCCGGTCCGCCTCCGGTCGGCCCTCCAGTTCTCCCTCAACATCCCGGCCATCAAGGCGGGGATCATCATGGGCCTCGACCATCTCTTCGCCCGGGCCAAGGACTTCGGCCTTCGCTACGCCCGGAACGCCATCCCCGTCGTCAGCATGTCCATCGGGACCATCGAAGTCCGACCCATCGACATGCTCACCGCCTATGCGACGCTCGCCAACGCCGGGGTCCGCATGCCCCGCCAGGTCCTCCGGGAGGTAACCGATCGCTCCGGCGTCCGGATCTGGCCGACGACCGACAGCCCACCGAAGGGCGAGCGGGTCATCAGCCCCCAGGCGGCCTACATCGTGACCGACATCCTCGCCGGCAACACCGATCCCTCGGTCAATCCCTACTGGGGCGAGTGGCGGATCATGGATGGCAAGACTCGGCGCGAGGCCGCCTACAAGACGGGGACGACGCAGGACAACCGCGATGTCGCCGCGTACGGCTACGTTGCCCCGCCCGAGGACCCGAAGGCCCCGCAGATCGTCGTCGGCGTCTGGATGGGGAACAGCAACAACGAGCCGAACAAGGGCAGCCTCTCCCTCGACTCGTCGGCACCACTCTGGTCGCGGATCATGACCGAGGTGACGCGGGGCCTCCCCCTCGCCCGTTTCCGGGACGCTCGGCCGGGCAGGATCGTGACCGCCAAGATCGACGCCCACAGTGGCCTGCTGCCGGGGCCCTTCACGACGCGGACCGTGGACGAGATCTTCATCGACGGCACGGTCCCGCGGAGGGTCGACGATACGAAGATCGCCCTGGAGATCGACTCGGCGACGGGACTCCTCTGGCAAGAGGGCTGTGCTGGACCGCCGGTCACGCAGGGGTTCCTCGACCTGAGTCGGGTCGAGGCGAACTTCCCCGAGTGGCAGAAAGCGAACGCCGGCTGGATCGAGCGGGCGCGACGGGGCGTCGGCGTCGCCGGCGGCCCGAAGCGGACCCGGACGATGTACTTCTACAACCGGGCCTTCGCCCCCTTCGGTCGCACGTGGGGCGCGCCGTTCGCTCCGACGGAGACGTGCACCCCCCTGCCCTCGCCCTCCCCCTCGCCGGAGCCGAGCTGCGATCCCCTCGCTCCCGAGGGGTGCCCGTCGCTACCACCCGAGCCGAGTCCGCCGCCCGGGCCCGGTGGCGGCGGGGGCGGCGGCAAGCCACGGCCGAGCCCAACGCTTTCGCCGAGCTGAGGGCGATCCGGCCGGAGCCGCCGAAGGCACCGACTACAGGGTCAGGATCGTCACCCCCTCGCCGGCGCTCCCGCCGCGCACGGCGGCCACGAGCGGGTGGTCTGCTGCCGTGGCCCGGACGACGTCTCGAAGGGCGCCGGTCCCGACCCCGTGGACGATCGTCACCTCGTGGAGGCCGGCGAGACTGGCATCCTCGATGTAGCGCTCGAGCAGCGCGACGGCGTCTTCGACCCGGGCGCCCCGGAGGTCGAGGGAGCTCGCCACGCGCCGCGCCCGGTCGAGGCCCAGGCGGCTCGGCGTCGTCGCCGTCGATACCGCGTCTCGGGCTCGGCGCGCGGTCGGGGTCGGGCGGGACGAATCGGAGGGGCCCGCCGGGACGAGGTCGGCGACGGCGGCCGAGATCCGCTTCCCGCCGGCCTCGAGGCGGACCCGCCGATGGCTCCGGTCGAAGGCGACGATCCGACCCTCCCAGTCGCCACGTCGGCTCCGGGCCCAATCCCCGACGCGCCAGGTCGCCGCGGGATCGGTCGCCTTCGATCCGGCGGGCAAGTCCGCGAGGACCGCCTCGGCCCGGGCGATCTGCTCATCGATCCGGGGCACCGTGAGCGTCTCCCGCTCGAGGGCCCGGCGGGCCGCAGCGAGCTCGCTCCGGAGCCGTTCGACGAGGGCCTCCGCTTCCGTTCGGGTCGCCGCCAGGAGCGCCTCTCGCTCGGCCTTTGCCCGCCGCCGTTCTTCCTCGGCCGCCCGGAGCGCCTCGGCGGCCCGCTCCTCCGCCCGTCGGGCCGCATCGAGGGCCGCCGCCACCTCGCGCTCCGTCTCGCGGATCCGGGCGAGGGTCGCCTCGAAGGCCCGCTCGTCGTCGGTGAGCCGGCTCCGGGCCGCCGAGACGATGGCGGGATCGAGGCCCAGCCGCTCGGCGATGGCGAAGGCCTGGCTCGCCCCGGGGAGCCCGATGGACAGACGGTACGTGGGCCGGAGCGTCTCGAGGTCGAACTCCACGGCGGCGTTCCGGACGCCGGGGGTCGTGTGAGCGTAGACCTTGAGGGCGGCCGAGTGGGTCGATGCGGCGACGAGGGCGCCGGCGGCGAGAAGGTGGTCGAGGATGGCCTGCGCGAGGGCGGCGCCCTCGGTGGGATCCGTTCCCGCCCCGAGCTCATCGAGGAGGACGAGGGTCCCGGGCCCGGCCCGCTCGAGGATGCCGATGATCCGGCGCAGATGACCCGAGAAGGTCGACAAGGACTGGGCGATGGACTGCTCGTCGCCGATGTCGGCACAGACGTCGCGGAAGACGGGCAGCCGACTCCCGACCGCCGCCGGGACGTGGAGTCCGGCCTGGTGCATGAGGGCCAGAAGACCGATGGTCCGCAAGGCGACGGTCTTGCCGCCCGTGTTCGGCCCGGTGATGACGAGGGCCTGGAACTCGCCGCCCAGGCGGACGTCGATGGGCACGGCAGCGGCCCCGAGGCCGGGGTGGCGGGCCGATCGCAGCCCGAGGGTACCGTCGTCGCTGGGATCGGGGCGGACGGCGTCCAGGAGCTCGGCGAGGCGGGCCTTGGCCAGCCAGAAGTCGAGGGTCGCCAGGGCGTCGAGGGTCTCCCGGAGGAGCGGAGCGTGGGCGCCGACGAGGGCCGAGAGCTCGTCGAGGATCCGCTCGACTTCCTCCGCCTCGGCGGCCTGGGCCTCCCGCCAGGCGTTGCCGAGCTCGACGATGACGAGGGGCTCGACGAAGAGGGTCTGGCCGCTCGACGAGGCGTCGTGGACGATCCCCCGGACCCGGGAGCGGGCCTCGGCTCGGATCGGGACGACGTAGCGGCCGTTCCTGAGGGTGACGATGGGCTCCTGGAGGGCCGAACCGAGCTCTGAGGCGACGAGCTGGTCGAGGCGCCGCCGGAGCCGCTCGTAGGCGACTCGGACGGCGGCCCGGAGGCTGCCGAGGCGAGGCGAGGCCGTGTCGAGAAGCTCGCCCGCCGGGTCGAAGCTCCGGGCCAGGGTCGCTCGCAGGGCGGGCAGGCCGTGGAGGCGACGGGCGAGGTCGCGGAGGAGCGGCCGTCGGTCGTCGGCGAGCTGCGTGGCGACGCGGGCGGCGGCATCGAGGGTCTCGCCGATGGCGAGGAACTGGCTCGGCTCGAGCCGACCGCCTCGCGCCGCCCGCTCGATGGCTGGTCCGATGTCGACGGCGCCGCCGATCCCGACCTCGGGCCGCTCGACCCGGAGGGCCCGCGCCTGATCGGTCTCGTCGAGGCCCCGCGCGACGACGACCGGGTCGGGGCTCGGGAGGAGCGCTTCGGCGAGGCGCCGGGCCGGGCCGAAGCTCGTCAGTTCGGCGAGCCGGGCGCGGATGGCGGGAAACTCGAGGATCTCGAGGGAGCGTTCGTCCACGGTCGGGGGCTCAGCGGCTCGCGGCCGGCGCCGGCGGTCGTGGGCGCGAGACGGCCGGATGGTCGGCGATGGCGAGTCGCCAGGGCAGCAGGCGCCACGGGTCGCCGGCGTAGTCGACGCCGACCCGCGGGCCGACCGCCACGGCCGGCTCCGGCTCGCCGGCCGGCCGCCCGAGGAGGCGCAGCGGCGAGCCCGGGTCGCACAGATCGACGCCCGACCAACTCGGGTCGAGGCCGAGGACGGCCCCGACGAGGCCGGGCCCGCTGGCCAACCGCTCGGTAGGGAGGGCCTCGATCCGGGCGAGCTCGCGGGCGACCCGCTCCGGCAACCAGCGATGGCGGGACGCAGCGACGGTAACCCTGGCCTGCCGCATCGCCTCGAGGCCGACGAGGGGTTCGATGGCTCGGACGAGGACCGCCGCCGGCGACCCGGCGGGTTCCGTCACGACGTTCAGGCAGTCGTACATGCCGTAGACACGGTAGACGTAGGCGTGGCCCGGCGGCCCGAACATGACCCTGTTCCGGGCCGTCGGCCCGAAGCGGGCGTGACAGGCTCGGTCCTCGACCCCGATGTACGCCTCGACCTCGACGATCCGGCCCGCCCGGACGACATCGCCCGGGCCGTGGCGGACGACGATGGCGCCAAGGAGAGCCCGGGCCACTTCGAGGGTCGGACCGGCGAGGCGTGCCCGCGCCACGAGGGCGAGGTCCCCGAGGAGGTCCGCCGCCTCACCGGACCCGAGGACCGAGGGCGGGCTGCAATGCTCAAGCCGGGGTGCCGTAGAGGCCACGGACCGCGTCGGGAACGAACCCGCCGAGGACGGCGAAGAAGGCCGGCACGAGGGTTCCTCGGAACAGGACGGCCGTCCCCGACGGATCGTAGGCGTTGAAGAGGTCGCGGAGCACGGCGAGTTCGTTCGGGTTCGGCGCGATGCCCGGGAGCCGGAAGAAGGAGTCGAGGACGACGATCATCGCCCCGAGGATGACGCAGCCCTGGACGACGCCGACGGCACCGCCGAGGAGCTCGTCGAGGAAGCTCGCCCGGGCGAAGAGCGGCTGGGGCCGATAGAAGCCCTGGATGACGAGGCTGAAGGCGATGCTCGCCGCGACGAAGACGACGCCGTAGCCGATCATGAAGCTGTACTCGCGCGGCAGGTGGGTCCAGTTGGCCGCCAGGAACGCCCCGAGCGGGTCACGGAGCTGGCTGGCGAGGAGGAAGGAAAAGGTGATCGCCGCCACTCCGAGGAGCCTGCGGATCGTCCCCTGGATCACCCCGAGGATGAACATGGCGAAGAGGAAGAGGATGGCCAGCAGGTCAAAGAGGTAGATCGACCGCAGAAATTCGGCTACGTCCACCGAGCGCTCCCCAAACTGTCCAGCCGGAGCACGGTGCCCCGACGGCCGATGGGCAAGGGTATCAGCGCCCGTGGCGCGGCCGCAAGGCGCACCGCGCAGGACGGTGTTCGGCGCCGGCTCGTGGCTGCCCGCCGCTGGGATCGTGCCTTCGGAGCCACGACGACCGTTGGACTCGCCGCGACCGCAGCGGCGGCGGGGCCTTCGCTCCCGTCCCTGCCGGGACCGCTCGCTAGCTCCGGATCCGGCCGGCGACCTCGCGGCCGAGCGCTTCGACGACCGTGGCCATGACCGCCTCGATCTCCTCCTCGGTGAGGGTCCGCCCCTCGGCCCAAAAGGTGAGCCGGTAGGCGAGGCTCCGTTCGCCGGCTCCGAGGGGTGCCCCCCGATAGAGATCGAAGAGCCGGAGGCGGCGCAGAAGCGGGCCGGCCGATCGCCGGATCGCCTCGGCGACCCGAGCGGCCGGTACCTCGTCGGCGACGACGACCGCGAGGTCGCGCTCGACGGCGGGGTGCCGCGGCGGCGCGGCGACCTTCGGCGGCTCGATCCTGCCGGCCCCGAGCCCGCGGACGGCGAGCTCGGCGACGACGAGCCGCTCGCGAACTTCGAGCTCGTCGAGACGCGCCGGATGGAGTTCTCCAACGATCCCGACGAGGCCGAGCTCGCCCGCTCCGTCGACGAGGGGTGCCGTCAGCCGCGCCGTCCGACCGGGATGGAAGGCGGGTTCATCCTCCTCGACGGTGAAGGTCGGCGTCCCATACCCGAGCACCGCCGCCAGGAGCTCGACGAGCCCCTTGGCGTCGTCGAGATCGAAGCTCCGCCGGGGCAGGAGTGGCGACGGCGGATGGGCGACCCCGCAGAGGGCGATCCCGAGGCGCCACCACTCCACCGGGCCGGTGGCCGCCCGCCCGTAGCCCTTGCCGACCTCGAAGACGGCGACGCCCGGCCGGCCGCGCCGGAGGTTGAGGACGACGACGTCGATGAGGCTCGGAAGGAGGTTCTGACGGAGGACCGAGTGGAGGCTCGACAGCGGGTTCGTCACCCGGATCGGGGTCAGGACCGGGTCCGGATCGTCGAGGGACGGGACGGGCCGGCGGAGCCGGTAGGCCTCGAGCGCCTCCGGGGCGACGAGGGCGTGGGTGACGACCTCGGCCAGTCCGGCTCCGACGAGGGCGGCACGGACGGCGTCCCGGACGGCGGTGATCGAGGGGCGGTATCGCGGCATCGGCGTGTCGGGCAACGTGCCCGGCACGAGCTCGTAGCCGCGGACGCGAGCGATCTCCTCGGCGATGTCGGCCTCGATGGCGAGATCCCGTCGCCAGGGCGGGACGACGGCGACGAGGCTCTCGGTCGGAGCGGCGGCTACGCTCCGCGGCGCCTCGCCGGCGACGATGGGGATCCGGACTTCCCCGCCGGCCGGTTCCGTCTCGACGCCGACCCGGGCGAGGAGGCGGCGCTGCTCCTCGGTCGACAGCTCGCTTCCCAGGAGCCGGTTGACCCGAGCCGGGCGGAAGGCAAGCCGGGCCCGCTCCGGCTCGTGGGGGTTCGTGTCGACCCGGCCGCGGGCGACGGTACCGCCGGCCCAGGCGAGGATGAGTCGAGCCGTCCGGTCGGCACCGAGGCGGGCGAGGCCGAACTCCTGGCCCTTCTCGAAGCGGAGGCTCGCCTCCGACCGGAGTCCGTACCGGAAGGCCGTCCGGCGGATGCTGACCGGATCGAAGATCGCCGACTCGATGATGACCGAGCGCGTCGTCTCGCCGACCTCGGAGCCGGCCCCGCCCATGACCCCGGCGATGGCGAGGGGTCCCCGCGAGTCGGCGATGAGGAGCGTCTCCGGGTCGAGTTGCCGGATCTCGTGATCGATGGTTTCCAGCGATTCGCCGGCTCGAGCTCGGCGGACCACGATCCGCCCCCCCTCGACGGCCGCGGCGTCGAAGGTGTGGATCGGCTTGCCGAGCTCGAGCATGACGTAGTTCGAGGCGTCGACGACGTTGCTGACCGGTCGCAGCCCCGCGGCGATGAGCCGCATCTGGACCCGATCTGGCGCGGGTCCCACCCGGACACCGTCGACCCAGCGGCCGACGAAGCGCGTGCAGAGGGCGGGCTCCTCCACCCTGACCGAGAGCAGCTCGTCCACCGGCGGACCATCCTCGACCACCCCGGTCGGCGGGAGGCGGACCGGGGCCCCGGTGGCGGCGCTCACCTCGCGGGCCAGACCGACCAGCGAGAGCGCGTCACCGCGGTTCGGCTTGACGTCGACGTCGAGGACGACGTCGCCGAAGAGGTCCGCCAGGGGCCGTCCGATCGGTGCGTCGGGCGGCAGGATGAGGATCCCGTCGGCGTCGGTCGTGAGCCGCAGCTCGTCGCCGGAGCAGAGCATCCCGTCGCTGACGACCCCGAGCTTCTCGGCCCGCTCGATCCGCCGACTGCCGGGCAGGACCGCCCCCGGCAGGGCGACCGGGACCCGCTGGCCGGCGGCGATGTTCGTCGCCCCGCAGACGATCTCACGGATGGCGCCGTCGCCGACGTCGACCCGGACCAGGGAGAGCCGCTCGCTGTTCGGATGCCGTTCGACCGCGACGAGTTCGCCGACGACGACCGACTGCCAGTCCGCACCCCAGCGCTCGATGCCCTTCACCTCCATCCCGAGGAGGGTGAGCCGTTCGGCGAGCTGCTCGGGCGTCAGCTCGATCTCGACGTAGTCGGCCAGCCAGGAGAGCGGGACCCTCACCGGAACTGCTCCAGGAAGCGCAGGTCGTTCTCGAGGTAGTAGCGCAGGTCGGCGACGGCGTGGCGAAGGTTGGCGATCCGTTCGACGCCCATCCCGAAGGCGAAGCCCTGGTAGCGCTCGGGATCGAGACCCCCGTACTGAAGGACGACGGGATGGACCATGCCCGCCCCGAGGATCGTCATCCAGCCGGTCCGAGAGCAGGCCGGACAACCGGCCCCGTCGCAGACGACGCAGCCGACGTCGAAGGCGACCGAGGGCTCCGTGAACGGGTAGTAACCGGGCCGGAAGCGGGTCGGACGCCCGCTCCCGAAGAGGGCGCCGGCGAACTCGTCGAGGAGGCCCCGCAAATCGGCCATCGACGTCCCCTCGTCGATCATGAGCCCCTCGACCTGGAAGAACTCGAAGCCGTGGGAGGCGTCGACGGCCTCGTAGCGGAAGCACCGTCCCGGGAGGAGGGCCCGGATCGGGGGCCGCTCCTGGGCCATGACCCGGATCTGACCGGGCGAGGTGTGGGTCCGGAGCAGGTACCCGTCGAGGTCGACGTAGAGGGTGTCCCAGAGGTCCCGGGCCGGGTGGTCGACCGGGATGTTCAGCATCTGGAAGTTGTAGACGTCGGTCTCGACCTCGGGCCCCTCGTAGACGACGAAGCCGAACTGGCCGAAGACGTCGGCGATGGCCGCGATGGTCTCGTTGATCGGGTGGCGGGTCCCCCGGGGCACCGGCCGCCCGGGGAGGCTGACGTCGACGCGCTCGGCGGCGATCCGAGCGGCGATGGCCTCGGCGCGGAGCGCGTCTCGGCGGGCGGCGAAGGCGGCCTCGAGCGCCTCCCGGACGGCGTTGGCGACGGCACCGACCCGCGGCCGATCCTCGGGCGGGAGGGCGCCGATGCCGCGCAGGACCGTCGTCAGGCGGCCCTTCTTGCCGAGGGCCTCCACCTGGAGCCGGTCGAGGCTCGCCAGGTCAGACGCGCGGGCGACGGCCGCGAGGGTCTCCTCGCGGAGGCGCTCGAGCTGCCGGGTCAGCCCGGCCAGATCGACGGACACGGCTGGGGCGATGGATGGCTGGCAGCCGCTCGGCCTGGCACGACGGCGAGCGCCGGGCCGTCAGGCCTCGCGGGCGACAGCGGCGATCCGCCCGAAGGTCTCGGCGTCGCGGACGGCGATGTCGGCGAGGATCTTCCGATCGAGGGCGACGTTCGCCCGGCGGAGACCGGCGACGAGACGGCCGTAGGTCAGGCCGTGGAGCCGGGCGGCCGCATTGATCCGGACGATCCAGAGCTGGCGGAGCTGCCGCTTGCGCTGCTTCCGGTCCCGGGTCGCGTAGGCGAGGGCGTGGAGGAGCGCCTCGCGGGCCGGCTTGACGAGCTTCGACCGGGTCCCCTTCCGACCCTCGGCCGCCTCGAGGAGGCGCTTGTGACGGCGGTGGGCGGTGACCCCACGCTTGACACGAGTCATCGTCGGCTCGCCTTTCTAGAGGTACGGGAGGAGGCGCCGGATCTGGCGGGCATGCTCGGGGCCGAGGATCGCCTTGCCCTGGTAGCGGCGGGTCCGCCGCGAGGGCTTGATCTCGAGGTGGTGGCCCCGCCAGGCCTTGACGCGGATGTACTTGCCGCTCCCGCTGACGCCGATGCGCTTCGCCGCGGCGCGGTGGCTCTTCATCTTCGGCACGTTTCGATCACGCTCCTGTCGTCGTCCGGGCCGCGCGGTCCGCCGCGTCGGCGACCGACGCAGCGGCCGCCGGGCGCTTGCCCTCGGCGGGCGGCGCCGCCCCCGCTGGCGCCTTGGCGGCCCCCGCGTCCCCTCGCCGGCCCTCAGCGGTCTTCGGCTCGCCGACCTTGGGCTTGTGGAGCGAGGCGACGGTGATGTGCATGGCCCGACCTTCGAGCGCGGGGGCCCGCTCGACGGTCCCGTGGTCCTTGATCGCCTCGGCGAAGCGGAGGAGGAGGTTCCGGCCGATCTCCGGGTGGGTCAGCTCCCGGCCCCGGAACTGGACGGTCACCTTGATCCGATCGCCGTCTTCGAGGAACTCGATTGCCCGGTTCACCTTCGTTTCGAAGTCGGCCTGGCCGATCTTCGGTCGGAGGCGGACCTCCTTGAAATCGACGGCCCGTTGCCGCCGCTTCGCCTCCTTCTCCCGCTTCGCCAGCTCGTACTTGTACTGGCCGAAGTCCAGGAAGCGGACGACCGGCGGGTTCGCCGTCGGGGCGACCTCGACGAGATCATAGCCTCGCTCCTGCGCGATCTCGAGGGCCCGGGCCGTGGGCATGATCCCGAGCTGGTTTCCGTTTTCGTCGACGACCCGAACCGGCGAGATCCGGATCATCTGGTTGACGCGCAGGTCTCGGCTGATGGCTGACCCCTTCGAGCGTGTTCCTCGGTTCGACGACGGCCGGGCGCCTCGGCCCGGCCGTGCCGCCGCGGCAGGATAGCACAGGCCCTTTGGGGCCGGCAATCCGAGCCGGGCGGGTCCGGCGTGGGGTTCGACCCGGTTCGGCGCCCTGCGCGGTCAGGCGGGCGACGGGCCGCCCGGCGCGGGCTCGACGCGCCGCTCGGCGACCTCTCGGCGAAGCCGCTCGACGAGGACCGACCAGCTAACCGGCGGCTCCTGGGTCCCGTCCCGCCGTCGGACGGCGACGCTGCGTTCGGCGACCTCGCGATCACCGAGGACGAGCATGTACGGGACCTTCTGTTCCTGGGCCAGCCGGATCCGGTTCTGCATCCGGCTCGCCGAGGCGTCGACCTCGACCCGGAGCCCGGCCCCCCGGAGGACGCCGGCGAGCTCGCCGGCGGCTTCGGCGTGACGGTCGGCGATGGGGATGACGACGGCCTGGACCGGCGCCAGCCAGAGCGGGAAGGCGCCGGCGAAGTGCTCAACGAGGATCCCGATGAAGCGCTCCAGGGAGCCGTAGATGGCCCGGTGGATGGCGATCGGGCGCTGCTGGCGGCCGTGCTCGTCGACGTACGTGAGATCGAAGCGCTCCGGCAGCATCACGAGGTCGATCTGGATCGTCGCCAGCTGCCACTCCCGGCCGAGGGCGTCGTCGATGTAGACGTCGATCTTCGGGGCGTAGAAGGTCCCATCCTTCGGCTTCACCGTGTAGGCGGCCCCATCCCGGTCGAGGGCCTCGGCGATGAGCCGCTCGGCGCGGTCCCAGAGGGCCGGGTCGCCGAGGGCATCGTCGGGCCGGGTGGCGAAGGTGTAGCGGGGTACGAGGCCGAACCAAGCGTAGACCTCGCGGACCATGGCCAAGAGGCGGGTCAGCTCCTCGGCCAGCTGGTCGGGGCGGCAGTAGATGTGGGCGTCGTCCTGGACGAAGTGGCGAACCCGGGTCAGCCCGTGGAGGACGCCCGACCGCTCGTTCCGGTGGAGCCGTCCGTACTCGGCATAGCGGAGCGGGAGCTCGCGGTACGAACGGACCCGGCTCCGGTAGATGAACGTGCTCTCCGGGCAGTTCATCGGCTTGAGGCTGAACTCCTGGCCTTCGATCTCGAGCCGGAACATGTTCTCGGCGTAGTGCTCCCAGTGGCCGGACTGCTCCCAGAGGCGCCGGTGGACGACGATCGGCGTCCCCACCTCGAGGTAGCCCTCCCGATCCTGGAGCTCCCGCATCGCCGCCTCCAGGGTCCGCCAGAGACGCATCCCCTTGGGATGCCAGAAGGCCGAGCCGGGGCTGACGTCGTGGAAGCTGTAGAGATCGAGCTGGACCCCGAGCCGCCGGTGATCGCGGCGCCGAGCCTCGGCCCGCCGCCAGAGGTACGTCTCGAGCTCGGCCTGGGTCGGCCAGACCGTGCCGTAGATCCGCTGGAGCATCGGCCGCTTCTCGTCGCCGCGCCAGTAGGCCCCGGCGACGGCGAGGAGCTTGAAGGGCCCGATCCGCCCCGTCGACGCGACGTGGGGGCCACGACAGAGGTCGATGAACGGCCCGTGCTCGTAGAAGGTCGGTCGCGGAAGTGGCTCGCCCTCCGCCCGAGCCCGGGCGGCGAGCTCGTCGAGGATCTCCACCTTGTACGCCTGACCGGCTCGTTCGACGAAGGCCCGCGCCTCTTCGAAGGCCATCTCCCGGAGGACGAAGGGGTGGTCGGCGGCGATGCTCTCCTTCATCCGGTCCTCGATCCGGGCGAGGTCCTCGGGCGTCAGCGGGCGGGGCAGGTCGAAGTCGTAGTAGAAGCCGTCCTTGATGGCCGGCCCGATCCCGAGGCGGGTACCCGGAAAGAGGTCGAGGACGGCCTCGGCCATGACGTGGGCGGCCGAGTGGCGCATGGCGTCGAGCTCGTCCTCGGCCCCGGCATCGAGGAGTTCCTCGGCAGACGCTCGCTCCGCGACGGCGGCCTCGTGCTCGAGGGCGACGGCTGCCCCGTCGTCGGACGGTTGTTCCGGCTCGAGGTCGGTGCGCCGGTCGTTCGTCTCGGCCATCGTGTCCCTCTCGTTCGCGTCGGGTCGTGGAATGGAAAACCTCCCGTCCGCAGGACGGGAGGTTGACTCTCCCGCGGTTCCACCCGCGCTTCGCCGCCGACCGGCGCAGGGCGTCGGCTGGCGGCGCTCTCATGGCCGCGCTAACGGGCGGCGCCCGGGTCGGTTCGCCGGCCACTCACGGGTGGTATCGGCCCGCCGGTCGACGCCGGGCTCGCAGCCAGAGGCCCGGCTCTCTGGGGTCGCCGAAGGCGGCCGACGTGTCCCGCTCGTCGCGTTCGGGATCTGGTGGGCGGTAGAGGACTTGAACCTCTGACCTCATGCATGTCAAGCATGCGCTCTAACCAACTGAGCTAACCGCCCTGGCGCCGGTGATGATAGCGAAACCTGGGCGAAGCCGCCGGCGGGCGGGAGGCGACGCCGCGCTCGCAGCCGGGCACCGGCGCTGCGTCGCAGGCCTCAGTAGCCGTAGTCGTACGAGGCCGAGGGACTCGGCGACGGGGCGCCGGCCGGACCCCCGGAGCCAGGCGGACTCGGGGCAGTCGGCGCCACGGGCTCCAGGCAGGCTCCGAGCACGAGGGCGGCGACGAGACCGAGCAGGAGCCGGCGATGACGACGAGGACCGCGACGACGGTTCACGCCCCCTTCTACGACGGCCACCGCCGGCCGGATTTCGGCTTCGGCCGGCGCACGTTCGGGGCGAACTCGCGATGATAGGGGATGTGCGCGACGCGACCCGCTCTCCCGAGCCCCTGATCACGAGCCCGGGCAACCCGCGGCTGCGGGCCGTCGCCGCCCTCCGCGACCGGCACGAGCGGGCGGCCCGCCGACTCGCCCTCGTCGACGGGGCCCGGGAGGTGCGGCGGGCCATCGAGGCCGGAGCGTCCGTCGTCGAGGTCTACCTCTCGACCGAGCACCGGACGGACGCCGAGGCTCGGGCGACCCTCGACCTCGTCGCGGCCGCCGGGATCCCGGTCGTCCAGTGCAGCGAGCGCGCCTTCCGGCGGATCGCCTACGGCGACCGACCCGACGGGATCCTGGCCGTGGTCGAGACGCCGTCGACGGTCCTCGCCGAGGTCCGGCTCTCAGCCGAACCGCTCCTCGCCGTCGTCGAGGGCGTCGAGAAGCCCGGCAACCTCGGCGCCATCGTTCGCTCGGCCGACGCCGCCGGGCTCGACGCGGTCATCATCGCCGGGGCCGCCGCCGATCCCTTCCACCCGAACGCGATCCGCGCCAGTGTGGCGACGGTCTTCGCCCTCCCCATCGCGGTGGCCCCGAGCGAGGTGGTCCTGGCCTGGCTGCGGGAGCGCGAGATCCGGATCGTCGCCGCCGACGCCGTCGCCGGTGCCCCGTACACCGACGCCGACCTCCGCGGTGCCGTCGCCATCGTCCTCGGCAGCGAGGCGGGTGGCCTCGGCCCGGCCTGGCGCGGGCCCGGGATCGAGGCCGTCCACATCCCGATGGCCGGCCTCGGCGACTCCCTGAACGTGGCGGCGGCGGCGGCGGTCCTCTTCTTCGAGGCCCGCCGTCAGCGAGGACCGGTCCCGCGCCGGAGCTGAACCCGTCGGGCCTGAGGGGCCGGCACCTGGTGCCGCGCGGATCGGGGGCCGGGTCGGCCGGCACCGCCCTCGCGGTCGGTCTGGGCTGGCCCCGGGTCGATCAGCGTTCGAAGACGACCGCTCCATCGACGAGGACGAGCCGCGGCCGGACCGTTCCCAGCGGCCCGCCCGGCTCGACCGGTTCCTCGAGGGCGACTGCAGGGACGACGATGGCATCGGCCGGGGCGCCGAGGCCGAGACGCCCCCGTTCCGACGCCCCGGCCGACCGCGGCCCACCCGTGGTCGCCGATCGGATCGCCGCCTCGAGATCGAGACCCTCGGCCTCGCCGAGGAGGACGTCGGTCGGTCGCTCCGGGGCTCGGCGCGTCACGGCGACCTCGACGCCGGGCCACGGGTCGACGGACTCCACCGGGGCGTCCGATCCGAAGGCGAGGAGGGCGCCTCCGGCGGCGAGTGACCGCCACGGGTACCCCGAGCGCCGTGCCCGGGCGCCCCAGGCTACGAGGGCCGGCTCGGCGTCGGTCACCAAGTGGGCTGGCTGGACGGAGGCGACGATCCCCATCCGACCGAAGCGCGGCAGGTCGGCCGGGTCGACGAGCTGGACGTGCTCGATCCGGGGCGCCGCCGCAGTCCGGCCGACGGTGCGGGCGAGGGCGTCGAGGGCGGCCCGAACGGCGGCATCGCCGATGGCGTGGATCTGAACCGCGATCCCGGCCCGACTCGCCCGCTCGGCGGCTTCGGCGAGTTCGGCCGGGGCGGTTTGCCAGATACCTCGCTCGGGCCCGACGACGGGGACCGCGTACGGCTCGAGGAGAGCGGCGGTCCGCGATCCCAGGGCCCCGTCGGCGAAGCACTTCAGCCAACCGAACCGAGCCCGCCCGGTCGGGCCGAGCGGCGCCCCGCTCCGCAGCCCGGCGGCGAGGGCCGCATCGAGGGCCTCGAGTCGCACCGACGCCTCGACCCGGACCGGAAGCCGGCCCGCCTCGTCGAGGCGGGCGTAGACCGCCAGGCGGCCGAGGGTGGGATCGGGACCGAGCGGCCCGGGATCCTGGACCCCGACGAGGCCGAGCTCGAGGAGCTGCGGGACGAAGGCGGCGACGAGCTCGGCCGTCTCGTCCGCCGGCGGTTCGGGGATGGCCGCCGCCACGAGGCCGGCCGCCCGCTCGAGGAGGATCCCCGTCGGGCGACCGTCGGCGCCGCGGAGGAGCCGCCCGCCGGGCGGGTCGGGATCCTCCGGTCCGATCCCCGCCGCCGCCAGGGCCATCGAGCTCGCCCAGATGGCGTGGTGGTCCTGCGACCAGATGGCGACCGGGCGATTTGGCGCTGCTCGGTCGAGGTCGTGGGCCGTCGGCCAGGCGCCCCAGCGGTGGACGGCCCAGCCCCGACCGAGGAGCCAGCAACCGGGCGGGAGGCGACGGTGGTGCTCGGTGACGGCGGCGAGGCCCTCAGCGAGACTCGCCGCCGACCGGAGGTCGAGCGCGGCGGCAGCCAGGGCGGCGTCGACGAGATGGCAGTGGGCGTCGGTCAGCCCGGGCAGGAGCACCTCGTCCGGTGCCAGCTCCACGACCCGGGTTCGCCGCCCGACACAGACCGCCACCTCCGACCATGACCCGAGGCCGACGACGCGACCGCCGGTGACGGCTAGCGCCTCGGCCCAGCCCCAGCCCGCGTCGTGGCGGAGGGTTGCGATCCGGCCTCGGACGACGAGGTCGGCGGGGCCGGCCGAGAGCAGCAAGTTCGCCACGGCGAGAAACTCGCCTGGCCCGGTCCTACGCCCGCCCCCGGGGTGGGGGCACCGGCTCGGAGGACGGGGGTGGCGGCTCGCCAGACGGAACCCTCGCCGCCCGGGCCGCCCCCGCCACCGCCTCGCCGACGTGCTCCTCGGCCCCCAGGGCGACGGTCAGCGGATCGACCGGCCCGGGTGCCGGCTGATCGGCCCGCAGCGCCGACTCGCCCGGCCGAAGCGGGCCCCGGAGGAGGATCGAGCCCACGCCGGCGAGAAGGACGAGGACGGCAACACCGAAGATGACCGGCGGCGTTCCGACGAGGTCGGCGATCGGGCCGACGACGATGATCGGGACGAAGCTCGCCATCGAGACGAGCATGTTGAGGACGCCGAAGACGCGCCCTCGGACGTCGGCGGGGAGGTCCTCGTGGAGTTGGGTCTGGGCCGGGATGGCGACGACGGCGTAGGCGATGCCGGCCAGGAAGGCGATGGCGACGACGACGGCGAGGAGCGAGAGGAGGCCGGAGAGCTCGACCACCGAGCCGTTCGGGGTCGCCGCCTGGAGGGCACGGGTGATCGGTCCCGCCGCCGAGAGGAGCCCGAGGAGACAGCCGAGGGCGACGAGCCCGCCTTCGATGACCCGTCGGCGAGGCAGATAGCCGCCGTAGGTGTTGAGCAGGAGGATCCCGAGGACGAGGCCGAAGCCGAGGGGTAGGACGACGACGACGAAGTCCTTCGGGGCGAGACCGAGGGCGCGGGTCGCAAAGTCGGGCCCGAGGACTCCGAGGACGCCGACGAGCGACGCGGTGATGGCCAAGTAGGCGAGGGACCAACTGATCGCCCGGTGGCCGGCGATGAAGGCGAGACCCTCGCGGAACTGGGCGAAGGTCGACTCCATCGCTCGCTCGGCATCGACGACGACCTCGTGGGCGCTCCGTCGACCGTCGTCGGGCGGCGCGGCCGGGAGCGTCGCGCAGAAACCCGCGGCCACGAGATAGAGGGCGGCGATGACGAGGAGGAGCGCGTCGGTCCCGGCCAAAGTCACGAGAAGGGGCCCGAAAAGGGCGAAGCCGAGGGCGAAGGCTGCGTTCAGGGTGAAGGTGAACAGACCGTTCGCGGCGATGAGGAGCCGGCGCGGGACGAGCTGCGGAATCATCGACGCCTCGGCGGGGGCGAAGAAGACCGTCACCAGGGAGACGAAGGCGTTCAGGAGATAGATCGCCACCAGGTGCGGCCCGACCGCCCACATCACGGCGAAGGCGAGCCCCCGGAGGACGTTCGTGGCGACGAGGATCGTCCGCCGGTCGAATCGGTCGACGTAGACGCCGGCGACGGCCGAGAAGAGGACGGCCGGAACGAGGAAGGTCAGGAGGAGGAGGCTGACGGCCGCGTTCGATCGGGTCGTCGAGAAGACCACGACCGTGAGCCCGTAGATGACCATGTTCCCGCCGACCTGGGTCGCCACCTGGGCCAGCCAGAGCAGGAGGAACGGGCGCACCCGCAGGACGGCCCCGATGCCGCCGCCGACGGGGACGGGCGGCCGCGCTCCGTCGCTCACCGGTCGGTCGGCGCGACGGCCCGGGACCGCTCGGCGTCCCCCCGCGCGACGAAGGCGACGAGCCGCCGCTCGACCCGTCGCCGTTCGACGAGGACGTGGCGGCCGCAGTGCAGACAGCGGAGGCCGATGTCGGCTCCGAGACGATCGACGAGCCAGTCCGTCCCCCCGCAGGGGTGCGGTCGCCGGAGGCGGACGACGTCGCCGAGCCAGAATTCGGTGGGCGGTGGACCAGCCATCGGCCGGCCAGCCTATCAGAGGGTCGGCCGTCCGTGACTCGGCCGAAGGTCCCGCTCCGTCGCCGGCAGTCGGAGCCGTTCGATGGGCGTGACCGTCACGGTCGCCTCCGGGAAGCGAGCCGAGAGCTGGGCGACGATCCCGCCCATCCGGGTCAACGAGCCGGTCAGCGTCTCCGGAGAGCCGATCGCCTCGATCTCGAAGGGATCGGGCAGGGGCGTGTTCAGGGCCGACAGCGCCCCAGGGGGTCCGGCGATGACGACCCCGGGGACGATCCGGACGCCAGCGACGGCCATCGCCTCGGCGCCCGCGTTTCGGAGCTCGTTGAGGAGGTCCTCGACGGCGACGCCCGGGAGGGGGCCGTTGACCGTGATCCGCACCCCGGGGCCGACCACGGGGTCGAGACCGGCCCAGGTCCGGATCCGGGCGAGGTCCGTCCGGAGACGATCGACGGATGACTCGCCCCGCGCCGCAGCCGCGGTGAGGTCGGCGACCTCGCGCTCGAGGCTCGCCACTTCCCGCCGGAGTTGGTCGTTCCGGGTCGTGAGGTTGGCGACGAGGACGGTCAGTTCCTGGGCCGAACGATTCTGGAGGCCGGCGGCCCCGGCCTGGGCCCGGAGCTGGGCGACGACGAGGAGGCCGAGGACGAAGGCGACCGCGGCCACGCTCAGCTGCGCGCTTCGGGTCCGCACCGCTACGAACCTCCCGGGGACGGCGACGGCTCGGGCCGGGCGTACCGGAGCGTCACGGTCCCCGCATAGGCCGGCACGACGACCCGCTCGGGCTCGGCGAAGGAGAGGCCGAGGCCGAAGGCGTCGACGCGGTTGACGACGAAGTCGACGAAGCCAGCCGAGGCAGTGAGCCGGTCGTAGAGGCCTGGCGGCCCGACGACCGCGATCTGGTACGGCGGAGCGAGGTACGCGGAGTTGACGAGGACCGACCCGCCGATGTCGAGGATCGCCGTGGAGACCGTCACCCGCTCGCCGTTGACGGCGATGGCCTCGGCCCCGGCCAGCCAGAGCTCCTCCACGAGGGTCCGGATGTCGTCGCTGTGGACGAGGGCGTCGGCCGGGTTCGCCCCCGGCGGCAACGGTCCGGCCGCGTCGGTGAGCTGGAGGACGAGACCGGGCCCCTCGACGGCGACGAGGCCGGCCGCGATCCGGGCCGCCTCGATCTGTCGGTTCAGCTCGGCGACGAGGGCGGCGCTCCCCTCGCCACGTCGCTGGAGCTCGCGGATCTGCTCGTTCAGCTCGAGGATCCGGGCCTTGAGAGCGTCCTGATCGCGCTGGAGCGAGAGGACCGTCTCGATGAGCGGTGCCCGTTCCTGCGACGTGTAACGGACCCTGGGCCCCTCGGACCGAAGCTGGGCGGCAACGAGGAACCCGAGGGCGAGCAGGGCAGCTCCAAGGGTGATCTGCCAGGAGGGAGTCCGCCGGAGGCGGGCGACCAGGTCGCTCATTCCTTCCCTCCCCCGCCGTCGGCCCCGTCGGGAGGACGGACCGACCGCCGTCGCCGCCGGATCGCGAGGCCGACCCCAACGGCGGCGAGCCCCAGGACGGCGAGACCGGCGACGGCGGCGCCTCGACCGAGGTCAGCCCCTGCGCCGTCACCCGGCAGCGCGGGACCAGGGGCGGCCGGGCTCGGACCGGATCCGCCGCCGCCGGTACTGGGACGCGGCTGCGGACTCGCTCCCGGGGCCGCCCGCCAGTCGTCGGGGATCGGCCCGGGCGGGGCCGGCTGGGGGCCGTAGCGCCTCGGCGGAGCCGCGCCGAGGTCGGCCAGCCAGGCCGCTTCGAAGCCGGCGAGGTCGACGCCGAGGGCGGCCCGGAACGCCTCGTCGTCGGTGACCCCATCGGCGTAGGCTCGGACGAGGCGGCCCACGGCGTCCCGCCCGAAGCGGCGGACGAGGAAGTCGACGGCCGAGACGCTCTCGCTGTAGGCGAGGAAGAAGGCGTCCCGGCGGGTCGGGAATTGGGCCGTCAGCCCGGAGAGGGGCTGCAGCGTGCCGTCCCGAACGGCGGCCGCGACGGCCGAGCGATCGCTCGATCCGTAGCCCTCGGAGAGGTAGACGGCGAGACCCTCGTTCAGCCAGCGCGGCGGAAAGTGGTAGGGGTTGCGGACCGCCGTGTCGAAGACGAGGTGGGTGAGCTCGTGGGGAATGACGACCCCGACCCAGGGGCTGTCGAGGAGGCCCGGCCCGATCTGGGCGAAGAGGGTTCGGATCTCGGCGTTGGCCTGCCCCCCGACGTTCTCGCGGGTCCCCGGACCGAGGGCGTCGTAGAAGGCCGCCTGGTCGGCGTAGATGAAGAAGTCGATCGGCCGCTCCTCGCGGACGCCGAAGAGGGCCTCGGCCGCGGCGACCGCCTCCTCGGCGATCCGGAGGACCCGCGCGCCGAAGGCCGCGCCCCCCTCGACCCAGTGGACCCGGACGAGATCGCCCGCCCGGGTCTGCCAGCGAAACCGGTCGTCGGCGTAGACGAGGTGGACGGGCGGGCCGAGCCAGGTTCGGCCGTCGGCGACCGTTAGCCGCCAGCGAGCCGTCAGCGGCGTGTTCGGCAGCAGGTGGGGCCGCTCGACGTCGAGGCTGAAGCCGAGGGTCGTCGTCCCGGGGTCGGGCGGCGGCACCAGGCGGACCGTGGGGACGGTGCCGTCGGCGATCCAGAGGAGGAACTCGACTCTCGTGACGGGGCCGAGGCCGGAGACCGGCTGGCGGAACTCGATCGGCCGGCCGAAGCTCACCTCGGCGCTCGGCGTCCCGAAGGTCGGCTCGGCGGCGGCGGCCGCGCCGGCGCCGGCCGCCAGGACCCCGCCGGCGACGAGCGTCGCACCGAGCCACCGGCCGCGTCGTGATCCCCGCCACTCGGGCATGGCCGTCACTCGCCCCAGGCGAGGCCGGCGAAGCGGAGCGATCCGAGTCCGTTCTGGCCGGCGCCGAGGAGGCCGGCCCGCGAGAGGGCCCAGCCGTCGCCGTAGGCCACGGGGATGACCGGCACGTCTCGGGCCACGATCGTCTCGGCGGCCGTGTAGCCGGTCCGGGCCGCCGCCGGGTCGGCGGTGGCCAGGGCCGCCTCGATGGCCGCATCGAATTCGGGCGAGCTCCAGCCGCCGTAGTTGTTCGTCCTGCCGGTGCCGAGAAGGAGGCCGAGGAAGTCGTTCGGCCCCGGGTAGTCGGCGATCCAGGAGAGGGCCCAGAAGGCCGGTGGGTCGTGATCGAGGCGGGCGAAGTAGTCCTCGAAGGGCATCACCTCGGCGGAGGTCGACACGCTGAGGACGGTCCGGATCTCGGAGACGATCGCCTCCTCCCAGCCCGTGCCGCTGCTCACGAAGGTGATCGGCGGGAACCCGACCCCGTTCGGATACCCGGCCTCGGCGAGGACCGCCCGGGCGCCCTCGGGGTCGTACCGAGGGCCGAAGTCGCCTTCGGGCCGGCCGGGGATGCCGGGTGGGACCATGCTCGTCGCCGGCGTCGCCGTGCCGCTCGAGGTGAGCTCGACGAGGCGCCGCCAGTCCACGGCCCAGGCGAAGGCCCGGCGGACGCGCGGGTCGTCGAAGGGCGGTCGGCGGGTGTCGAAGCCGACGTAGGTCAGGCCGAGGGCGGGCACCCTCCGCAGGGCCGGGCCGAGCTCGCGATCCCAGGCGATCCAGGTCGCGTCACTCGAGTCGATCGGCGTGTAGTCGACCTCGCCGGCCTCGAAGACGGCCACCGGACTCCGGCCGCCGAGATCCGTCACGAGCTCCAATCGTCGAATGGCCGGAGCGCCGGCCCAGTAGTGCGCGTTCGCCTCGAGGCTGAGGGCCGCCTCGGAGACCGCGGCGAGCCGATAGCCGCCGCTGGCCACGAAGGCGGCCGGCGTGAGGGCCGCCGGATCGTGGCCGACGGCCGGGGGGACGACGGCAAAGGTGGGGCCGGCGACGATGGCCGGCAGGTCCGCCCCGGGTCGGAGGAGGTCGACGACGACCCGGGTCGGGCCCTCGGTCCGGACGCCGACCTGTTCGGGATCGCGCACCGACCCCGTCCGGTAGGCTTCCGCTCCGACGACGTCGTCGAAGAGGGAGGCGAGGGGCGAGGGGGCGGTGGGGTCGATGACCCGGAGCCAGCTCCGGACGACGTCGGCGGCCGTGAGCGGCGAGCCGTCGGAGAAGCGGAGGCCCGGTCGGAGATCGAAGACGACGCGCCGGCCGCCGGCCTCGACCGTCCAACCCGCGGCGAGGGCCGGCCGCAGGACGAGGTCGGCGTCGAAGGTCGTCAGGCTCTCGAAGACGGCGCCGACGACGGCGGCGCTCGCCGCATCGCCCGCCGCCGCCGGGTCGAGGGTCGCCGGGGGGCCGACGACGATGCGGGCCGTCTCCCGCCCGGCCGCCCGACCGATCTCCGGGCTGGAGCTGCCGACGAGGGCGGCGCCCAGGGTGAGGAGGACGACCGCCGCGGCCCAGCCGCGGCTCCGTCGGGGGCCGGCCCCACCCCGCCGGCGCCCGCTCAGTGAAGCTGCCACCAGGCCATCGTGCGACGGGGAATGGCGCCGGCTGGACCTTCGAGCGGGCGAACCTCATCGAGGAGCCGCTCGATGGCGACCGGCGGCCGCCGTGCTCGGCGGGGCGGCATCGGCTCGGCCGCGAAGCCGGCGAGAAGGGCGACGATGCAGACCCAACGGCGCATGGCCCGAGTATAGGGAGTTCCGCGACCGAGCCCGAGGAGGGCGGCCTCGGCCGGGCCGGTGCCTGGCGGTCGGTCGGCGACGGCGCATCGGCCCGTGGTCGGCCAACGAAAGGAGGCCCCGCCGAACCACACCGCCGGGGGAACGATGTCTGGAGCAGGGCCTCGCTTACCCTAACGAGCTCGGCCCCGAAACGTTAGGGGTGGGCATCGGTCCCGCGCTCCGATTCCGGCCGTTCGACGACGGCCAGATCGCGCCGCCGCCCGAACCGGCGGATGACCCGGTAGCGGTTTCGCTTCGACAGGCGGGCTCGCTCGGGCGGTGGGAGGGTGCTCGACTCGCGGCGCTCGTGGCGGATCACCGGCAAGCGGAGCGCGATGGCCCGCCGGGGCGGCCGGCCCTCGCCCTCGTCGCGGAGGACGAGGCTCCACCAGACGTCGAGGTAGCGGTCGAAGCGAAAGCCCTCGTCGAGCGGCCCCCGAGCGACGTAGTCCGAGCGCCGGAAGGCGAGCCAGTCGCCAGCGATGGCCGCCGCCTCGCCCTCGGCGATCTCCCGGAAATGGCGAAGGTCGGGCGAGACGAGCCCCGGGGTCCCGACGACGGCGACGGACGGGTCGGCCAAAGCGGCGACGGTCGGCCGGACGGCGTCGCCGACCAGCTCGACCCGCCCATCGGTGAGGACGACGACCTCGGCTGCGGCCCGTCGGATCCCGGCGTTGAGGGCGGCGGCGTGCCCGACGCGAGCAGCCGTCAGGACGACCTCGGTGGCGAGGCCCGGCCCGCCCGGATCGACGGCGTCGACGAGGGCCAGGGCGGCCGCCTGCTCGGGGCTCGGGTCGTCGCCGACGATGACGAGCTGGGTGCCGTCGGGCGCGTGCTCGGTCAGGCTCGCCAGGGCACGCCGGACGTCGGCCGGCCACTCGGTGGCGACGAGGACGATGGTCGCCAGACCGACCGGGGCCTCCGCGAGACGGGCGGGGACGTCGCCGCTTCGCCCGTAGCGGCGCCGCCCGGCGACCTCGACGGTCGGCGGGTAGGCGCGCGCGAGCCGAAAGGCGAGGCCGTCGTCGACGATCGCCCAGCCGGCGGCCTCGATCCGAGCCCGGAGGGCATCGGCGGTCGGCCAGTCGCGGTCGGCTCGGGCCTGGGCCCGGGCCTCGGCGAGGGCGACGATCTCCGACGGCGGGGTTTCGAGGCCGGCCTCGGCGCCGGTGGCGGTGGGTCGCTCGGGTTCGGGATCGGACGGCACCCGCCGAGCGTAGCGCGTCCCGCCGCCGTCGGTGGGCGGGACGGTCGACCGTCGGGGGCGAGGTGGGCACTGGCGCCCCCGGAGAGATTCGAACTCCCGACGCAGGCCTTAGGACGGCCTCGCTCTATCCACTGAGCTACGGGGGCGCGCCGATTCATCCTACCGCGGGGCGCCCGCCGGGGCGCCGACCGAGCGTTTCGGGCGACCGACGTACAATCCGACGCCGGAGCCGATGACCGACACCCCTCCCCTCCTCCTCTACCGGCGGGCCGGCTGCCACCTCTGCGACGACGCGCGCTCGGTCGTCGCTGCCCTCCTGGCTCGACGGGCGGCGGCGGGTCACCCCGTCCCCGACCTCCGAGAGGTCGACATCGAGGCCGACCCGGACCTCGAAGCCCGCTACGCCTTCACGATCCCCGTCCTCGAGTTCGGCGGCCAGCGCCTCGAGCTGGCGACGAGCGCCCGTCGCATCGCCGGCTTCCTCGCCCGGATCCTCGGCGAGGAGGCGTCCGCCGCGGAGGCGCCATCGTGACCGGCGAGCTGTCCTTCGGCCTCGCCGTGGCGGCCGGCGTCCTCTCCTTCCTCTCGCCCTGCGTCCTGCCCCTCGTGCCGGCCTACCTCGGCCAGCTCACCGCCGTCGCCGTCGCCGGCAGCGGAGTGGGGCGAGCGAGCCGCTGGCTCGCCCTCCGGCACGCGACGGCCTACGTCGCCGGCTTCACGACCGTCTTCACCGTGCTCGGCGTGACGGCGACCTACGCCGCCGGCCCGCTCTTCGACTACGTCGGCCCGGCCCGGACCATCGGTGGCGTCATCCTCGTCGTCCTCGGGGCGTCCCTCGCCGGCCTCGTCCGGCTGCCGATCCTCGACCGGGTCTGGCGCCCCCTCGAACCCGCCGCCCAGGCCGGTCTGGCCGGCGCCGCGGCCGGCGTCGTCACGCCGCTCTCTGGTGGCAGCGGCCGGATCGCCGGCTTCGGCCGCTGGCTGGCGACGACCCGATCGGGGCTCCTCGTCTCCTTCGCCCTCGGTGCCATCTTCGCCGTCGGCTGGACGCCGTGCATCGGGATCGTCCTCGGGGCGATCCTGACCTTGGCGGCGAACAGCGCCACGGCGGCCGTGGGTGGCCTCCTCCTGGTCGGCTTCTCGCTCGGCCTCGGCATCCCGTTCCTCGCCCTCGGCCTCGTCTACGACCGGGCACCCGCCCTCGTTCGGCCGATGGTCCGCCGCGGCCGCCTCGTGGCCGGCCTGGGCGGGCTCCTCGTCGCCGCCATCGGCCTGGCGATGATCTTCGACTGGCTGATCCTCCTGCCCCGCTGGTTCGGCTTCTTCAGCCTTGTCTAGTCCGACCGACTTCGCCTCCGGCCCGCCCCCCGTCCGCCGTCGGCTCGCCATCGGCCCCTTTGACGCCCGCCGGCTCGCCCTCATCATCGTCGTCGTCGGCCTGGCGACCCTCGGCCTCGTCGTCGTCAGCCGTCCGCTCGCCAGCGTCGGACCGGGCGGTCCGCGGGACCCCGCGGCGACCCCGTACCTCGTCGCCTCCCCGGTCGAGGGACTCGCCCCCGGCGAGTTCGCCCCAGAGCTCGAGATCAGCGGACCCGACGGCGCCCCGACACCGCTCCGCGATCTCGATGGCCGGCCCGTCCGCCTCGCTGAGCTCCGCGGCCAGGGCGTCTGGCTGAACTTCTGGGCGAGCTGGTGCCCGCCCTGTCAGGCCGAGACGCCGGTCCTCCGCGACGTCGCCGCCGCCTACGCCAGCCGGGGCCTCGTCCTCGTCGGGATCAGCGTCCAGGAGACGACCGTCGACGACGTCCGCGCCTACGCCGAGCGCTACGAGCTCGGCTACGTCGTCGCCGCCGATCTGACGGGCGACGTCTTCCGGCGCTATCGGATCTTCGCCCTGCCGACCCAGATCTTCATCGACCCGACGGGCCGGGTCCGGCGGATCGTGAACGGCCCCGTCGACGCGGCGCGCGCCGCCCGCTTCGTCGAGGAGATCCTGCCGCCGAGCGCGCCGTCGGCCGCGCCGTCCGCACCGCCGTCGACGCCCTGACCTCGGCCGACCCGACCCGCCCGGCCGCGTCGGCCAGGGTTCCTCAGGCCGATTCGGCCGCCAGGGGCTCGAAGCGATAGCGGTCCCGCTCGGCGACGAGCCGCCCGACGGGCGCGGTCGGTTCGTGGGAGCAGACGACGAGCCAGCCTTCGGCGGCCGCCCGCCGGAAGAGGGCCGCCTTTCGGGCGACCGAGGTGAGGGGAAAGTCGTCGTAGGTCGTGATCCAGCGCGGGTTCGCCGCCCAGGGTCGGGGGGCGAGGTCGCCGGCGAAGCAGCAGACGCCGTCGCGGCCCCGAACGACGACGACCTGGTGGCCGCCCGAATGGCCGCCGGTCCGGACGACGGACAGGCCCGGCAGGATCTCGACGTCGCCGTCGACGGCCGAGGCGCTCAGCCGATCGACGAGGGGGCGCAGTCGCGGCTGGTCGTAGGCCATGGCGAGGCGGGCGTTCCGGCGCAGGGCGATGGCGAGCTCTGCCGCCTGGACGACGACGGACGCCCGTGGGAACCGAAGCCCACCCGTCGCGTCGCCGATCCCGCCGGCGTGGTCGGTGTGGAGATGGCTGAGGACGACGAGATCGACGTCGCCCGGCCCGAGCCCGGCCTCGGCCAGCGCGCCCTCGACGCTCGGGCCCTCGAAGCCGATCCGGTCGGCCGTTGCCGGGTCGAGGTCGCCCAACCCGCTCTCGACGAGGACCCGCCGGTCGGCCGTCTCGACGAGGAGGCAGTTGGCGGCGACCCAGACCCGGTCGAGGGGATCGAGCTCGGCGCGGACGAGCGGTTCCCAGAGGACCCGCGGGACCGGCCCGAAGAGGGCTCCGGCGTCGGTTCGGAAGCGGCCGGCCCGCAGGAGCCGGATCCGGACGCCGCCGAGGTCGACGTCCCAGCCGACGATGGCCGGACTGCTCATCGGACCGCCCTCATCGGCCGGCCTTCGCTCGCTCGATGATCCGGCGCCGGGCGTCGAAGTCGCGGTGGAAGGCGGAGGCCGTCGGCTCGGACTGACCCTGGTACTTCGAGCCGAGCTCGGGGCTTCCGTACGGCCGCTCGACCGGCGAGGTCAGCCGGAAGAAGCTGATCTGCCCGATCTTCATCCCGTAGTAGAGGGCGATCGGGAGGTTGGCGACGTTCGAGAGCTCGAGGGTGAGGTTCCCCTTCCAGCCCGGGTCGACGTAGCCGGCCGTCGAGTGGATGAGGAGGCCGAGCCGCCCGAGGGAGCTCTTGCCCTCGAGTCGGGCGACGAGGTCGTCGGGCAGCTCGACCCACTCGAGGGTCTGGCCGAGGACGAACTCGCCGGGGTGGAGGATGAACGGTTCGTCGTCCTCGATCCGGAGGAGCTCGGTCAGGTCGGGCTGGGGGTTCCGGAGGTCGATGTACGGGTAGCGGTTGTTCCGGAAGACCCGAAAGCTTCGGTCGAGGTGGAGGTCGACCGACGACGGCTGGAGGTCGGCCGGGTCGTAGGGCCGGATGACGATCCGACCGGCCTCGATGGCGGCCCGGATGTCGCGGTCGGCGAGGACGCTCACTGGCCGCCTCCGGAGCGATCGGCATAGAGGGCGTCGACCTCGCGTTTGAGGGTCTCGAGGTCCTCGAAGCTCTGGTAGACCGAGGCGAAGCGGATGTAGGCGATGTGATCGAGCTCGCGCAGCCGGGCCATGGCCAGCTCGCCGATCTCGGCCGAGCTCACCTCGGTCGCCCCCCGCGCCCGGAGGCGGGCCTCGATGGCGTCGGCCGCCCGCTCGACCGCGTCGTCGGGCACGGGCCGCCGGGTAAGGGCCTTGCGGAGGCCGGCGACGAGCTTCGCCCGGTCATACTCCTCGCGGCGGCCGTCGCGCTTCACGACCACGAGGCGGGCCGTCTCGACGCGCTCGTAGGTCGTGAAGCGAAAGCCGCAGGCCGAGCACTCGCGGCGCCGCCGGATGGCAAAGGCCTCGTCGAGGTCCCGCGAATCGACGACCCGCGTGTCGGGGGCCTCGCACTGGGGGCAGCGCATGATTCCTCCCGTCTCGTCGATCGTGGTGGGCGCCCGCCAACGATAGCACCCGAGGGGGCCGCCCCGTGGCCGGCCGAGGTCGGATCGGTGGCGGGTCGGCTCGGCGCCCGCTCGCCGCGCACGGCCATCCGCCGGCCCTCGTCCCGCGTCGGCCGGCGGGCCGCTAGCGCTCGAGGGGTCCGAGGGGGGTCCGGCGTTCGATCTCGGCCCGCCAGCGGAGCGCCTCGCCCGCCCCGCGGGCGATCGCCTCGCGGGCGTGGACGAGGTTCAGGTAGCCCCGCTTGATGGCGGTGTCGCCCTCCAGGGCCCGGCCGCCCCGGCTCCCGGCGGCGAGGATCCCGCAGCCGTGCTCGACGAAGTCGAGGGCCCGTTCGGCCCGCTCGAGGCCCTCGACGAGCGCCCGCCGGAAGCCGGCCACGGCCTCGGGCCCGCCGAGGGCAGCCGCCTCGGCGGCGTAGCGGCGGACCGCGTCGCGGGCGGCGTCGATGGTCGGCCCGATCTCGGCCGCCTCGAGCTCGTGGCGCCGGACGGCGTCGACCCGCTCGATGGCGCCGGCCAGAGAGGCATCGATCCGGGCGGCCAGATCGCCCACCCGCCGCCGAAAGAAATACGCCTCCCGGGTCTCGGCGAGGGCCCGGGCGAGGCGTCGGGCGAGGACGGCCGTCGCCGCCGCCAGGGCGAGGAAGGCGACGAGGGGGAAGAGGAACGGGACCGTCCCGGGCCCCATCGGCTAGGCTCCCACCCCGGCGACCCTCGACCGAAAATCGCGCCGGCCGCGCCGCACCGTCGCCCGTCCCGGCTCAGGTCGTCCCGGCCTCGCGCCGCCGGCGGAGCTCGGCGACGAGGGCCCGGCCGACCTCGAAGAGGTCGCCGACGACGTAGAGGTCGGCGTATTCGGCGAGCGGCGCATCGGGGTCGCGGTTCACGGCGACGATGGTCTCGGCCGTCTGCATCCCGACCTTGTGCTGGATCGCTCCGCTGACGCCGAGGCCGAGGTAGAGGCGCGGTTTTACGACCTTGCCGGTCTGGCCGATCTGGCGGGCGTAGCCGATCCAGCCGGCGTCGACCGGCGCCCGGGTGGCGCCGACCGTCCCGCCGAGGAGCGCCGCGAGCTCCTCGAGGAGAGCGAAGCCCTCGGCCCCGCCGACACCCCGTCCGCCGACGACGACGACCGGCGCTTCCTCGAGGGGGATCTCGCCGGCCGTCTCGAGGATCCGCTCCAGGCGTCGGACCGGCGGGCCGAGCGCGACGGCCGTGGCCGTCCGGGCGACGACGCGCCCCGGGGCGTCGGCCGGGGCGGCATCGACGGAGCTCGGCCGGACCGTGACGATCCCCGGCGGGCCGACGAACCGGCTCCGGACGACGAGCTTGCCGCCGAAGATCGTCTTCACCGCCGTCGGCCCCTCGGAGCCGACCTCGACGGCGACGGCGTTCGCCAGGACCGGCCGGTCGAGGAGGACGGAGAGGGCGCCGGCCACGTCCCGCCCGTCGGGACTGGCGCCGACGAGGATCGGGCCGTCCTCCGGCTCGACGATGGCGGCCGTCTCGGCGGCGACTCGCGGCGCGGGGGCGAGGTCGGCCAGCTCGGGTAGCTCGACGGTCAGGACCTCGGGGAGATAGGCGGCCAGGCTGGCACCCGCCGTGCCGGCATCGGCTCCGACGAGGACCCCGACGACGGGTCGGCCGAGGGCCTCGCCGAGCCGGCGGCCGAGGGTGGCAACCTCCGTCGAGAGGCGCGTCGGGCGGCCGTCGACGACCTCCCCGACGACGACGACGCGGCCGCTCACGGCAGGAGCCGCCGGGCGGCGAGGAAGTCGGCGATCTCCCGGGCCGCCTCCACCGCCGACGCCCGGATCGTCCGCGTCGCCCCGCGGGCCGGCGGCGGATCGACGGCAACGACGG
>DAOTYQ010000087.1:0-2522 GCA_034434735.1 Chloroflexota bacterium
CCTCTTCGATGCCCTCGACGGGACCTTCACCGAGCTCAAGCTCCGGCGCGATCCGAACTGCCCGGTCTGCGGCGAGGCGGCGATGGCGGCGCGGGCGGCTGGGACGCCGGTCCGGGCGGCCTCGCCGAGCGAGAGTGGAGTCTTCGTCCTCGGCGGCGCGGGGCTGGGCTCGGCCGGGACCGGCCCGGCCGCGGCGGGCTCGGTTGGGACCGGCCCGGTTGGGACCGGCCCGGTCGGGAGCGGCGTCGCCCCGCTCGGGGCGGTGCGCGCAGCCGGCGAGGGGAGCCGATGACCGTCGTTCGGATCCCGCCCGTCCTCCGGGCCAACGTCGGCGGGGCGAAGGAGGTCGAGGTCGACGGGGCGACCGTCGGCGAGGTCATCGAGGCCCTCGTGGCCCGCTATCCGGCCCTCCGCAGCCAGCTCCTGACCGAGGACGGGCAGCTCAACCGCTTCGTCAACGTCTACCTCGACGGCCAGGACATCCGCTACCTCCAGGAGCGGGCGACGCCGGTTCGGGCCGACGACACGGTCATCATCCTGCCGGCCATGGCCGGCGGAGCGGCGAGCGAGACGCCGTCGCTCGGCGAGCGGTGACGGCGGCGATGGCGGCCCTTCCGGCGCGGCGGAGCCCCGAGACGGCGCCCCGGCCGCTCCACGACCACGCCGCCCTGCCGCGCCACGGTGGCCGCTACGAGGACATCCTCGAGGCCGTCGGCCACACGCCCCTCGTGGCCATCCCCCGGATGAGCCCGAACCCGGCCGTTCGGATCTTCGCCAAGCTCGAGATGTACAACCCGACCGGGTCGGTCAAGGACCGGACGGCGAAGTACCTCGTCGAGGACCTGGAGCGGCGCGGGCTCCTCAAGCCCGACTCGATCATCCTCGAGCCGACCTCGGGCAACACCGGCATCGCCCTGGCGATGATCGGCCGCCGGAAGGGCTATCGGGTCGCCCTCGTCATGCCCGACAACGTCACCCAGGAGCGCCGCCAGATGGCGGCCCTCTTCGGGGCCGAGATCATCGACTCGCCGGGCCACCTCGGCTCGAACGGCGCGATCGCCCTCGCCAAGCACCTCGTCGAGCGCGACGAGCGCTTCGTCATGCCCTACCAGTACGGCAACCCGGCCAACCCCCTCGCCCACTACGAGACGACGGGGCCCGAGATCCTCGCCGACTGCCCCGAGGTCGACGTCTTCGTGGCGGGCCTCGGGACGGGCGGGACGCTCATGGGCGTCTCGCGCTACCTCAAGGAGCGCAAGCCCGAGGTAAAGGTCTACGCCGCCGAGCCGCTCCCCGGCGAGAACGTCCAGGGTCTCCGCTCGCTCGACGAGGGCTTCGTGCCGGAGATCTTCGATCCGTCCCTCCTCGACGGCAAGTTCCTCGTTTCGAACCGTGACGCCATCGCCGCCCTCCGCGACCTCGTCTTCAAGGAGGGGATCTTCGGCGGCCCCTCGTGCGGCGCCGTCCTCGTCGCCGCCGCCCGGGTGGCGAACCAGATGCGGTCCGGGACCATCGTCGCCCTCCTCCCCGACGGCGGCTGGAAGTACCTCTCGGCCGGCACCTTCACCCGCGAGCTCGACGAGATGGAGGCCGACCTGGAAGGCGGCGTGAACTGGTGGTGAGGGGCGGCTAGCGTGACGACCCCGCCGCGCCCCACCCCGCCGCCGCGCCCCACCCCGCCGCCGCGCCCCACCCCGGCCCACCCCGGCCCGAGCCACGTCTCGCTGCCGCGGTCGATCCGCGACGCCATCGTCGCCCACGCGCGAGCCGAGTACCCGAACGAGGCCTGCGGGCTCGTCATCGGCGACCGCCCGGTGGCCGCGGGCGGCCGCCCACTCCGCTTCGAGCCGACCCGAAACCGGGCCGCCTCGCCGTACCGCTACGAGATCCACCCCGAGGACCTCCTCCGCTTCACCCTCGAGACCGAGGAGCGCGGCGAGACCTTCTGGGCCATCGTCCACTCCCACATCCGCTCGCCGGCGAAGCCGTCGCCGACCGACATCGGCCTCGCCTTCTACCCCGACGCCCTCTACGTCCTCGTGTCGTTGGCACCCGAGGAGGCGGACCCGGCGACGGGCGAGCCGAGCGTCCGTGCCTGGCGGATCGTCGAGGGCGCCGTCTTCGAGGTCGGGCTGACCAGCGAGGCGTAGGGGCCGGGTTCGTTTCACGGCTCGCCGCCCTCGGGCGATGCCAGCCAGCGGGCGAGCTCCCGGGCGGCGGCGGCGATCGCGTTCGACCGATACGTCGCCTGGCGGCCGCTCGTCGAGGGGAGGACGAAGACCGCTGCACCCTCGAACCCGACCGCCTGGCGGCCCGGCTCGACCGCCCGGCCGAGGACGGCCCGCGCCCCCCGGAGGCCGACGAAGACGATGGCCCGCGGTCGATGCCGGCGGACGAGCTCGCGGAGCCGCTCGGCGCCGACCGCCCACTCCGTCGGGGCGAGCTCCTCGATCGATCGGGTCGGGCGCTTGACGACGTCGGTGAAGCCGATCCCGAGGGTCCGGCAGCACCAGGCCTCGCTC
>DAOTYQ010000088.1:0-40585 GCA_034434735.1 Chloroflexota bacterium
CTCGCTCGGCGAGGCCGCCCGGACCGGCGTCCCAGCCGCCCGCGCCGCCATCGCCGCCTCGCCGCAGACCGGGCAGTTCGGATCGCGCCGGAGCTTGAGCTCGGTGAAGGTCCCGTCGAGGGCATCGAAGAGGAGAAGGCGCCCGACGAGGGGCTCGCCGATGCCGAGGAGGAGCTTGAGGGCCTCGTTCGCCTGGAGGAGGCCCATGATCCCCGGCACGACACCGAGGACACCGGCGACGGAGCAGCCGGGGGCGAGCTCCGGCGGCGGCGGGGTCGGGTAGAGGCAGCGGTAGCACGGCCCCTCGGAGGGGACGAAGGTCGTCAGCTGGCCCTCGAAGCGGAAGACGCTGGCGTGGACGACCGGGATCCGGAGCGGCACGGCCGCGTCGTTCACCGCGTAGCGGGTCTCGAAGGTGTCCGTCCCGTCGATGACGACGTCGTAGCCCTCGATGATCCGGGCGGCGTTCGCCTCGGTGAGCATCTCCTCGTGGGCGATCACGGTCACGTCGGGGTTGAGGGCGGTGATGGTCTTGCGGGCCGAGTCCACCTTCCGCTCGCCGACGCGATCGGTGGTGTGGAGGACTTGGCGCTGCAGGTTCGAGAGGTCGACGACGTCGAAGTCGACGATCCCGATGGTGCCGACGCCGGCCGCGGCGAGGTAGAGGGCCGCCGGGCTGCCGAGGCCGCCGGCTCCGATGAGGAGGGCCTTCGACTCGAGGAGCTTGGCCTGGCCCTCGGCGCCGACCTCGGGGATGAGGAGGTGGCGGCTGTAGCGGAGCCTCTGCTCGTGACTCAGGATGACCGGTGCCGTCCACGGCAGGCCCTGGCTCTTCCAGGCTTGGAAGCCGCCGCTCATGGAGGCGACGTTCGTGTAGCCGAGCTCCTGGAGGGTCCGACCGGCGAAGAGGGACCGGATCCCACCGGCGCAATAGAGGACGACGGGTCGGTCTCGGTCGGGGACGGCCGCCTCGATCTGCTGCTCGAGGTAGCTCTTGCCGACGTGGATGGCGCCCGGGATGTGGCCCTGCTCCCACTCGCTGTCCTCCCGGACGTCGACGATGGCGAGGCCGGGGTTCTGCTCGCGGAGGAGCTGGACCTCGGCCGGGCTGAGTTCCCGGACCTGGGAACGGGCTTCTCTGAGGAGATCTGCGTACGACTTCGGCATCGGTCTTCGATCACATTCCTTGGGCCTTCGGCGACCGGAGCTGGTCGGCCGGGACGGGGAGGTGGGACGCCGTTCCGGCCGGCGGCCGGAACCGGTCCCCGGGCAGGGAGCGCCGGCTCAGCGAGCCGGCCGGAGACACCTGCAGCGGCCGTGGTTGGCGGCGGGGTACGGCCTCATCGGCGAACCTTCTCCGCCGCGGGGCCGTCGCTCGGTGAGGCGGCGCCGTCGGGGTGGTCGGGCTCGGGCGCCCCGGCTGGGCTCGGCTTCGGCTCGCCGACGACGACGCCGGCCGCCGGCGCAGGATCGGTCGCCGCGACGCCATCGGTCGGGTGCGCCGCGGCGAGCTCTTCGAGGGCCCGTCGGAGGGTGTCGTGGCTGAGCATGGCACACTTGAGGCGGGCCGGGCTGATCTCGATCCCGAGGAGGTCGAGGAGATCGGCGGCTCGAAAGGCGGCGACGACGGCCAGGGGCTTGCCCTTGATCTCGTCGGTCAGGAGGGAGGCGGACGCCTGGCTGATGGCGCAGCCGCGGCCGGTGAAGGCGACCCGCTCGACGATCCCGTCGCGGACGCCGAGCTGGAGGGTGATCCGGTCGCCGCAGAGGGGGTTGTGGCCCTCGACGGAGACGGACGGCGCTTCGAGGACGCCGAAGTTGTGGGGGCGCCGGTAGTGCTCGAGGATGTAGTCGCGGTAGAGGTCGTCCATCGGATGGGGGCAGTGTAGCGCGCCGCGTCAATTCCGACCAGTTGCCTCGGGATTGGCCCGCGGTCTGGGTCGATGATCGGCCTGCCTCGGCGCCGCCGTCCGGGGCTGTGCTCGGTCGCGAGCGGCCCGAGGCGATGGAGGGTCGGTGATCGACGTACCCTGGCGCCCGCCGCACCCTCGAGCAGTTCGCCACCGACGTCGCGATCGCGGTCGATGATCGGCCTCCGTGGTGCAGTGGCGAGCGCATACGCGTGGTGCGGTGGCGAGCGCATACGGCGCGCCTCGACGTCCCTACCGCGGGCCCAACGAGCCCGAAGGGTGTCAAATTCTCACCCGGTGAACGGTGTTGGGGCGGCGTCCGGCTCGGCCGGCCGGCGGTGGGCGCAAATGAAGCAGGAGGTGAGCGTTCGGGGCGCTTCGACGGCCAATGCGTCATGACGCGAACGCCGCGGCGGACCGATCCGCGCAGTCCGGTGGCGCGGGCGCGGGTTTCCCGGCCAAGCGCGCGCCCGGTGATGCGCCTGGCCGGGAAGCAGAGCGCCGGGGGTCGCCGGCCCGATGGTGGGCGTGGCCCTGGGCCTCGCCCGAGCGGGGACGACCGGGGGGCGGGGGTGAGGCCGGCCGTGGTCGGCGGGCCCGCGCGACCGACATCCGTGCACCTCACGACGCATCTGGCCGAAGACCGGACCCGGGGCGGACGGGCTGCCGGATCGCTCCCAGCGTCAGGGCTCTGGGTCTGCCGCGGGGTCGAGGACGACGAGGCCCGCATACGCCATCTGCCCGAAGCCCCGGTCCCGGGTTAGGAGCCGATCGGCCTGCAGGGCGGCATGGGCTCCGATGAGAAAGTCGGCGACAACCCGGCCCCGCGGCCCCCCGCGAGCCCGGTACGCCCGCCACGCCTCGCCCGCCCGGAGTGCCGCAGCGCGGGTGAGCGGCGCGTAGGCGACGGGGATCGCCTCCATCGCCGAGATGGCCGCGCGCTCGTCGGCGAAGACGGCGGCGATCTCGGCCCAGACGACGTCACAGGCGACGAGCTCACCTTCGGCGAGGCAACGCCGCAGTGCCGACAGCGACCGCGCCCGGTAGCGCGGATCATCCCCGAAGACGTCGAGCAGGACGTTGGTGTCGACGGCCGTGATCACACCGGCTCGCGAAACAACGGTCGAGGACCGCGAAGCTCGTCGACGACCGCGTCGGTCCCTTCGGGAAGCCGGACGATCCCGACGAGGGCATCGAGCCGGTCGCGAACGACCTTCCGTCCGACGAGGCGCCCGTCCTCCTCTTCGAACTCGATCTCCACCCCGGGCCGGAGCCCGAGCCGATCCCGAAGCGGCTTCGGGATCGTGACCTGGCCTCGCTCACCGACGATCGACTTCATGCAGGGATGGTATGCATACATATCCCATATTGTCAACAGAGATCCGCAGGGTGGGCCGGCGAAGAGAGCGGGGTCGTGCGCCGGCGACGAACCGGGCGCGACGCGTTCGGAGTCGGAAAGTCGGCCGGGTCAGCCCGCGAAGAGGGCGACGACCTCCCGCAGCCCGGCCGCCAGGGCGTCGACGTCGTCGGTCGTCGAGAAGACCGAGAAGCTGGCCCGCGTCGTCGCCGCCACGTCGAGCCGCTCGTGGAGCGGCATCGTGCAGTGGTGCCCCGCCCGGACGCAGATCCCGAACCGATCGAGGACCTGGGCGACGTCGTGAGGGTGGATCCCGGGCAAATTGAAGGCGACGACCCCGCCCCGCTGCTCGGCCGGCGGCCCGTAGAGGACGATGTCGGGGATCTCGCGGTGGAGCGTCTCGAGGGCGTAGGCGACGAGTCGCTGCTCGTGGTCCCGCACCCGCTCCATGCCCAGGCCCATGAGGTACTCGGCCGCCGCGCCCAGCCCCACGGCCGCCGCGACGTCGGGGGTGCCGGCCTCGAACTTCCAGGGCACCTCGTTCCACTCCGAGCGCCGGAGCCGGACCTCGCGGATCATCTCGCCCCCACCGAGGAACGGCGGCATCGCTTCGAGGAGCTCGCGCCGGGCCCAGAGGACCCCCGAGCCCATCGGACCGAGCATCTTGTGCCCCGAGAAGGCGTAGAAGTCGCAGCCGAGGGCCCGGACGTCGACCGGGAGGTGGGGCACGGCCTGGGCGCCGTCGACGAGGACGAGGGCCCCGACGGCATGGGCGCGCTCGACGATCTCCCGGATCGGGTTGATCGTGCCGAGGGTGTTGCTGACGTGGGTCACGGCGACGAGCTTCGGCCGCAGGCGGAGGAGGACGTCGTAGACGTCGAGTCGGAGGAGGCCCTCGTCGGTAATCGGGATGAACTCGAGGTCGGCGTCGCGTTCCTGGGCGAGGAGCTGCCAGGGAACGAGGTTCGAGTGGTGCTCCATCTCCGTCAGGACGATGACGTCCCCCCGACCGATCGCCTGCCGAGCCCAGGTGTGGGCGACGAGGTTGATCGCCTCGGTCGTGTTCCGGGTGAAGACGACCTCCCGCGGATCGGCCCCGATGAAGCGGGCGAGGGTGGCCCGGGCGGCCTCGTAGGCGGCCGTCGCCCGCTCGGCGATCTCGTAGATCCCGCGGTGGACGTTGGCGTTGTACTCGCGGTAGTAGCGATCGAGGGTCTCCAGGACGACCCGGGGCTTCTGGCTCGTGGCCGCCGAGTCGAGGTAGACGAGGGGCCGACCGTGGGCGGTCGTGGCGAGAATCGGAAAGTCGGCCCGAAGGGCACGGGGATCGAGGGCGCTCGTCTGGGTGGCCGAGCGCGGCCCCTTCGTCGTCCCCGCCGTCGTCTCGACTGCCATCGCCTGCCTCCGATCCCTACCTGTTCCTGCGCCCTCGATGGCCGCCGTCCGGCTCAGTGGGCCGCGCCCGCCGGCTCGGCATCGGCCTCGCCGAGGCCCGGCTCGATCGGCACCCTGAGGGCGTCGTCGGGCACGTCGGGGGCGAGGCCCGCCTCGCGGAGGATCGGGCCGTAGCCGTGCTCCTCGAGCTCGAGGGCGAGCTCCTTGCCGCCGCTCTTCACGATCCGCCCGGCGGCGAGAACGTGGACCCGGTCCGGGGTGATGTAGTTGAGGAGCCGCTGATAGTGGGTGATGAGGATGACCCCCAGGTTCGGGTTGAGCATCGCGTTCACGCCCTGGGCGACGATCCGGAGGGCGTCGATGTCGAGCCCCGAGTCCGTCTCGTCGAGGATCGCCATCTCCGGCTCGAGGACCGCCATCTGGAGCATCTCGAGCCGCTTCTTCTCGCCGCCGCTGAAGCCGTCGTTGACGTAGCGCGAGGCGAAGCTCTCGTCCATCTTGAGCAGAGCGAACTTCTCGCGGAGCTTGCGCCGGAACTCGAGCATGCTGATCCCGCCCCGGGTCGGGTCGGTGGGGTCGACGTCGGCGGTCCGATCGACGCCGAGGAGCTTGGCGTTGAGGGCCGCCCGCAGGAAGCTCGCCACCGAGAGCCCAGGGATCGCCGTCGGGTACTGGAAGGCGAGGAAGAGCCCGAGCCGGGCCCGCTTGTCGGGCGAGAGCTCGAGGATGTTCCGGCCCTTCCAGCGGACCTCGCCGGCAGTCACCTCGTAGGCGGGGTGGCCCATGAGGGCGTAGGCGAGGGTCGTCTTGCCCGAGCCGTTCGGGCCCATGATGGCGTGGACCTCGCCCTTGGCGACCTCGAGGTCGATGCCCTGGAGGATCTCCCGCTCGGGGTGGCCGGCCGGGGCGACCCGGAGGCCACGGATGACGAGGACCTGATCGTCGGTTGGCACGGCTGGTACTTGCTCCTTCATCGGTGGTTCGGTGCGGCATCGCCGGAGGCGACGGGCGACGCGGTGGCGACGCTCGAGGCGACCGCCGCCCCGCCTCGATCGGAGAGGCCGTCGAGGCGGGAGCCGACGAGTTCGGCGGCGATGGGTCGAGGCGGCAGGAAGTCGGCCAGGGTGAGGCGCTCGAGAGCGCCGGCCACGGCGTCCCGGATCCGGAGCCAGAGGAGGTTCACGGTGCAGCGGGACGTCCGCCCGCAGACATCCTCGAGGGGCTCGTCCGAGGCACAGATCATCGGCGAGATCGGCCCTTCGAGGGCCCGGAGGATCTCGAGCATCCGGATCTCCGCCGGCGGTCGGGCGAGCTCGTAGCCGCCCCGAGCGCCTCGGGTGGCGACGACGAGGCCCGCCTCTCGGAGCCCGAGGGCGAGCTGCTCGAGGTAGGGTCGCGGCAGCTCCTCCTCGGCCGCGATCTCGGCGAGCGAGGCCGGCCCGGAGCCATAGTGGCGCCCGAGCTGAACCATGAGACGGACGCCGTACTCGCCCTTCGTCGAGAAGGCGACGGCGCCGCTGCCGTGGTAGGTCGTGCGCTGGCTCAGGGTTCGGTCCTCGCTCGAGTCGGTGTCGTATCGACGGCTTGCCCGGCGGCTGCGGGCCCGCGGGCGCGGGCGGGATCGGCCTCGGCCGCGGGCGCGGACGCGCCGCAAATTCCGAGCAAATCCGTCGGGATTGAGTATAGCCGGGGCGAGGGCCGCGTCAACCGACCGGGCCAGGCTTGGCGTTCCAGCGCCGACTCGGGCGCCCTACCGCGCCCGTGCCTCCGGCGGACATGGGCACGGGCCTCGATGCCTGCGTTCCAAAGCCGACTCGCGCGCCCTACCGCGCCGGCCGTAGGTCGCGGCCCCCCGCACCGGTGGCTCTAGACCGGTACTCCCGGCCCATCGCTTCGCCAGCGGCGCCCCGCTACCGTGCCCAGTGCCCGATACCACCCCCGGGCCAGAGCTCGGCGCGAGGATCGCCATGACGGTCGAACAGCGACATCGACGATGACCCAGCCGCTGCCACTCGGCGACGGCGCAGTCGTCGTCGAGCACCTCGACGCGCCGGCGCCCGATCGACCGCCGGTGCGCGGCGCGAGGATGCCCGGGTGGAGCGGGGCCCGCCCGGATCTCGACGACGTCTTCGCCGCCATCGTGGCCCGCTCCCGGCGGCTCTTCGAGGCCGACGCCGTCGGCCTCTGGCACTTCGACGCCGCCGCCGAGCGACCCTTCAGCCTCGCCGCCGAGAGTGGCGTGCATCCCGATCTTCTCGCCGTCGTGGCCGACCTGCGGCGCGACGAGCCGGCCCCGGGACTGCGCGCCCTCGCCGAGCGCACCATCGCGGTCATCGACCGGTCGCGGGCGCACAACGCGCGACTGCGGGCCATCTACGAGCGGGAGGGCATCGAGACCGTCTGCTTCGTCCCGGTCGTCCTCGACGCCGAGCCGATCGCGTTGCTCGTCCTCTACCACCGGCGCGACCACGCCTGGACGAACGAGGCGCGGGCCCTCGCCCGCGGCTTCGCGGAACACGCCGCCATGGCCATCGGCAACGCCCGTCTCTACGCCTCGGTCCAGACCCTCGCTGCGCGGCTGCGGGCGATCCAGGACCTCGGGCTCCGGCTCGACCGGATCCGGGACGTCCGGGCCATCGGCGAGGCGATCGTGGCCGAGGTTCGGACCCTTCTCGACGTCGACACGGTCCGCGTCTACCGCGTGGCCGAAGCGCACGGCATCTGCGAGCCGATCGCCTTCTGGGGTCACTTCCTGGGCGTCTCCGATCCGAGTCCGGCCGTCCTCGCGGTCAGGGTCGGCGATGGCCTGACCGGCTGGGTCGCCGAACACGGCGTCGTCGTCCGGGTCGGCGATGCGGCGGCCGATCCCCGGAGCCGCGTCGTCGGCGAGGTCACCGGGCCGGAGTCGATGCTCCTCGTCCCGATGCGATCCGAGACGCGGACCCTCGGCCTCATCGTCGTCAGCAAGGAGGGTCGGGATCGCTTCACCGCCGACGACGAGCAGCTCCTCACGATCTTCGCCGCGTACGCCGCCCAGGCCCTCGTCAACGCCGAGCACCACAGCCGGCTCCAGGAGCAGCAAGCGGCCCTCGAGCGCCAGCTCGCCGGGCAGCGCCGACTCCTGGAGGTGACCGAGCGGCTCGTGGCGGCCCGCGATCCGGCCAGCGTCCTCGAGGCCATCGCCGACGCCCTGCACGAGGTCGTCCACTACGACACGCTCACCATCTACCGGGTCGACCGGACAGCCGGCGTCCGCCGGGCCATCCTGGCCCGAGACCGCTACGCCGACGTCATCCTCGGCGACGTCGCCCCGCTCGACCGCGGACTCACCGGCTGGGCGATCGCCCACCGCCAGCCGGTCCTGGCCAACGACGCCCACCTCGATCCGCGCTCGGTCCAGATCCCGGGGACGCCGTTCGAGCCCGAGTCCGTGATCGTCGTCCCGCTCCTCTCGGGCGACGAGGTCATCGGGACCCTCAATCTCGGTCGGATCGGCGCGGCCGAGGCTCACTTCAGCGCCACCGAGTTCGAGCTCGCGCAGCTCTTCGCCGCCCAAGCCGCCATGGCCCTCCAGAACGCCGAGGCCCACCGGGCAGCCGCCGAGCGGGCCCGGCTCGACAGCCTCACCGGGCTTCACAATCACGGCGCCTTCCAGGCCGACCTGGCCCGAGCGGTGGCTGCCGGGCCGGACGGTCCCTTCGCCCTGCTCATGCTCGACCTCGACGGCTTCAAGACGTACAACGACCGCTGGGGTCACCCGGCCGGGGACGAGCTCCTCCGTCGGATCGCCTCGGCCATCGCGGCCGCCATCCGGGCCGGCGACCGGGCCTATCGGTACGGCGGCGACGAGTTTGCCGTGCTCCTCCCCGGGGCCACGCGAGCGCAGGCCCGCCGGATCGAGAGCCGGATCCGGGCGGCGATCCTCCAGCTCCACGGCCCTGACGGTTCGCCGACGGTCGGGGTCAGCGCCGGGCTCGCCTGCTTCCCCGCCGACGCTCGCCGGCCGGAGGACCTCGTCCTGGTCGCCGACCGGGCCCTCTACCTGGCGAAGCCGGCCGCGCTCCGGCGGGCCGACGATCCCCGCGAGGCGGAGCTGGCCGCCCTGACCGAGACGACGGCGGCCCTCATCGCTCGGCGGGACCGGGACGCCCTCCTCGAGACCATCGTCGAGCGAGCCGGGGCGCTTCTCGGGGTCGGACACGCCGTCCTCTACCTCGTCGACGAGGCGCGCGATCGGCTCGTCCTGGCGGCCGGCACGGGGCGCTTTGCCCGCTGGCGGACGACCGAGCTGGCCCGGGGCGAGGGCCTGGCCGGCCGGACCTGGGCGAGCGGCACCCCGCAGGCCACGGACGACTACGAGCACTACCCGTTCCGAACGGTCCGCCGGCCCCGCGGCCTGGGCGCCGTGGTCACCGTGCCCCTGACCGTCGCCGACGAGGTCATCGGCGTCCTCGGGGTCGCGAGCGGGGATCGACGGCGGACCTTCACCGAGCGCGAGCGCCTCATCCTCGGGCGCTTCGCCCAGCTCACCTCGGTCGCCCTCGACAACGCCCGCCTCCTCGAGCGGGCCCGGCAGGAGGTCTCCGAGCGGGCGGCCGCCGAGGCGGAGCTGCGGGCCTCGGAAGAGCGGTTTCGGCGCCTCGCGGACGCGGCCGGCGAGGCGCTCGTCATCCACCAGGAGGGGCGGATCCTCCAGGTCAACCGACCCTTCGAGGAGCTCTTTCGCTGCCGGCCCGGGTCGGCGGTGGGTCGGAGCGTTCTCGACTTCGCGACGCCCGAGTCGCTCCCGGCCCTCGCCGAGCACTGGCAGCACCACCCCGACGATGCCGTCGAGCTCCTCGCTCGGGGCGACGATGGGTCGGTCTTCCCGGTCCGGGTCGTGGGGCGGCCGATCCCCTGGGGCGACGGCCAGGCCCGGGTCGCCTCCATCCGCGACCTCCGGGAACAGCGGGGCCTGGAGGCCCAGTTGGCGAGCGTGGCCCGCCTCGATCGCCTGACCGGCCTCGCGAATCGGGACGCACTGCGGGAGGAGATCGCCGCGCTGCTCGACGAAGCGGACGCCGCGGACGCCGAGGGGCCCGCCCGTCGAGCGGCCTCGCTCGTCCTCCTCGACCTCGACCGCTTCACGACCATCAACGAGAGCCTCGGTCACGCCGCCGGCGACGAGCTCCTCGTCGCCACCGCCCGCCGCCTCCGCGAGGCCTGCCGACCGACGGACACCGTCGCCCGAGTCGGGAGCGACGAGTTCGCCGTCCTGCTCGCCCACCCGGCCGAGCCCGAGAGCGCCGTCGGCGTCGCGGAGCGGCTGCTCGAGGTCCTGCACCAGCCGATCCAGATCGCCGGGCACGAGGTCTACCCGAGCGCGTCGGTCGGCGTCGTCCAGGCCGTGGACGGGGCGACCCCCGATTCGGTCCTCCGGGACGCCGAGGTGGCGCTCCATCGGGCCAAGGCCGCCGGCGGCGACCGGGTCGTCCGCTTCGAACCGCCGATGCGGATCGGCCGCCACGACCGCCTCGATCTCGAAGCCGACCTGCGGCGGGCCATCGAGCGCCGGCAGCTCCGACTCCACTACCAGCCCATCGTCGACCTCGCCACCGGTGCGCCGCAGGGTTTCGAGGCCCTCCTCCGCTGGGAGCACCCCGAACGGGGCCTCGTCCCGCCGCTCGCCTTCGTGCCGCTGGCCGAAGAGACCGGCCTCATCGTCGAGATCGGACGCTGGGTCGTCGAGACGGCCTGCCGAGCGGCGGCGAGCTGGGGCGGCCGGGTCGACGTCGCCCCACCCTTCGTCGGGGTGAACCTCTCGCCGCGCCAGTTCGCCGATCCAAGCCTGGTCGACCACGTCGCGACGGTCCTGCGCACGACCGGGCTCCCGGCGTCGCAGCTCGAGCTCGAGATCACCGAGAGCGTCCTCATGGACGAGGCGGGGGTCGGGCTCGGGGTCCTGCGCGCCCTGAAGGAGCTGGGCGTCCGCCTCGCCCTCGACGACTTCGGGACCGGCTACGCCTCCCTCGGCTACCTGACCCGCTTGCCCCTCGACGCCATCAAGATCGACCGGACCTTCGTCGCCCGCTTGCCCGACGACCCGGCGACCCACGCCATCGTCCGGGCCATCGTCGGCCTCGCCCACGACCTGGGCATGGCCGTCGTCGCCGAAGGGATCGAGACGGCCGATCAGGAGCGCGCCCTCGCCGAGCTCGGCTGCGACCGAGGCCAGGGCTATCGCTGGTCGGTGCCGCTACCCCCGGAGCGGCTCGCCGACTGGCTGCCCCTGCCCACCCCGTCGGGGGGTCGCCGGCGACCCGGCATCCGGGGCGAACCCTCGGGCTCGACGGCTCGGCGGCGACCGGCCACCGGGACCCGCCCCCGCCCGGTGCGCCTCAGTCGCGGGAGCTCCCGAAGAGCCGGAGCAGCATGAGGAAGAGGTTGACGAAGTCGAGGTAGAGGACGAAGGCGCCCATGACCGCGCCCTTCTCCATCGACTCCGTCCAGGCCGCCAGCTCGCCGCGGCTGATCCGCTGGACGTCGTACGCGGTCAGGCCGGTGAAGACGACGACACCGATGGCCGAGATGGCGAAGTTGAGGGCCGACCAACCGACGAAGAGGTTGACGACCATCGCCACGAGGATCCCGACGAGGGCCATGAAGAGGTAGGCGCCGAGGCGGGTCAGGTCTCGCCCGGTGATCGCCCCGTAGACCGCGGCGGCGCCGAAGATCGAGGCCGCCGAGAGGCCGGCCGTCAAGACCGAGCCGGGCGCGTAGACCCGGAGGATGACGCCCAGGGTGACGCCCATCGTCGCCGCGTAGACGAAGAAGAGGCCGAGGGCGGCCGTCGCCGACAGGCGGCGGATGGCGAGGCTGAGGACGAAGGCGAGGCCGAGCTGGACGAAGACGATCGGCAACCAGAGGCCGGCGAGGCGCGCGAACTGGGCGTCCGGAAGGCCGGCCAGGAGGGCGCCGACGCCGGTCGTCACGAGGAGGCCGACGAACATCCAGAGGAAGGCCTGGCTGAGAAAGGCCGTCGAGAGGGCCGCCGCCGGGCGGACGCCGAGCTGGGAGGGGGAGCGGTCGAACATCATGGTCGCACCTCCGGGGTAGGGTCGCTGGTCCGTGTGGCGTCGCTGGTCCCGGCGACGGCCGCCGAGCCCGGCCGAGCGACGCCCCGGCGGCCCGAGCGGGCCGGCGTCGGCGAGCGGGCCTCGGCCTGTTCGGCCGCCCGGGCGAGGATCCAGAGCAGATCGGCGAGGCGGTTGAGGTAGGGCAGGACGAGGCTCTCGCCGAGGAGCCCAAGCCGCTGGAGGGTGACGACCCGCCGCTCGGCCCGCCGGACGGTGGTCCGGGCGACCTCGAGGGCGGCGCTCGTCATCGTCTCGCCGGGGACGACGAACTCCTTGGGGATCGTCACGCTCGCCTCCAGATCGACGACGAGCGCGCCGAGGGCGTCGACCATCGCCTGGCTGACCCGGGTCTCGCCGTCCCGGAGCCGATCGCCGAGCTCGCGCGGCGTCGCCAGCTCGGCGGCGACGACGAAGAGCTCGCGCTGGAGGCGGAGGATGAGCTCGGCGAGGCGGCCGACGCTCGGGGAGAGGACGCCGTACTCGGCCTTTAAACCGAGCTGGGCGCGGGCGATGCCGAGGGCGGCCACCGCCTCGTCGACGGTCCCGTAGGCCTCGACGCGCGGATCGTCCTTGGCGACTCGGGGGCCGCCGAAGAGGAGACCGGTCGAGCCGTCGTCCCCACGGCCCGTCGCGACGGCCGAATCGAAGGGCAGGCGGGGCGCGCCGCGGGCGACCTCGGGCACGGACCTCACCGCCGCCGGGCCGCCGGACACCGCTCGGGATCGGGCGCCGACACGCGGCCTACCACATGAGCCCGGCGTCGCGCGGATCCCAGCGCTCGGCGAGGAGGGTGATCTTGACCGGCCGCTCGATGACCGACTCGGCGGCCTCCTTGACCTGGGCGATGAGCGACCCGGCGTACGGGCAGAAGGGGGTCGTGAGGATCATCTTGATCTCGGCGCCGTCCTCGCCCAGGATGATCTGCTTGATGAGGGCGAGCTCGACGACGTTCATTCCGATCTCGGGGTCGACGACCGAGCGGAGGGCGTCGAGGATCGCCAGCTCGGTGGCCCGGCGCTCGGCGTCGAAGGCGGGGGTGGGCGTCGCCTCGCGGGCCGGCTCCGAGGACGGCGGGGTCGTCTCGGAGGACGCGGTCGCGGGGGCGGGATCGGCGCTGCGGGTCACGGAATCGGTCATCGGCTCGCTCCTACGTGCGGCCGAAAGCATAGCACCGTGCTCGGAATTGGCCGAAACGGACCTCTCGCCGCTCAGGATCCAGCCGGGACGGGCGGCTTGACGACGACCCCCGGTCGACGGAGCGGCTCGGGCAGGATCGCCGCCTCGGCCTCGGTCAGGCCGGGACCGACGAGGGATCCGTCGGGCTCGAAAAACTCGCCGTAGCGCTCGGGGTGGTCGGCGGCGTAGCAGTAGGCGGCGGCGATCCCCATGGTCCGCAGCTCGGGGTGGTCGGTGAGGAGGCGGGTCAGGTCGTAGCCGGCCCGCCGGAGCTCGAGGAGCTGCCGAACGGTGAGCCGCGAGTTGTAGAGGAACGGCTCGCCGTTGAGGACGAGGGGGTCGACCTTGACCCACTGGATCGTCATCGGTCAGGCGCCCTTGTAGATGGCGGCCAGGAGGCGGTTCCGCGGCCGCGCGTCGCCGCCGAGGCGTCGATGAGCCCGGAAGACGCGGATCGCCCCGTCGAGGGCCTGGTCGGCCGTCCCGCGCGCCTCCGGATCGAGGACGGAGGCGAGGGCCGCTCGGAGCGCCTCGCAGAGGGCGACGAGGTCGTCCATGGCGATCCGGCGGCGGCGGTAGACGGGGACGACCCACTCGGCCCACGACCGCAGGAGCGAAGGGTCGTTCGAGGCGACGACCCGGGCCACGACCTCGAGGAGGCCCTCGAGATCGCGATAGAGGAGCCGCAACCGCTCCTCGCCGAGGCGGACCCGGAGCTCGGGGGCACGGGCGAGGGCGATCTCCAGGGTCCGGATGCGGACCTCGGGGGCCGCACTCCGGAGGCGATCGGCGTCGACGGGCCAGCCGGCGCGCATGTCCCGCGGCGGCAGACCCAGGGTGGGGTGACTCACGGTCGCCAAGTCTAGCGTCTCGCCCGACGGTCGGTGCTCGACGGTCGGTGCCCGGCGTGCCCGTGCCCGGAGTACCCTTCCCGACCGATGGACAGGAGCTCGCCATCCGTTCCGGGCGACCGCGGGATCGGCCGCGCCGTCCTCGCCGGCGCCGTCACCGCCCTCGGCGGCGCCGGGCTGGTGACGATCCTCGGGACGGTCTTTGCCCTCTCGGCGGGGCTCCTCGTCGTCGCCTTCTTCGTCGGTCGCTTCGCCGCCCTGGCCGCCGACGCGGGGGCGGGAGCGGGCGTCCGACGCGAGAGGCGACTCGGGGTCGCCGTCGGCTTCGGCGTCGCCGGGGTCGGCCTCGGTCAGCTCGGCCTCTGGCTGGCCGCCCTCGCCCAGGGCGGGACCCTCGACGCGCCGACCTTCCTGGCCGAGACCTACGGCCCCCTCGTCCCGGCCCAGCTCGTCCTGGCGGCGGCGGGGGCCTGGTGGCCGCTCCGGCGCTGATGGACCACCGGGCGTCCGGCCGAACGACGCCGGGTCGGCTCGCCGCCCCCCGCTTCCGCCGGCCGACGGAGGCCGATCACCGCCGCCTCGTCGACCTGGTCGACGACTGGTTCGGTGGTCGGCGGGTCCGCGACGAGTTCGCCCGCTTCTGGTTCCGGGATTTCGCCTCGACCTCCTGGCTCGCCGAGACCGAGGATGGCGAGATCGCGGGCATCCTCATCGGCTATCTCGCTCCCGACGAGCCGACGAGGGCCGTCGTCCACCTCCTGGCCACAAACCCGAACCTCCGTCGGCGCGGGGTCGGCCGAGCCCTCGTCGAGCGCTTCGCGGCCGACGTCCAGGGTCGTGGCGCCGAGCGCCTCGTCGTCGTGGTCCGGCCCGACGAGCCGATCGCCGTCCGCTTCCTCCGCGCCCTCGGCTTCGCGCCCGACGCGGGCCCCGGGACCCAGCTCCTCTACGGGGTGCCGGCCTACCCGGACTACGAGCGGGTGGGCGAAGACCGGGCCATCTTCCGGCGGTCGATCTCGGCCGGCTCCTGAGCGGCCTGGCCAACGCCGCCGGTCGGCGCAGGCGGGCGAGTCCCGGCGGTCGGCCAGGTGGCCACGAACCGGGGCGACCCACGGAGGCGGACGCGAACCCCCGGGATCCCTCCGCCGCCGGACCTAGCCCGCTCCGCCCGCGATGACGGTCCTCTCGATCTCGGCCCGGATCGCCGACGGCGTGAGCTGTTCCCGCAGGAGCCGCCCGAACCGGGTCGGCCGCTCGGCGTCGGGCACGAGCTCGAGCCACCGCCGCAGGAGCGCCTCCCCCTCGGCGTAGACGAAGACGTAGGGTCGCCAGAGGGGGTGGTCGATGAACTCGAGTCGCTTCCCGGCCCGCTCGGGCGCCATCTTCCCGACCTCGGTGAGGTAGGCGACGACCTCGTCGGCCGACCGACCTTCGGCGTGGCGGAGGATGGCGGCGTTGATGGCCGCCGCACCGAGCCGACGCCGGAGGCGACCGATCCGCACCGCCCGCTCGGCCGTCTCCCGACGGCGCACCGGGTCGGCGGCGACGGGGAGCCCGGCGACGGCGAAGGCCTCGGCGAGGAGCTCCGCTTCGTCGGCCGGCGGAACGAGGAGCTCCCGACCGAGCTCGGCGAGGCCCTCGCTCAAGAGGCACTCCGGGGTGTCGATGGAGAGGAGGCTCGCCTCGAGCCGCCCGAGCCGATCGACGAGTTCGGCCTCCTTCCAGGCGTGCTCCAGGTGATGGCCGGCGTACGTCTCGTGGGCGACGACGGCGAGGAGCTCCGGCGCCCGGATCGGGAGGTCGAGGTTGAGGTCGACCCGCGACCGCCGGCCGCCGTCGAACCAGGTGTAGCCGCTCCAGGGCTGCCCGCGAACGAGGCCGATCCGAACCCCTTCGCCCTCCGGAAGCCCGACGCAGGCCCGGGCCGCATCCCGGAACCGCGCGGCGAGCCAGCCGGCGACGCCCTCGACCCGGGCTTCGTCGATGGTCAGGCTCGCGTCCCAGGCGGCGAGACGGTCGGGGAGCGGGCCCTCGCCCGGGACGAGGGCCTCGAGCTCGGCCGCCGCCGACGCGAAGATCGCCTCGTCCCACCATCGGAGCGGGTGGTCGAAGCAGGCGGCGACGAGCTCGGCGTAGGGGAGATCGGCCCCGGCCAGCTCGGCGGCGAGGGTCTCGAAGGCCCGCAGCTGGACGGTCAGCCAAGCGGCTCGGTCGGGGACGGTGACCTCGCGGCCGACCCGCTCGCGGAGGGCGGCCGCCTCGTCGCGGAGCCGGGCCGGGGCGACGAGCTGCTCGGTGTCGACCCGTGCCTTGAGGTCGGCCGGGCCGACGTAGGCGTCGACGATCCCGGGCCGGTGCTGGTCGAGGCGGAGCGCGAGGACGATGTACTCGGCGGCGATGGGATCCGGCGGTGGGACGAGGCGGGTCCCGCCGACCGCCGGGACGCCGTCGACGCCGGTCATGGGCGACCGGGTTCGGGCCGACGCGGCCCCGGCCGGCTCGGCTCCGGGTCCTCACCGAGGAAGGGGATCCCGAGGCGCTCGAGGGCGTCGAGGCTCATCCGGAGGGCGGCCGTCTTGGCCCGGGCGACCTCGCGGACGTAGGCGGCCTCCTCGGCGGGGGTCAGTGGCCGACCGCGGGCGACATCCGTCGGCCGGCCGACCATGAGCCAGGCCAGGTGGTAGCGGTCCATCGTTCCCCAGGCCGCCGAGAGGAGGTCGTCGGAGACCTTCAGCCAGAGGCGGAGCCGGCTCAGGGACGGGGCGGCGACGATCCGCTCACCTTCCTCGACGAGCTGGCGGGTCCGGTCGATGAGCTCGCGGCGGGTCACCCGTCGAGTGTACCGGTGCCCGGCGGCTCGGCCGGGTGGCTGGGCCGGCTGAGTGTTCGGCGGAGTGGTGCGCTCGACGGGGTGGCGCTCGGCAGACTGGGCGCTCGACAGCCGAGGAGCGCCACGACGAGCTCGCGCGCCGCAGCGAAGGAGTGGCGCGCGACGGGGTGGACGGCGATGTGCCCTGCGGCGGTTCCGGCGGCCCCGGGGGCGCACGGTGGGAGCCGTGCCCGCCCGAGGCATCGGAACTTCTCGATCACTCCCCCGGGGAGTGGATTGAAAGCCGGTTTGTGTCGCTCACTCGCTGGATGGGTAACGCGAACAAACCCGCCGCCGCCCTGGCGGTCGGTCCCGCACGAGCGAGCGTGGGACCACCGCCCCGGAGCGCACGAGACCGCGCCCGGTCGTTTCGCCCACTCCCCCGAGGAGTAAACGAGAGAATCGTCGTCGAAGCGGGGGTGGAGCGCTGGCCTGCGTCGGGGTCAGGGGAGGGAGGGCGCCGACCGTTGGCGCGGGTCAGGAGGCGGCGGGCGACGGAGGTTGGCGCGGGTCAGGAGCGGGTGGGTGACGGAGGTTGGCGCGGGTCAGGAGGCGGCGGGCGACGGCTGCTCGGGCTGGGCCGCCGCCGGCTCGAGGATCCAGCTCGAGCCCTCGGCCGTGTCCCGGACCTCGACCCCCGCGGCCCGGAGGCGATCGCGGATGAGATCGGCCGTCGCCCAGTCCCGGTCGTTCCGCGCCCGCGCCCGGAGCTCGAGGAGCGCCGTCACGAAGGGTGCGACGACCGTCCGCGGATCCCGCGTCCCGACCTCGGCGGCCTCCCCGAGGCGAGCGACGAGAGCCCGAAAGATGGCCCGGGCGTTGTCGAGGTCGGGGCTGTCCTCCCCGGCCCGGAGCCGGGCCGTGATCGCCTCGTCGAGCTCGAGGAGGGCCTCGACGGCGGCGTGGACGTCGCCCCGGGCGAGGCCGTCGACGAAGGCTGCCTCGAGCTCGGCCATAGCGTCCCGGACCGGCAGCACGGCCCGCGGCAAGCTGGCCCGCCTATGGTGGCGCCGCCCGCCCGCCGTCGCGGCTTCGGTGCCGACGTCGACGGTGCCGCCGGTGGCGAGCTGCCGGGCGATCTCGGCGAGGGCATCGATGGCCACCTCGCTGCCGGCCGGGAGGACGGCGCTCCGACCCGCGACCCGCACCGTCACCCCCCCTTGCCCGGCGACGGAGGCCGTCCCCCGCTCCAGGTCCAGGACGAGGGCCGTATGGCCGTCGACCCCGAGGATGAAGGCGCCCTCGGGCAGGGCGGCCTCGAGGATCCGCAAGCGGCGCTCGCCCAGGTAGCAGAAGCGCGTGTCGTGCGTGCCGCCCTCGGCATTGTCGTAGTGGGGCACGACCGCCGCCCGGAGACCGGTGGCCCGGCCGAGGAGGTCGAGCCCGTCGAGCCAGTGGGGCTCCTCGCCAACCTTGTAGATCTCGTAGACGGGGATGGTGACGAGGCCGAGGGTGAGTGCCGCAGCGCTGGCCATGGTCACGATCCCGCCCCGCTCGAGCTTGTCGGCCAGGGCGTCGGGGATCGGCCCGCCGGCCCAGTGGCGGAGGGCGTAGCTCGGGCTACCGGGCCCGGCGAAGACGTAGCGGGCCTCCCGGATCCGGGCGACGGCCGTCGCCAGCGTGGCGGCGTCGACGTTCCGCGACCGGACCGAGGCGACGGTCGCCGGACGGCCCACGTTCGTCCGGAAGAACTCGACGAGGCGGGCGCTCAGCTCGTCGGCGTTCTCCTGGAAGCCGTAGGGCGTGTCGATGATGACGGCCGGCGCCGGTTCGTCCCCGAACCGCTCGAAGAGGGCTCGGTGAACCTTCGCCATGGTCGGCGCGGCCTCGCCCGAACCCATGATCGCCAGGATCCGCGGCCCGCTCATCCGGTCATGCTCACTCGAAGAAGCCGTCCGTCGCGGCAGCGCGCATCGTCGCCGCGAGCTCGGCGGGGCGCTGAGCGTGGATGTCGTGATCGCCCCGAAACCAGCGGACCCGGCAGGTCCGAAGCGCCGCCGCGGCGGCGGCGACGACGGCCCGCTTCTCGTCGCTGCCGGGCATCTGGTCGTCCTCCAGCGGCCGGTCGTCCTCCACCGGCACGAGGAGGACCGGGACCTCGACCGCAGCGTAGCGGTCGGACGGGCGATGGTCCCAGAGGCCGCGGAGGACGGCGAGATGGCGCTCGAAGGTCAGCCAGGGGGCGACGGTCCCGTCGGCGCGGAGCTCGAAGTTCGCCAGGGCGCCCCGAATGCCGACCTCGGGCCAGTCCGGGTGGGCGGCCCGGATGTGGCCCTCGATCTCGGCGAGCGGCCGTCCGGCGAGCTGCGGCGGGGCGAGGACCCGCCGGCACGTCTCCCAGTCGGGGAAGACACGGCTCGGCTCCAGCCAGCCGCCGTCGACGCAGACGATCCCGCGGAGGAGGGTCGGCCGACGCGCTGCCAGCTCGAGGACGACGTTGCCACCCCAGGACTGGCCGGCGGCGACGGGCCGGTCGAGGCCGAGGGCAGCGACGAGGGCGGCGAGATCCTCGGCGACCGCGGGGACGTCGTACGGGCCGTCCGGCTTGGACGAGCGACCGTGGCCCCGGAGGTCGACGCTCACGACCGGGTGACCCGCCGCCGTCAGGTGCTCGGCGACGCCGTCCCAGATCCGGGCGTTCGAGGCGAGGCCGTGAACGAGGACGAAGGTCGCCCGAGGGTCCTGGCTCGGCACGCCGGCGTCCGGCGCCCAGATGTCGACCGCCAGCTCGATGCCGTCGGCGACGGCGATCCGCTCGGTCCGCATGACCCGCATGGCCCCATCGTACCCGCCGCTAGACCTCGCCCAGCTCGCGCCGAGCGGCGGCATCGACCCAGGTCTCGCGGGCAGCTCGAAGGGCGAGGCTCCGCCGCCCCGGCCGCCCGTCGCCGATGGGCCGTCCGTCGACCTCGACGAGGGGCACGATCCCAGCGACGCTCGAGCAGAGGAACGCCTCGTCGGCGGCGGCGAGATCGGCCGGCCGACAGTCCGCCTCGATGGCGTCGAGACCGAGGGCCGCGACCTCGGGCGCCCGCAGGAGCCAGCTCCGGGTGGTGCCGGCCAGGATCCCGGTCCCCAGGGTCGGCGTCCGGAGACGATCCCCCGAGACGAGGACGACGTTCGCGCTCGTCGCCTCGGCGATCCGGCCGTCGATGGTCAAGAAGAGGGCGTCGTCGACGCCGGCGCGTTCGGCTTCGAGCCGGGCGTAGACGTGGTCGGCCCGCGAGGTCGTCTTCACGCCGGCGAGGGGGTGGTCCGGGTCGCGACGGACGGCGCTTGTGATCGCTCGGACGCCTCGGGTCAGGACCGCCTCGGGCGGTGCCACGGACGGCCAGACCTGGATGGCGACGGTGGGTCGGACGCTCCGCCAACCGGGCGGCAGGACCCCCCGGCCTTCGACGGCGCCCCGGGAGACGGTGATCCGGACCGCCGCGTCGCCGGGATCGGGGTCGGCGGCACGGTCGAGGCCCGCGGCGGCGAGGAGCTCGGTCACGGCGGCCCGGAGTGCATCGGCATCGAAGGGGAGCCGGATGGCGAGGGCGGCCGCGCTCGCTTCGAGGCGGGCAGCGTGCTCGGCCCACTCGATGGGGACGCCCCGGCGGGCACGGAGCGTCTCGAAGATCCCGTCGCCGAGCTGGAAGCCCCGGTCGGCGACGGAGAGATGGGGGTCGGCCGCCGGGACGAGGCGACCGTCGAGCCAGACGACGGATCGGGAAGCGCGGCCGGGGACGCCCGCGGCGGGGCCGGCGCCGGCAAGTCGGGAACGAGGACCGCCGCCCAGGTCGGATCTGGAGCCGCCCGAGGAGGGGTCGGGGGCTCGCGCGGCGTCGCCGGCGTACCGGGCGTTCATCGGTCGTGGGTCACTGCCTCGTCGCCCTCGGCCGGATCGACCTCCGTCGCCGCGAGGGCGCCGAGGGGGCCGGCCGCCTTCGCCACCGTCTCCGCCCACTCGGCGCCGGGGTCGCTCCGCCAGGTGATCCCACCACCGACGTGGAGCGTGAGGCGGCGACCGTCGGCGACGAAGGTCCGGATGAGGATGCTCGTCACCATCGCCCCATCCGGTCCGATCCACCCGGCGGCGCCGGTGTACGGACCGCGAGGGACGGGCTCGAGGGCAGCGAGGATCTCCATGGCCCGGATCTTCGGGGCTCCGGTGACGCTCCCGCCCGGGAAGGCCGCGGCGAGGAGATCGAAAACGTCCCGCCCGGCTGCCAGTTGACCGGTCACCGTCGAGACGAGGTGCCAGACCGTCGCCGCTCGCTCGGGCCGGCAGCAACGGGGGACCCGAACGGTCCCGGGACGGCAGACCCGGCCGAGGTCGTTGCGGAGGACGTCGACGATCATGACGTTCTCGGCCCGGTCCTTCGCCGAGGCGACGAGCTCGCGGAGGAGGGCTCGATCGGCCTCGGGCGTCCGGCCCCGGGGTCGGGTCCCCTTGATCGGGTCGCTGACGACGACGCCGTCCGGGGTCGCGGCGAGGAACGGCTCGGGGGAGGCCGAGACGATGGCCCGTGGGTGCCCGTCCGGTCCGGGTCCGAGGTCCAGGTAGGCGGCGAAGCGGGCCGGGTCGCCGGTTCGAAGGCGGCGGTAGAGCGGCCAGGGGTCGCCGGTGAAGGGCGCGTCGAGGCGGCGGGTGAGGTTCGCCTGATAGATCTCGCCGGCGGCGATGGCGGCCCGGACGGCCTCGACCCGAGCCTCGTAGGCGGCCCGCGAGAGGCGACTCGAGAAGTGGGTCGGAACCACGTCCGGGTCGGCGCCCGGATCGGCGCCCCCGACGTCCGAGCGCCCCCGGCCGTGGCCGTCCGTCGGGCCGCCGTCGGGCCATGGCGGCCTGCCAACGCCCTCGAGGAGCCGCTCGCGAATGGCAGCGAGGCGACGGGCGAGCCCCTCCCGGTCGCCGTCGACGGCCCGCCCGGCCAGCCAGACCCGACCCGTCGCCCGGTCGAAGCCGACCGCCCAGTCGTGGAGGGCGAGCCGCATGAGCGGGAGCCCCTGGTCGTCCGGCGGCCCCGGCGGGAGCCGCTCGAGTCGGTGCCCGAGCTCGTAGCCCAGGAAACCGACGAGGCCGCCGGCGAAGGGGGGTGGGACGGCACCGACCTCGTCCACCACGACCGACGGGCCAGAGGCGAGGCGGCGGAGGGCCGCCCGGGCCGCGGCGAAGGGGTCGGGTTCCTCGCTCGGGGCGTCGAGGACGAGGATCGGATCGGCGGTCAGGTACGACCAACGGGCCCGACGCCCGGGGCGGGCGGCTTCCAAGAGGGCGAGGCCCGGCCGGTCCCGCATCGCTTCGGCGACGTCCATCGGGGCCCGGCCGGTGAGCTCGGGCAGCGGGATGGAGACGACGTCGGCGGCGGTGGTGAAGGGCTGGCGGAGTTGGAGCATCGGGGGGATTATCGGGCCGATCGGCGCCGGCCCGCGGAGGCACGGGCCAGAGGTCGGTCGGGGGCGGCCCCCGTTCGGCGGCCCGTTCGGCGGCCCCGCCCCGGCCGGGCGTCACCCCGCCCGCGGCACGACCTCCACGACGGCGTTGTAGTCGGGCACGTGGCTCACCGGGTCGCGGCGCCCACCCCGGACGAGGGGATTCGCCTCCGGGAAGAACATCTGGACGTTGCCCGGTCGGATGGGGACGATCGCTACCCGGGCCGCCACCTCGCCGACGTCGGAGCGGACCCAGACCGGGGCACCGTCGGCGAGACCGAGCCGGGCCGCGTCCTCGGGCGAGACGAAGACGGCGTCGCGGCGCGTCCCGGTGAGCGGATCGCGCGTCCCGAAGACCATCGAGTTGAACTGCTTGCCCCGTCGGGTCGAGAGGAGGAACCGGCCCGGCGGGATCTCGGCCTCGCGCGGGACGACGGCGCTGAAGTGGGCTCGCCCGTCCGGGGTGAGGAAGCGCCAGCCGTCGCAGAGCCGCTCGCCGCCCCACTGGACCTGGTCGCCGCTCCGCCGGAGGCGCTGGATCCCGTCGTAGAAGGGGACGATCCGGGCGATCTCGTCGCGGATCGCCTGGGCGTCCGTCAGCCCCAGGGCGGCCGCCCCCTCGGGATCGACCCGTCGGGCCAGGTCCCGGAAGATCGCCCACTCGGGCCGCGCCTCGCCGATCCGAGGCCCCGGGATCTCCGGGCTGAAGACGATCCGCCGCTCCGTCGTCGTCTCGGTCCCGCCGCCCGGCTGCTCGTAGCGGGTCATCGCCGGCAGGAGGAGGACCGCCCCCTCCGGGCCCGGGTCGACGAGCATCTGGGAGCTGACGACGATGTCCTGGTGGACCCGGAGCCGGAGCCGCTCGAGGGCCCGCCGAACCGCGGCCGGATCGGGGAGGGTGTCGAGGAGGTTGCCGCCCGAGCTGTAGAGGACGTCGAGCTCGCCGCGGCCGGCCGCCTCCACCATCTCGGCGATGGTCAGGCCGGGCGTGCTCGGGACCGGGAACCCCCAGCGCTCGGCCAGCTCGGCGGCCGACTCCGGTCCGATCGGGACGCCGCCGGGGAAGACCGTCGCGTAGGCGCCCATCTCGGCCCCGCCCTGGACGCCGGAGTGGCCGCGGATCGGCATGAGGCCGGCCCCCGGCCGCCCGACGTTGCCGCGGGCGAGGGCGAGGTTGACGATGGCGAGGACGTTGTCGGTCCCGCAGACGTGCTGGGTGACCCCCATCGACCAGATGAAGATCGTCCGGGCCGAGCCGGCATAGAGGCGGGCGAAGCGGGCCATGTCCGCCCGAGAGGCGCCCGACCAGCGCTCGAGATCCTCGAAGGCGAGGCCCGCGAGGAGTTCCCGCAGCTCGGGCCAGCCGGCGGTGTGGGCCTCGACGAAGGCCTCGTCGATCCCGCCCTCCTCGAGGAGGCACTTGAGGACCCCGTCGATGAAGGCGACGTCGCCGCCGGTGTGGATCTGGAACCACTCGTCGGTCATCCGGGTCCCGAAGAGGGCCGATTCGGCGTTCGAGGGGACCCAGTAGCGGTCGAGCCCCGGCTCCCGGTAGGGGTTGACGACGGCCACCCGGAGGCCGTCCTTCCGGGCCAGGTAGAGGTACTTCATGAAGACCGGCTGGGCGTTCGCCACGTCCGAGCCGAAGAGGACGACGAGGTCGGCGTCGAAGACGTCGCGGTAGCTGATGGTCGTCGCGGCGACCCCGAGGGCGCGCTTGAGGGCGGCGGTGGAGGGGGCGTGGCAGATCCGGGCGGCGTTGTCGATGTTGTTCGTGCCGAGGAACCGGGCGACCTTGGCCGCCGCGTAGTAGACCTCGTTCGTCAGGCCCCGGGCGGTGAGGTAGAAGCCGAAGCGGGGGGCGGCGGTCGACGGCCCGGGCCCCGCCGCCCGGGCGAGGCGGATCTCGTCGGCGACGAGGTCGAGGGCCTCGTCCCAGCCGATCCGCCGGAAGCCCGGCTCACCTGCCCGCCGGAGCATGGGCTGGCCGAGCCGCCCGAGGTCGCGGAGCTCGGCGCCGGTCTTGCCGCGGAGCGGCCCGACGTCGGCCAAGAGCCGCTCGTCGAGGGCGCCCATGGTGTTCACCTTGAGGAGGTTCAGGCGGGTCGTGCAGAGGTGGACCCCGTCGATGGTCCAGTCACGGAAGCCGGCCACGCCGAGGGCACAGCCGTCGCAGACGCCCTGGGAGAGGATCCGCCAGGCGTAGCGGGGGTGGCGGCGGTTCTCCCAGATGGTCTTGACGATTTCGAGGTAGTGGTTCGGCTTCGTCTGGCCGATCCCGTAGGGGACGGGCCCGGCCCAGAGATCCGGCCGGAGCCGGCGACGGGCGCGGTGCCGCGGCGGGGCCGTCGGGACGGGCGACGGATCGAGGGTGCTCATCGTCGCCGGTTCGGGGTGGGTCCGGCGGCCGGAGCCGGCCGAGCACGAACGGCGAGGCCCGCCGGGCCCGGCCGGATCCGTTCGGCTCCGGTGTAGACGTTGCAGCGGCCGCCGCGAACGAAGCCGACGAGGGTCATCCCGAGCCGGGCGGCCGCCTCGACGGCGAGATCCGACGGCGCCGATACGGCGGCGACGATCGGGACTCCGGCGGCGGCCGCCTTCTGCACGATCTCGAAGCTCACCCGCCCGGAAACGAGGAGGCCGGCGTCGTGGAGCGGCAGCCGCCCGAGGCGGAGCTGGGACCCGACGAGCTTGTCGAGGGCGTTGTGGCGCCCGACGTCCTCCCGGACGGCGACGAGCTCGCCGTCCGGCCGAAAGAGCGCGGCGGCGTGGAGACCGCCGGTCAGTCGGAAGGTCGGCTGGGCAAGCCGAAGGCGATCGGGCAGGCCGGCGACGACCGCCGCGGCGACGATGGGCCGACCGGCCGGCGGGGACGCCACCCGAAGGACCACCTCGTCGATGGACGCCTTGCCACAGATCCCGCAGGCGGCGGTGGCGACGAAGCGCCGCTCGGCGATCCGCCCGAGGTCGACGGGGCGGCGCAGGCGGACGGTGACCTCGTCGTCGGGGCGCGCCAGGCGGCCCGGATCGCCGAGCTCGACGGCGGCGACCTCCGAAGGGTCGAGGAGGCCCTCGGTGAAGAGGAAGCCGAGGGCGAGATCGACCTCATCGCCGGGGGTCCGCATCGTGACCGCGACCTCGACCGGCGCCTGGCCGGGGCCGCAGGCGCGGATGGCGAGGGGCTCCTCGGCGACGAGGAGATCGTCGCGCTCCCGGATGGTGCCGGGTCGGATCTCGAGGACGCGGGCCCGGGTCGCCGGCCCGCCCGCCGGGGCCGGGCGGGTCTCGGTCAGGAGGGGGATCGGGGCAGCTTCGGCCGACGGATCGGGACGCTCCGGTCCGACCCGGGACGGGGCCGTTCGGGCGGCGAGGTCGGCCATCGCCCCCGAGTCTAGATCAGGACGGCGCTGCTGTCCGCCGCCCGGCCTCGGCCTCGGTCAGCCCGGTGGCCGAGCCGCGGTCGCGCACCCTCCGTCGGCCGACTGCTCGGCCGGCCGCCCTCAGCCGGCCGACTTCTCGATGGGCACCCCGACCATGCTCCCCCACTCCGTCCAGCTGCCGTCGTAGTTCCGGACCCGCTGGAAGCCGAGGAGCTCGTGGAGGACGAACCAGCTGTGGCTGCTCCGCTCGCCGATCCGGCAGTAGGCGATGACGTCCTTGTCCGGGGTGATGCCCTTCGAGCGGTAGAGCTCCTCGAGCTCCTCGCGGCTCTTGAAGGTCCCGTCCTCGCGGACCGTCTGGGCCCAGGGGATGGAAGCGGCGCCCGGGATGTGGCCGGCCCGCTGAGCCGTCTCGGTCATGCCCGGCGGGGCGATGACCTCGCCCGAGTACTCGGCCGGGCTGCGGACGTCGACGAGGGCGAGGTTCGGGTCGCCGAGACGGGGCAGGATGTCGTCCCGGAAGGCCCGGAGACTGAAATCGGGCGGCCCGAGCCGGTAGTCGGTCTCCGGATAGGTGGGGACCTCGGTCGTCAGCGGCAGGCCGTGGTCGAGCCAGTACTTCCGCCCGCCGTTGAGGATCCGGACGTCGCGGTGGCCGTAGAGCTTGAGCTGCCAGTACGCCCAGGCCGCGAACCAGTTGTTGTTGTCGCCGTAGAGGACGATGGTCGTGTCGGGGCCGATCCCGCTCTTGCGCAAGAGGGCCCCGAACTCCTCGGGGCCGGCGATGTCGCGGCGGACCCCGTCGGCGAGCTGGCTCGTCCAGTTCCAGCCGACGGCGCCGGGAATGTGGCCCTGCTCGTAGGCGGTCGTGTCGACGTCGACCTCGACGAAGCGGACGTTCGGGTCGTCGAGGTGCTCGACGGCCCACTCCGCCGAGACGAGGACATCCTTGGCATAGCCGGTAACGGTCATCGTGGTTCCCTCCGTGGTCATCGGGCAGGCTGACGGGACGAACGGACGGAGTGGCGGGTCACCGCCCGACCGGTGAGGCCGGACAGCCCCGCCGGAGACACGCGCACCGGGCGGGCGGGGCGAAGGGACGCCGGGCCGAACGGCTCGACCGCCCCGGCTCGGCGCCGCGTCGGGCGGCGGGCCGGCAGAGGGCGCTCACCCTTCCCCTCCGACTCGGTCGCGCCGGGCGAACTCGGCGAGGCGGGCTCGACACTCGGCGGCGAGGCGCTGGGCCTGGCGGACGATCCACGGGTCGACCCGGGAGCTGTCTTCGATGGTGACCGTCACGCCCGCCGGTCCCTCGTCGAGGACGATCCCGGCGGCGGTCCGGTAGTCGGCGATCCAGTTCGCCTGGAGCTGGACGACGACGTCGGCGACGACCCGGGGATCGAAGAGCCAATCGAGGTAGGTCGCGTTCAGGTGGTCGACGAGGGTGGCGATCCGGACCGGTCGCCCGCGCTCGATCCGGGCGAGGAGGTGGACGACCCGCAGCGCGGCGAAGGGGTCGCCGGATTCGGCGACGACGGGTGGGGCGATGTTCGGATCGGGCAGGTCCGGCGGGGCCGACCGGAGGACGAGGGCGGTCGACGCCGGCGGCGCCCCCGGGGCAACCGGGGCCGCTGGCGCCGCGGCTGCCGGCGCCGCAGCTGCTGGTGCCGGGGCGGCCAAAGGACGCAATCCACTCATCGGCTTCGTCGCTGGATCATCGCCGTCGAGGCTCCTCCGCTGTCGAGGATCCCGGGACCCGAGGGCGACCAGCACCTTCGGCCCGCAATCTCCGACTAGTTCGGTCGGGATTGGCGGCAGGATAGCACAGTGCCGCCCGACGGCGAGGCGCTCAGGATCAGAGGAGCTCGTGGTTCGCGGTCGCGGTCGGCGCGCCTTCCGGGGGTCGCGGCTCCTCGCCGGGACCGTACCCGACGGCCGAAGCTGGGGTCGGCCGAGCCGGCTCGGTAGCCACGCCTGGCCGCTCGGCCCCGGGCTCGGGGGCGCTGGCCCCGGGGTCCGGGGCGCTCCCCCCGGGGTCCGGCACGCCGCCGCCGGGGAGTGCCGGCCTCGGCGGGGCCGCCGACCCCTCGATGGCCCCGACGCCGTACGGGATCCACTTCGATGGATCCTGGAGCCGGTGGGGCGCCGTCGCCCCGCGAGCGTGGAGCTCCTGGAAGCCGGCCGGCTCGATCCACATCCGGCGGCCATCGAGGAGCCCGGTGATCCCCTCCTGGCCGGGCTCGGGGCGCGGGTGCTGGCAGTAGGCGCAGCTGGCCCGGTCGTGGGGCGTGTACTCGATCGGCTCCTCGTAGGTCGTGATGAAGCCCTCGTAGTTCCGGAGGACGACCTTGTGGTCGCTGTAGCTGATGAGGTAGTTCGGCATGACCGGGATCTTGCCGCCGCCGCCCGGGGCGTCGATGACGTAGGTCGGCACGGCGAAGCCGGAGGTGTGGCCGCGGAGCCCCTCGATGATCTCGAGCCCCTTGCCGACCGGGGTCCGGAAGTGGCCGGCCCCCTCGACGAGGTCGCACTGGTAGATGTAGTAGGGTCGGACCCGGATCTCGACGAGGCGCTGGACGAGCTCGCGCATGACGTGGACGCAGTCGTTGATCCCGGCCAGGAGGACCGACTGGTTGCCGAGGGGGATGCCGGCTCGGCTCAGCTTGTCGCAGGCCCGGGCGAGCTCGGGGGTGATCTCGTTCGGGTGGTTGACGTGGATGTTCATCCAGATCGGGTGGTAGCGCTCGAGCATCTCGCAGAGCTCGTCGTCGACCCGCTGGGGGAGGAAGACCGGGACGCGCGTGCCGATCCGGATGATCTCGACGTGGGGGATCTCGCGGAGGCCGCGGATCACGGACTCGAGGAGCCGGGGAGCGAGGGTGAGGGCGTCGCCGCCGCTGATGAGGACGTCGCGGATCTGGGGCGTTCGGCGGATGTAGTCGAGCTGGGCCTCGTGCTCCCGGCGGTTGAAGTTCTGGGTCGGGTCGCCGACGATCCGACTCCGGGTGCAGTAGCGGCAGTAGCTCGCGCACTGGGTCGTGACGAGCATGAGGACCCGGTCGGGGTAGCGGTGGACGAGGCCCGGAACGGGGCTGTGGCGATCCTCGGCCAGGGAGTCCTCCATCATCCCCGTGTACGCGCGGAGCTCGCGCCCGGTGGGGATGACCTGGCGGCGGATCGGGTCGTTCGGGTCCTTCGGATCGATGAGGCTGACGAAGTAGGGGGTGATGTCGACCCGGAACTTGTCCGGGGCCGAGAGGCCCTCTCGCTCGTCGTCGGTGAGCTCGAGGATCTCCTCGAACTCGGCGAGGTCGTTGACGCGGTGAGTGAGCTGCCAGCGCCAGTCGTTCCACTGCTCGTCGGGGACGTCCTGCCACTTCGGCGCCCGTCGGCTCACAGCGGGGCGGCCGTCGGGGCCGAGGCGCCGGGCCGGGTCGCGGCGGTTGACGAAGGGGAGCTCATCGCGACCGGCCGCCTCGCCTCGGGGAGGGAGGGGCGGGCTCGCCGACTCGGTCGTGTCGATCGGTCCGTGCGTGGTCATCGTCGTCGGCCGTCCTTTCGCCGGGGTCTCCTCGCAGGCCTGTGCTGCGCCACTGCATAGTTCTTATGCATGGTGCATGGCGCGAGGATAGCGCGGCGGGGACCGGTCGTCCAGGCGGGTGGCGGGCCCGATGGCGGGTCCGCTCGGTCGTCGGGCAGCCACGCAGTTCCGCCGAGGCAGTTCGCCCGCCTCGCTCAGGCGGCCATCGACTACCATGACTGGTGCCCGTCGCGGCCGCGATGGGCAGCGCGTGGCCGAAGCCCGTCGTGCCAGCGGTTCGCAAATGGAGGATCGGCGGATGCATCGTCGAGGATGTGACCGGGGGACCGCCTCCCGCACGGTCAAGACAGTTGGCAGTTTGCTCCTCGGCTTCCTTGTGGCCGCCTGCGGTGGAACGCCACAGACAAGCGGGCCACCCGAGCCGACGAGTCCGTCCGCGAGTGTCGCGAGCAGCGCTCCCCCCGCCGGCAGCGCAGCACCGCCGAGCGCGACGCCGGCCGCCACTGCCCAGCCGAGCGTGTCCGCTTCCGGTGGCCCCCTGACCGAGCTGGCGGCTCTCCTGCCGGCGGAGGTGAACGGGGTGGCGTTGGAGCGCAGCGGCTACGACTTCGCCGCGCTCCCGCCCTTCGTCCCCCTCGACCTCGAGGACGACGAGTTCGACCGGTTCCTGAAGGCGAACGGCAAGTCGATGCGAGACGTCGGGGTGGCGCTCGCGTTTCCGGCCGGCTCGAGCAGCGGGATGCCCCAGGTCCTGGCCATGGCGTTCCAGATCAAGGGCATCGACAGCAAGGCGTTGGAGACCTGGGTAACCGGCGAGGTCATCGACACCACGAAGAAGACGTCGGTGGGCGGGAAGCAGGTCTACGGGGAGAAGATCCCCGGACTGGCCGCCTGGGTTTACGTCAAGGGCGATACGTTCTTCTACGTCTTCGGCACCGACGATCGGCTGGCGGAAGGGCTCGTCGCTGCGCTTCCCTGAGGGCGGGGGCCGAGCGGACGCGTCGTTCAGCACCGCTGGTCGGCAGAGGGGGTAGGGTCCGCGCTCTGGAGAGGGCGGGGCGGGGAACGACCGGTTGGCGACGCCTCGTTCGGCCGCTCTGCCCGGACGAAAGGGTCGCGCTGTTCGGTGAGGGCGGCCGGCGGCTCGCTCTCTCGGGCCGGGCGGACGCCCCTCTTGGCCCTGCTGCCCGGCGGAAGGGGTCGCGGCTGGGCGTTTCGAGAGAGCGCGTCACCCCGGGCCCATGGGAGAGCGCGACGGGGGTCGGACCCGGTCTGGCAGAGCACGCCTGGATCGAAGCCGACGAGCCGCGCCGGATGGAACCGCCGTGACGCTGGGAATAGCTCCGGGCGGCGGGCTCAGCGACCCATCACCGGCATATCCGCTCCGTAGGTGCCGCTCCGTACGTGCGAGGGAGGAGGCGGCGGATCGGCGCAGATCAGCTATTCATCCCGCGCATGCTCGCCGGCTCCCATGACCAGCCCAACGGCGGTAGCCGTAGTCGCCCGAACCGCCCGGAGCGTCGCCCGAACCGCCCGGAGCGTGGCACCCTGCCCCCAGTGCTCGGCGACGCAGTCACCGACGCACCGACTGAATGGATGACAAGAACCGGGCCCGCCCGACGGGTCTCGCATTCGCCCGGCGAATGTCTGCCCCGATCAGCACCGGGCGCGGGCTCCGGGTATTCACCGCGAACATAGCTGCCCCGATTGGAACTGGGCACGCGCTCGGCATATTCACCACCGGCATGGCTGACCGTGTCCGAAGCCGCCGTGCCTAGTTGGCATGCACGGAGTGAATATCTGAACGGGAGGCTGGACCGGGGATCCGAACGGGACGCTGGACCGGACGCTGGGCCGGGAGTCCGAACGGGGGGTGGACCGGGGAGTCCGAACGGGACGCTGGACTGGATTCGGAACCAGAGACCGCCCCCGGTCGCACCGGCTGCTCGATCCGAGGCCCGAGACGGACTCCCCGGCCTCGACGATCCAGGCCCAAACGAAGGAGAGGTGCGCCGGCGGTCTGATCCGGGACCGCCATCGCCGTCTGGACCGTCCGCTCCGAGCCGTCGGGGAGGGACGCCCGGTGCTCGATCCGAGGCCGGACAGGGGGCCCTGCCCCCATCGGTGAGGCGACGTCAGCGGCGGCAGACGAGACGCTCAGGCCGGCCCCGGACCCCCAGCGCCGCCCGCCGTCCTACTCGCCGATGACGGCCCAGAGGAACCCCATCATGATGAAGAAGCCGCTGAAGAGGGCGATGAGGGCCAGGCCGCCATAGGGAGAGTTCGCCCCGACGTGGGGGACGAACTGGAGACCGATCCCGAAAACGAGGGCCCAGGCCACGAAGAGGAGCGCGAAGAAGACCTTGGCGTTGACGCTCGTGATGGCCCGCACCCAGCCGCGACGACCCTGCTCCGGCGTCATCGCCGCCCGGAGGGCGACCAGGATGATGGCGGCGGCGAGGATGGTCGCCACGCTGAAGCTCACGAACTGAACTGGCCCCTGGAAGGGCGCGAGCAGAAGCTGCACGGATCTCCTCTCGCCTCAAACGTCATCGGGACACGGGACGACCGACATCGTAGCAAAGGCGACCCTTCGCCGGCCGAGACTTGCGCGACGGGGACTACCGGGTGGCCGGAGGACCGCCGGGGAGTAGAGGACTACCGTGCCGAGACGCCCCCGATGCGACCGCCGGAGTGGCCGGACTCGGCTCGCCGACCCGCCCGCAGCCGCTGACCGAACCCGGCAGGGCCGCCATCACCCGCCGGACACCCCGACGACCGGAGCCCGGTGATAGCCGGTGGCGCCGGCCGGGAGCGGCGGCCGCACCTCTGCCTCCTGGACGACACCGAGGCCGTCGGTCGCCCGGACGACGAGGACCGCCGGGCCAGGGACCGCCAGCTCGACCCGTGCCCGCCAGCGCCGCCAGACCGACAGCCCGATCCCGGACTCCACGGCCTCGAGCTCGGCCTCCGTCCAGCTTCGCCCGTCATCGACGCTCACCTCGACCCGCCGAATCCCGCGCTCCCCGGCGAAGGCGACCCCGAAGACGGGGAAGGGTCGCCCGACCGGGACGCCGTCCCCGGCCCGCGGCTCGTCGATCCGGCTCCAGGTCCGAACGACCGCCGCCGCGCTCCAGCCGCGGGTCACCCAGTAACCCGGCTCGTCGTGGTCGGTCAGGACGATGGCGGTCAGCCACTTCGGCTGCTTCATCCCGTACCGCCCGGGGACGAGGACCCGGAGCGGAAAGCCGTGGTCCGGGGTCAGCGGCGTCCCCGGCGGCCCCATCTCGTCGACGAGCCAGACCCCGTCGTCGACCTCGACGAGGGGAAGCGATTCGGTGTAGCCGTCGGCCGATCGCCAGAGGACGTGGGTCGCCTCGGGCCGGACCCCGACCTCGGCGAGGAGGTCGAGGAGGCGGACCCCAGCCCAGCGTTGGTTGCCGACCAGACCACCCCAGGTGACGACCTCGTTGCTGATGCACTCGAGCGTCCGCTCGCCCTCGACCCGCGGCAGCCGGCGGAGGTCCGCCAGCCGAAACGAGCGCTCCCGCTCGACGAGCCCACCCACCGAAAGTGTCCAGTCGGCCGGGTCGATGCTCGGGGGGAGGAGGTCCTTGGCGATCACGTAGAAGTCGGCCACCGGCGTGAGGCGCGGGGTCGGGCCGAAGCCGCCCGCCGCCTGGGGCCGCGGCACCGTGACCGTCCGGGTGCCCGCCGCGACCCGCCCGATCACGACGAGTCCCGATCCGAGGACGGCGCCCCAGCCGACGAGCGCCAGCCCACGAGCAAGGAGGGCGCGGCGGTCGATGGCCGGCTTCCAAGCCGCCGGAGGCTCGCCGCTCCCAGCCGGTCGGTCCGCCGTCGGGGCGAACGAGCCTCCGAGCACGAGACCGTAGGCGAGACAGGCGACCGCGAAGGGCACCTGCAGGGCGGCCCCATCGCCCCGATACGCCGAGCCGAAGGGGCCCGCCCCGAAGACCGGGAGGACGACGAGCTCGCCGAGGAGCCAGGCGATGGCCGCGGCGGCCGCCGCCAACCGGACCGGCCGGTCGACGAGACCGTCGATGAGTCCGCCCGAACCGCCGACACGCCGGAGGCCGATCGCGACGAGTGCCCCCGCTCCCACGACCCCTCCTGCAACGCCGACGAAGAGGAGCCCCTTGGCAGCGGCGCCGAACGTCCGGAGGGCGGCATCGAAGAGCGGGACCGGCACGTGGGCCGTGACGCCGTTGTGGACAACCTCGAGGAAACCCGGCCGGCCGAGGAGGAGCGGCCCGACGAGGAGGACGAAGAGGGCGACGGCGCCGGCCAGGGCACCGGCCCGCCCGACCCGGACGACGGGTGGCGCGGCGCGCGGGACGAGGCGGGAAGCTGACATCGCGGCCGCCATTCTCCCACAGCGGGCTCGAAGCGCTCGAATCTGGGCGAGGGACGGCCCACGATGGGATCGCTCGCCCGTGGAGGCGGGGGCCTGCAGCCCCCACCGATCGGCCAAGTCACCTACGATGAGGGCCAATGCAACCCGCTCCCCCGGCGACCGTCTTCGAGCGGCTCGGTCGCCTTGCCCACCGTCGGCGCTGGTGGATCATCGCCGCCTGGCTCGCCCTCCTCGCCGGGGCAGCGCCGCTCCTCCCCGGCGTCTCGGCGGCCCTTCGGCCGGGCGGTTTCGTTGCCGACTGGCTCGAGACGAGCCGGGCCCGCCAGATCCTGGAACGCGAGCTCGACTTCCCGCCCTCGGCGGTCGTCGTCGTCTTCCACTCCGAGACGCTCCGGGTCGGTAGCCTCGAGTTCGAGCGGGCCGCCGCCGAGGCCGTCCGCGACCTCCCCGACGCCCCCCACGTCCGGGGCCTCCGCTCCCACGTCTTCGCCCCGCGCCAGGTCTCGGCCGACGGTCGCACCGCCTTCGACGTCGTCCTCCTCGACCTGCCGGCCGACGACTCACCACAGGCGCTCCCCGGGATCGAGGCCCGCCTCCGCCACCCCGATGGGCTCGAGGTCGGCCTCGCCGGGGGGCCCGCCTTCTACGGCGACGTCCAGTTCGTCTCCGAGGAGGACCTCCGCCGGAGCGAGCTCATCTCGCTACCCCTCGCCGCCCTCGCCCTCCTCCTCGTCTTTGGCTCCGTGGTGGCTGCTGCCATCCCCCTCGTCGTCGGCGGCGCGGCGGTCGTCGTCGCCCTCGGCATCGTCCACCTCCTGGCGACGCTGACCCCGATGAGCATCTTCGTCCTCAACCTGACGACCCTCCTCGGCCTCGGCCTCGGGATCGACTACTCGCTCCTGGTCGCGAGCCGCTTCCGCGAGGAGCTCGCTCGACACGGCGACGCCGCCGATGCCGTCGAGCGGTCGCTCGCCACCACCGTCGCCACGGCCGGTCGCGCCGTCTTCTTCTCCGGCTCCACTGTCCTCCTCGGGCTCTTGGGCCTCGCCTTCTTCGACTTCATGATGCTCCGTTCCATCGGCATCGCCGGGGCGATCGTCGTCGGTCTCGGCGTTGCGGCGGCCCTCACCCTCCTGCCGGCCATCCTCGCCGTCCTCGGACCGCGGATCGACTGGCTGCGCGTCCGCCGGCTGCGCCCCGACGCGGGCGGCGACGGCCGCTGGGCCCGCCTCGCTCGCTGGGTCATGGATCGACCCCTCGCCGTCTTCGTCCCGGTCCTGGTGATCCTGCTCGCCCTCGGCGCGCCCTTCTTGTCGGTCCGCCTCAACGCCCCCGACGCCTCGATCCTCCCGCCGAGCGTGCCGAGCCGAGCCGCCTTCGACCGCCTCACGGCCGCCTTCGGGGAAGGGGAGTTCGCCCCTATCGTCCTGGCCGTCCGAACGACCGGACCGGTGACCGACCCGGCGAACATCGCGGCCCTCGTCGACTACAGCCGTCGCCTGGCCGCCGATCCTCGGGTGACCCGGGTCGAGAGCCTCGTCGACGTCGATCCCCGCCTGACGACGGCTCAGTACCAGCTCCTCTACGCCGCCCCCGGCGGCCCGCCGGACCGGGCCGTGGCCGACACCCTCGCCGCGACGACCCGGGGCGACCTCACGGTCTTCACCGTCTACACGCCCTACCCGAGCAACGACCCGAGCGGTCGGGCCCTCGTCCGCGATCTCCGGGCGGCGAGCGGCCCGCTCGCCCCGCCGCCGGGGGTGACGGTCCTCGTGAGCGGCGGCGCGGCCGACGTCGAGGACGTCGTGGCCGGGATCCTGGCCGAGTTCCCCCGGACGGCCGTCTTTATCGTCGTCGCCACCTACCTCGTCCTCTTCGTCCTCCTCCGGTCCGTCGTCCTGCCAGCCAAGGCCCTCGTCATGAACACGATGTCCATCGTCGCCTCCTTCGGCGCCCTGGTCTGGATCTTCCAGGACGGCAACCTCTCGGCCGTCCTCGGCTTTCGGCCCCTGGGCTTCGTGGAGACGACCCTGCCGATCATCATGTTCTGCGTCCTCTTCGGCCTGTCGATGGACTACGAGGTCTTCCTCCTGTCGCGGATGAAGGAGGTCTGGGACCGGACCGGCGACAACCGGGAGGCGGTGGCCCGGGGGCTCGAGCGGAGCGGTCGGATCGTCACCTCGGCGGCCCTCATCGTCGTCCTCGTGGCCGGATCGTTCACCTTCGCCGACATCGTCCTCATCAAGGCCCTCGGCCTCGGGATCGCCCTGGCCGTCGCCCTCGACGCGACCATCGTCCGAGCCCTCTTCGTGCCGGCCACGATGCGCCTCCTCGGGCGCTGGAACTGGTGGCTGCCCGCCTGGCTCGAGCGGCTCGTGACGAACCGCCTCCCCTCGCCGGAGGCCGAGCTGGAGGCCCGGATCCGATGAGCCGAAGCAGAGGCGAGCGCGGTCGGGGGGCCGTCGTCTTCCGGACGATCCTCCTCGGCGCAATCCTCGCAGCCGTTCTGGCCGCCTGCTCCGGGCCGATCCTCGCCAATCCGCCGGCGCCCCGAGCCGCGCCGCCCTCGCCCACCCCGGCACCGACCCCGCCGGTCGATCCGCAACCCATCGTCTTCCCGCGCGACGACGGCCCCCACGACCGACTGACCGAGTGGTGGTACGTCACCGGCCACCTCCGCGGCCCGGCCGGCGAGCGGTTCGGCTTCGAGTTCGTCGTCTTCCGAGCCGAGCGCGGTGCCCTGCCGGTGAGCTGGGCCTCCCACCTGGCCCTCACCGACGAGACGGCGGGGACATTCCGCTTCGCCCAGCGAAGCGAGCTCGGCCCCCAGGTCGATCGCTCGCCGCGCGACGCCTCGGGCACACCGTCCGGCTTCGCCCTCGCCGTGACCGGCTTCGACCCGCGGCGAACGGACGTCGTCCCTCCGGAGCCCTGGGTCATGGCCGGGGCCGACGACCGGCTGCGTATCCAAGCCGGCCTCACGCCCGAAGAGGCAGCGGCGGCCGAACTGGCGGGGGGATTCCGGCTCGACCTCGGGCTCGCGGCCCTTCGGCCACCCGTCCTCCACGATGGCGACGGCTGGGTGGACTTCGGGCCAGCGGGCGGGTCCTACTACTACTCGCGGACCCGACTCGGGGTTCGAGGGACGCTGGTCCTCGGCGAGCGGGTCGTCCCCGTCGACGGTCTCGCCTGGTTCGACCACCAGTGGGGCGACTTCATCGCCGTCGGCGGCGGCTGGGACTGGTTCGCGGTGAACCTCGACGACGGGACCGACCTGACGATCTCCCTCGTCCGGAGCCCCGACGGGCGCCCCACCCTCGCTTACGGCACCCTCGTCGCGCCGGACGGTACGGCCCGCCACCTCCCCGCCTCGGCCTTCGAGGTCACCGTCCTCGGCTCCTGGACGAGCCCCCGGAGCGGGGCCCGCTACCCCGCCGGCTGGCGGATCGAGGTTCCCGCCCAGGCGCTCGTCGTCGAGCTCCGGCCGACGGTCGCCGACCAGGAGCTCGACACCAGGGCGACGACGGGGGTCGTCTACTGGGAGGGCTCACAGCTCGTTCGGGCGAGTCGGGCCGGGCGGCCGCTCAGTGGCCTGGCCTACGTCGAGCTGACGGGCTACGCGACGGGCGAGCTTCGGGGCGACGGGGCGAGCGGCGGCTGAGCGTGCTGTCGCCGGCCGGACTCGGCGACGCTCCCGACTCCGGTCCGTGCAGCCATGCCTCCGCGGCGGGTCGGGCTCGCGCCGCCGCGGCTGCGACGCGAGCCTCACGCCCGGCCGACGGAGCCAGCTGGCCATCGAGGGACGGGAGGACCGCCGCCACCTCAGCGAGGGACGTCCGCTCGAAGTGGTCGAGCAGCGCCTCCTGGGCCGCGAAGAAGACGGCGTGGACGGCGCAGTAGCCGTCGCGGCCGCAGGGCCCACCCCGCAACACGCAGGCCTGCCGTCGACTGTCGCCTTCGACCGCCTCGATGACGTCGAGGAGGGTGATGGACGCCGCCGGGCGGGCGAGGCGGTAGCCGCCGCTCCGGCCCGTCTGGGCCTCGACGAGTCCGGCCGAGGCGAGGTCGCGCATGACCTGGGGCAGGAAACGATGCGGGATCGCCATCCGTTCGGCGATCCGGCGGACCGAGAGCCAGCCGTTCTGCCCCGCCCCTCCGGCCCGCGGCTCGGCCAGGGCGAGCATCGCCCGAACGGCGTAGTCGCCCCGTCGGGTCAGCTCGAGTCGCATGTCTGGAGTATGCGCCAGACGCCGCCAGTACGGGGCGGACCGGGACCTTCGGCCGGCTGCCAGGAGACACTCCGGCGCCTAGAGTCGCCTCTGCCGGCCGGCGGCGACGGCGGACGCCAGCTCGCCGCCGGCTCGCCACCGGAGGACCCATGCGACTGGCACTCGACGTCTGGGCTCGCGAGCGCCCGTCCGGCCGCACCACCGCGGCGAGCGGGGCGGCGGAGGGCACCCTCCCCATCGGCGAACCCGGCCTCCAGGTCCTCTCCTGTTCGGGTTGCAACCGGCCGCTTCGGGCCGGCAGCCGTCGCTGCCCGGCCTGCGGCATGCGCTTCCTCGTCGGGGTCCAGCTCCGGCGCGCGGTGATCCTCCTCGTCGCCGGCTTCGCCGTCGGCCTCGCCGCCGGCGGCTCGATCGTCACGGCGGGCGTTGTCGCCGGGCTGCCGAGGGTCGTCGGCGCCTCCGCCCCGACGGCCGAGTCGGTCCCGAGCGAGGTCGGTGTCGCCACACCGATTCCGGTCGCGAGCGCCACCCCGGCGCCGCCGGACGGCGTGCCCGTACCGGCGCGCTCGGCACTTCGCCAGATCGCCGCCCTGAACGAACGCCTGGCCGAGGGCCTCGACGCCATCGACGCCACCCTGGCGGCTCCAACCTTCGATGCGGCCACGGCCGCGGCGGCCATCCGTTCCATCGCCGCCGAGGCGGCGGCCGGCACCGACCAGCTCGCCCGCCTTGCGACCTGGCCCCCGGCCACGGGCCTGGCGAGCGATCTCCGGACCTTCTACGACGAGCTCCGCTCGACGGCCCGGCTCGGGCTCGCCGCCTCGATCGCGAACGTCGATGCCTATCGGGCGACGATGGAGGCCCTCGCCGCGCAGCTGGCTCGCCTCCCGGAGATCGAGGCGCGCCTGGCGATCCTCCTCGAAGCGGCCGGGCTTGCGACCGCGGGCCCCTGACCGGTCGCCCGTTCGGGCGCCGGCCTGCCGATCCGACCCGCCGTTCGTCACCGTCGATTCGGGCCATCCGGCCGGATGCCGGAGCACCCCTGCCGGCTACAAAGGTGTAGCAGTTTAGTATGAGTTCAGGAGGCAGTAGCGTGCGCGCCCAGATGCGGTTCATCCACTGGCTCGCCGTGGCGGCGGCCCTGAGCGTCGCCATCGCCGGCTGCACGACCAATAGACGCCGACGTGGACCTACCCGCCCGGGGGTGGGATGATGGGCGGCGGGGGGATGATGGGTGGCGGCACCCCGGCTCCATCGACCGGCCCCCAGACGGGTGGCGGCGCCGTCCTCGGGCGGCTCGAGATCGAGATGTTCGATCTCGGCTATCGACCGGCGACGCTAACCGTGGCCCAGCCCGGGACCTACGAGGTGGCCGTCAAGAACACCGGCAGCATCGTCCACAACGTCGTCTTCGCCGACGGGACGAAGATCGAGGCCCAGCCGGGCCAGACGGCGACCGGGACGGTGGCGATCCCGGCGGAGGGGACGACCTTCCTCTGCGACATCCCGGGCCACGCCCAGGCGGGCATGGAGGGCAAGGTCGTCGTAGCGGCCAGCAGCGGCGGCTCCGGCGGCACGGCCGGATCCGGGGATTCCGGCACCGGTGACCACGGCGGACCGGCCCCGACCCTCGACATCTCGCCCGACCCGAACGCCCCGCCCTACGAGCTCTACGACGCCACGGCGCCGGCCCTCCTGCCCGGCAACGTCCACGACATCGACCTTGTCATCGAAGAGAAGACGATGACCGTCGCCCCTGGCTACGTGGTCGGCGTTTGGACCTTCGGCGGAACCGTGCCCGGACCCACGATCCGGGTCAAGGTCGGTGACACCATCCGCGTCCACCTCAAGAACCCGGCCACGAACAAGCTGCCCCACAGCATCGACTTCCACGCCAGCCAGGTCGCCTGGAACGACGAGATGCGCTCGATCAACCCCGGCGAGGAGCTCCTCTACGAGTGGACGGCCGACTACGCCGGGGTCTGGATGTACCACTGCGGGACGGCACCGGCGCTCCACCACATCGCCAACGGCATGTTCGGGATGGTCATCGTCGAGCCGCGCGAGGGCCTGCCGAAGGTCGACCACGAGTTCGCCATCGTCCAGAGCGAGTGGTACCTCGGCCCGCAGGGCCAGCCGGTCGACTACCTGAAGGCCTCGGCCGCGGCCCCCGCCCCCGACTTCGTCGTCTTCAACGGCGTCGCCAACCAGTACAAGGACCACCCGCTCCAGGTCGCGACCGGCAAGCGGGTCCGGATCTTCGTCCTCGACGCCGGCCCGTCGGTCGACAGCGCCTTCCACGTCGTCGGGACGATCTTCGACACCGTCATCAAGGAGGGCGTCGTCCTCGCCCGCGGCAACGCCGGGAACTGGGGCTCCCAGGCCGTCGACCTCGCTCCGGCCCAGGGCGCCATCGTCGAGTTCACGACCGCCGAGGACGGCCTCTACCCCTTCGTCACCCACGCCTTCAACTTCGTCGGCCGGGGCGCCCTCGGCCTCATCAAGGCCGGCGACGGCGACCCGAAGAACTGACGGCGACCCGAAGAACGGAGCGAAGGCCGCCAGCGGTTCCCGGTCCCCACGCGGGCCCGGCGAGGCATCGCCGGGCCCGCCGCCGTATCCGTCCCGGTCCGATCCCCGATCAGGCCGCCCGGAGGAGGACGACGAGGCCCCGCCCGAGGAGGACGAGGGAGGCCGCCGCCGCGACGAGGACGCCGGCCAGGCCGAGGGCCCCGAGCACCTCGAGCGCCCGGGCCGATCCCGCCGGCGCGCCGGCGTCGGCCGAGATCGAGGCGAGGCCGAGGAGGAGGACCCCGCCGTGGAGTCCGAGGAGACGGGCCGTCGCCGCCCGGCCCAGGAGCCGCCGGACGGCGGCGTGGCGCTCCGGATCGCCGGGGCCGATGGACGGGACGAGATGGCTGGCCGAACCGAGGAAGGCCGAGGCGAGCCAGCCGGCACCGAGGGGG
>DAOTYQ010000089.1:0-9010 GCA_034434735.1 Chloroflexota bacterium
TCGAGGAAGTGGGTGGCGCAGCTGATGCACGGGTCGTAGCTCCGGACGAGCTGCTCCACGCGGACCGTCGCCTCTTCCTTCGGGAGGCCGAGGACGGCCGGCCCGAAGAGCCGCAGGTCCTGCTCGATGGCCGCCTGGTTCTGGCTCGTCGGCGGGACGATCTGGGCGCCGGCGATCCGACCCCCCTCGTCGACCTCGTAGCGGTGCCAGAGCAGGCCCCGCGGGGCCTCCGTCGCCCAGGCCGCCCGACCGGGTCGCGGCGTCCAGGCGACGGCCGGCTCGGCCGGCGGGACGTAGGCGTCGACGAGATCGCGGGCTTCGGCGCAAGCGTGGAGGAGCTCGATGGCCCGCGCCGCGATGGACCAGAAGATGTTCGTCCGGATCCGGCCGGCCAGACCGGTCTCGGCGAGGGCCTCCGCGGCGAGCGGATGGAGCCGGTCGGCGTCGAGGCTGACCCGGGCCGCCGGGCCGAGGAGGTAGACGCCGCCGTCCTTCGTTCGGGCGTGGAGGGCGTTCGTGCCCTCCACCTGCTCCTCGACGAAGGCCTCGTCCCAGGCCCAAGGGGCCAGGTCGAGACCGTCGCTCGAGACGATCCGACCCTCGTTGAACGGGTACTCGGCCGGGTGCCGGAGGGCGACCAGGCGCGGCTCACGCTCGAAGGCCGGGGCCTCGAGGTCGGCCACGAAACGGACGGTCCCCAAGGCGCCCTCGACGGCGGTATCGAGGGCGGCCCGGATGGCCTCGAGGTCGGCTCGCCGTGGGACCCGCGAGAAGCCGCCGACGCGGACGCTGATCGGGTGGACCGACCGCCCGCCGAGGAGCTCGATGAGCTCGTTGCCGACCTTCTTGATCCGGAGCCCGAGCTCGACGAGGGGCCGGTGGTCGGCGGCCATGGCCAGTGCCGACGGATAGCCGAGGAAGTCGGGGGCGTGGAGGAGGAAGATGTGGAGGGCGTGGCTCTGGATCCACTCGCCGCAATAGAGGAGCCGGCGGAGGGCCCGGACGGCCGGGTCGATGGTCACCCCGAAGGCGGCCTCGAAGGCGTGGACGGCCGTCATCTGGTAGGCGATGGGGCAGATCCCGCAGATCCGGGCGACGATGTCGATGACCTCGTCGGGCGTCCGGCCGACGACGAGCTGCTCGAAGTAGCGGGGCGCCTCGAAGATCCGCAGGCGCGCCTCGACGACCTCGCTCCCCCTCACCCGCAGGAGGAGCGAGCCCTCGCCCTCGACCCGGGTCAAGTAGTCGGTTCGAACGACCACCTCGTCGGGGGCGCCGGTCGGGGCGCCCGTCCCCTCAGGACCGTGCATCGGAACCTCCGCGTTTCGGGCGAGCGGGCTTCGCGGCCTCGGCGGCCGGATCCGGACCGGGGTGCGCCGAGCCCGACGTCGCCCGGAGGACCGGGCTGCCGGGCGTCATCCGGGTCCCGCCGAGCCGGGTCACGACGCTCCGGAACGGCTCGGCGTACGCGGTGAACCCGGCAAAGAGCCGGCCCACATCGGCCGGCGCCCGGCCGTCGGCGAGGAGCCAGGCGGCCAGACCGTCGGCGTTCGCCTGCTCCCGCGGCCCGAAGCAGCCGTAGCAACCCCGGCCGAAGGCCGGACAGATGGCCCCGCAACCGGTCTGGGTCACCGGCCCGAGGCAGGGCACGTTGCGGGCGACCATGACGCAGACCGTGCCCCGTCGTTTGCAGTCGAGGCAGACGGCCTCTTCGCGGATCTGCGGCCGTCGGCCGATGGCGAGGGCGGCCAGGACCTCGCGGAGCTGGGCCTTGGAGATCGGGCACCCGGTCAGCTCGAAGTCGACCGGGACGTGCTCCCGGACCGGGGTCGCCGTCGCGAGCGACGCGACGTATTCGGGGTGGGCGTAGACGGCCGCCCGGAAGGCCTCGTGGTCGATCCAGTTCCGGAGGGCCTGGATCCCGCCGGCGGAGGCACAGGCCCCGATGGTCACCAAGCGCCGGGCGGCCCGGCGGAGCTCGACGATCTCCGCCGCCTGCTCCGGCGTGCTGATCGAGCCCTCGACGAGGAGGACGTCGTAGGGTCCCGAGGAGCGGCTCGAGCTCGCCTCGGGGAACTCGATGAGGTCGAACCGTTCGACGATGTCGAGCAGCTCGTCCTCGAGATCGAGGAGGGTGAGCTGGCAGCCGTCGCACGAGGCGTACTTGACGACCCCGACCCGGAGGCGAGCCCCGGGGGAATGGGCGGCCGGCTGGTGGCTCGTCGGCGTCGCAGCCATCAGATCCCCTCCCGGCCGAAGACCCCGCCCAGCTGGGCGATGGAGAAGACCGGGCCGTCGCGGCAGACGAAGAAACGGCCCATCTGACAGTGGCCGCAGAGGCCGATCCCGCACTCCATGTGGCGCTCCAGGGTGACGAAGATCCGGTCGTCGGCGAGGCCGAGCTCGCGCAGGACGTCGACGGTCACCTGCATCATCCGCTCCGGACCGCAGACGAAGGCGACCGCGTGGCGGCCGTCCCAGCTCGCCCGGTCGAAGAGGTTCGTCACGACCCCCACCGGTCCCGTCCAGTCCGGGCCGGCCCGGTCGACGGTCAGGCTCACCTCGATCTCGGCGTCGCGCCCCCAGACCACGAGGTCCTCCCGGTAGAGGAGGTCGCGCGGGGTCCGCGCCCCGTAGTAGAGCCGAACGGCGTCGAAGCGGTCGCGCTGGGCGGCGATGGCATCGACGAGGGGCCGGAGCGGGGCGAGCCCGATCCCGCCGGTGACGATGACGACGTCCCGGCCGAGGGCTCGATCGAGGGGCCAGCTCGTCCCGAGCGGCCCGCGAAGCCCGATCTCGTGCCCGACCGGCAGACCGATGAGGGTCGTCGTCGCCGGCCCGGCGGCCCGGATCGTCAGCTCGATGGCGTCCGGATGGAAGCGGCTGATCGAGATCGGGAGGGGCGGGAAGGCCGGCAGGTTGACCATGACGAACTGGCCCGGCCGCCCGGCCGGGAAGGCCGGATGGAGCTGGTCGAGGACGAGGGTCGTCGTGTCGGCGGTCTCGTGACGGACCTCCCGGATCCGGGCCGGCCGGAACTCCGCCGGCCCGGCGACGGCCGGGACGGCCAGCGGTTCGGCCGCGACCTCGAAGGGCGGCGCGATGGCCGCCAGCTCGGCCCGGACGTCGATGCCGACCGGACACCAGGTGATGCAGCGACCACAGCCGACGCAGCCGAAGGTCCCGAACTGGTCGATCCAGGTCGCGAACTTGTGGGTCAGCCACTGCCGGTAGCGGTCGCGGGGCCGACTTCGGAAGGAGCCGCCGGCGACCTTGGCGAAGCCGGCCGTGAAGCACGAGTCCCAGACCCGCTCCATGGTCGCCGTTCGCCCGTCGAGGTCGGACCGCTGCTCGACGCTCGAGCAGAAGCAGGTCGGGCAGACGAGGGTGCAGTTGGCGCAGAGGAGGCAGCGTTCGGCGACGGCGGCCCAGCCGGGGCTGTCCCACTGGGCGAGGAGGCGATCCCGCAGGCCGCGCGTCGCGACGGGGTCGCCGATGGCCGCCCGGACCCGGGCCCGCTGCTCGGTCGCTCGGTTCAACTGGTCCGCGCTCGGCAGGCTGAGCGGGAGCCGGGCGAGGAGGTCGGCGCCGGCCCGGCTGCCGGCCCGAACGAGGAAGCCCTCGTCGAGCTCAGTCAGGGCGAGGTCGTAGCCGCGGGTGACCTCGGGGCCCGTTCCCATGGAGGTACAGAAGCACGTCCCCCCGGCGACGGCGCACTCGACGGCGACGATGAAGGCGGCTTCGCGCCGGGCCTCGTAGTCGGGATCGACGAAGGGCCCACCGAGGAAGACCCGATCCTGGACCTCGAGGGCGGCGATCTCGCAGGCCCGCAGACCGAGGAAGGCGAGCTTCGGCGGCTTGGGGACGACGGGTTCGTGGCGCACCCGACCGTCGTCGCGCCGCCCGACGGCGAGCGGCGTCCGCGGGGGGAAGGTCCAGCGCTTCGGCGACTGTGGCCCGACCGTGAAGTCGAAGATGCGGGTCGCCGCGGCACCGTCGGTCCGCCGCTCGAGGCGGTAGTGGCCCGGCGCTTGCTGGTCGCGCCAGCCGACCGGCAGCGCCTCGACCGAGCGGACCTCGTCGATGACGATGGCCCCGTCGGCGACGGTGGGACCGAGGACGATCCGGCCGTCGGCCCGAAGCTGGTCGATGAGGAGCTGGAGGTTCGCCTTGGCGAGGAACCAGGTTCCCTCGGCCGGGAGCGGCTCGGTCCGCGGCAGTGCCGCCCCGAGGGGCTCCGGATCCTGGGCCCTGGGCTCGGGGGTCGCTACCACGGCTCACCCACCTGTCGGGCGAAGAGGTCGAGGAGCTGGTTCCGCGTCGCCACGAGCCGCCGGGCCACGGCTCGCAGGAGCCGCGGGTAGACGACGGCAGCGAGGGCGCAGTCGTGGCGGAGGGCGTTTCGGAGCTCCGCCCCGTCGAAGGCGAGGAGGGTCACCGGCTCGATCGCCACCCCCGTCGAGGTCGACCGGTAGGGCGGCACGAGGGCCGACCAGTTCACGATGTCGCCCGGCTCGCAGGTCAGGATCGTCGTCTGGCCCCGCTCGGGGACGAGGACGCGCAGGGCGATCCGCCCGGCGGTGACGATCCCGAACTGGGTCGCTTCCTCGCCCTCTCGAAAGACCTCCGCCCCGGGCGGATACTCGACCACCTTGGCCATGGCGGCCAGGCGGGCGCGCGCCTCCGGATTGAGGTTGGGCCCGAACCATTCGAGGCCGGCGAGGGCCGGCGGTTCGGTGTGGGTGCTCATCGTCGTCCTCGCTCTCCGTCGCGTCGCCTGTGGTGGGGCCTGCCTAGCTCGCGGCGAGCCGGCGGAGCTCCGCGACGAGGATCGACTCGTCGCCGGCGGCCCGCTCCAAGGGATCGACCGGCTCGAGGTCGACGAGCCGTTCGGGCCGCTGGTAGACGGCGACGTACTCGCGCTCGAGGGCGGTCCGCTCCGGCCAGGGGCCGACGACGACGACCCGATCCCGGTCGCCGATCTCGTGGACGATCCGGGCGAGGTACGTCCGCCCGTCGCCGGGCACGTCGCGCTCGACCCGCCCGATCTCGACCGACCCGTCGGGCGCCGTCTTCACGACGAGGGCCCGGCGGCGGTCGACCCAGGTGATCGCCCCGCCCCGCCGCGGTCCGCCGCTGCGGAGCGAGGCAAGCGTGCTCTGTCGTGCTGCTTGACCGTGCATCGTGCACCTCCCGTCGCCGCTGAGTTTCGTCCGTCGGGCGGCGGCCGGCGCGGGCCGACCGGCCCGAAGCGGTGGGCTACGGGTCACCCGTCGCCGGGACCGGTCGAACGCCGGGCCGGGCCCGGCCGGCCCTCGCGGGACGGCGAGGAACCATCGAGGTGCGACGAGAGTCCGGGCGGCCGAGCTGACGGTGCCGGGCTGCCGAGGGGACGGTGCCGGGCTGCCGAGGCGGGCGCTCGATGCCGACGACGACCCGGGGGCCCGGGGCGGGCCTCCGGTGCCGGGGCGGGCCTCCGGTGCCGAGGCGGCCGGTGCCACGCCTCAGACCGGGAGGCGTCGACCGTGGAGATCGCCGGTCAGGACGACGTAGAGGATGGCCAGCTCGGTGTGGAGGCGGTTCTCGGCCTGGTCCCAGACCCGCGAGGCCGGGCCATCGATGACCTCGCTCGTCACCTCCTCGCCGCGGTGGGCCGGCAGGCAGTGGAGGAAGATGGCGTGGCGCGCCGCCAGGGTGAAGAGGGCGCCGTTCACCTGGTAGGGAGCGAAGACGGCTCGCCGCGCGTCCGCCTCGGCCTCTTCCCCCATCGACACCCAGACGTCGGTGTAGACGGCGTCGGCCCCCTCGACGGCGGCTCGGGGATCGGTCGTCACCTCGATCCGGGCGCCGGTCAGCGCCGCCGTCCGGCGGGCGGCGCCGACGATGGCCGGGTCCGGCGCGTAGCCCGGCGGGCTGGCGACCCGGAGCGTGAAGCCGGCCAGGGCCGCTGCCTGGACGAGGGAGTGGCAGACGTTGTTCCCATCGCCGACGTAGGCGACGGTCGCCCCGGCCAGGCTGCCCCACGCCTCCTCGAGGGTCATGACGTCGGCCAGGGCCTGGCAGGGGTGGTGCTCGTCTGTGAGGGCGTTGAGGATCGGGATCGTGGCCACGGCGGCCAGCTCAGCGAGCCGGGCCTGGGCGAAGGTGCGGACGACGAGGGCATCGAGGTAGCGCGACAGGACGCGGGCCGTGTCCGGGATCGGCTCGCCCCGACCGAGCTGGAGCTCGTCGGGCCGGAGCGCGATCGGTAGGATCCCGAGCCGCCAGGCGGCGGCCTCGAAGCTGACCCGGGTCCGGGTCGAGGGCTTGTCGAAGAGGAGCCCGATCTGGCCGCCGGCGAGCGGGCCGCGGACGGCGGCGGGATCGCGCTTGGCCCGATGGGCGAGATCGAGGACGGCCCGGAGGCCGGCGGGGCCGAGGACGTCGAGGGTGAGGAAGTGGCGCGGCGGCCCCGCCGGCCAGGGATCGGCGGTGGACGGGGCGGGTGCCCGCTCGGATCCCGGGTCGGGGGCGTCTGCCGGGCCTTGCTCCCGGGCCTCCTCCGGACTCGGCTCGTTCCCGGCCACCGGTTCGTCGACGGCCATGGCGCATCGTCCTCCTTCTCGCCGGCTAGCCTCGGCTGGCGGATCGAAAGCCGATACGGTACCCCACCCGCGATCGGAGCCGCGAGGCGCCCGAGCCGGTGGCCCGGGCGGTCCGGACCGCCATCGCGGTCACGCCGGCGCCGCCGAGGCGTCGGCCCGGCCACCCTCCTCCCCCGCTCGAGCCGCCCGGACCACGGCGACGATCGGCTCGAGGAACGAGGCGAGGGAGGGGCCGGCCAGCTCCTCGAGCTCGTAGCGGACACGGACGACGGGGCGGTCGAGCCGGAGGAGCCTGCCCAGGTCGATGGGGCTCGCCGAGAGGACGACGTCGACGGGCATCGCCTCGAGGGTCCGGCGCAGGTCGGCGACCTGCGCCTCCCCGTAGCCCATGGCCGGGATGAGCCGCTCGAGGCGCGGGTGGGCGGCGAGGGTCTCGGCGATGGAGCCGACGGCGTACGGACGCGGATCGACGATCTCCGCTGCCCCGAAGCGACGCGCGGCGACGACGCCGGCCCCGTAGGTCATCTCGCCGTGGGTGAGGGTGGGCCCGTCCTCGACGACGGCGACCCGAAGCCCGGCGATGGGGCGATCGACGGCGATGGCCGAGCGGGCCTCGACGATGGCCGCCCGCGGGTTCGCCGCCTCGACGGACGCTCGGACCCGGCGGACCGCCGCCGGCTCGGCCGAATCGACCTTGTTGATCACCACGACGTCGGCGAGCCGGAGGTTTGTCTCCCCCGGGTGGTAGCGGAGCTCGTGGCCGGGACGGAGCGGATCGGCCACGACGACGAAGAGGTTCGGGGCGAGGAAGGGAAAGTCGTTGTTCCCGCCGTCCCAGAGGAGGACCTCCGCCTCGGCCTCGGCCGCCCGGACGATCTCGGCGTAGTCGACTCCGGCGTAGACGACCCGGCCGGCCTCGAGGTGGGGTTCGTACTCCTCGCGCTCCTCGATGGTCACCCGGTGGCGGTCGAGGTCGGCCGCCTCGGCGAAGCGCTGGACGCGTTGGGCGACGAGGTCGCCGTACGGCATCGGGTGGCGGACGACGACGGTCCGCAGCCCGGCCGCCTCGAGGCGGCGGGCGAGATAGCGGGTCGTCTGGCTCTTGCCGCTCCCGGTCCGGACCGCCCCGACGGCGACGACCGGGCGCCGGCTCCGCAGCATCGTCCGGCGCGGACCGTAGAGGCTGAAGTCGGCGCCGGCGGCGAGGGCGCGTGAGGCGGCGTGCATGACGTGCTCGTGGCTGACGTCGCTGTAGGCGAAGACGACCCGGTCGACGGCGAGGTCGCGGATCAGCTGCTCGAGGGCGTCCTCGGGCTCGATGGGGATCCCCTCCCGGTAGCGAGGACCGGCCAGCTCGGGCGGATAGAGGCGGCCGGCGATGCCCGGGATCTGGGCGGCGGTGAAAGCGACGACGGTGGCCTCCGGATCGTCCCGGAAGACGGTGTTGAAGACGTGGAAGTCGCGTCCGGCGGCACCCATGATGAGGACCCGCTCCTGAGCCATCGTTCACCTCCGTTCGCGGCGGCCGATCCCGGCCGAACCGCATCGCTCCCCGTCCGCCCGTCTGGCGCCGTGCGCCGTCGAGCCCGACCTCGCCCGCCGTCCCATCGTCCGAAGGACGCCCTCCGAACCGAGACGGACGGGGCGGCTCGCCGGTCAGGCCCCCCGGCGCTCCCGTCCCGCCCCGGGCCCGGCGTCGCGCGGGGCCGGCCCGGTGGCGGCCGGCTCCCGCCGTCGGTCGAGACGAGCGGCGGGCGTCGCCGGACCGCCGGGCTCCCTGCCGTCCACCGCCGGTGCGGTCTCGGCCAGGCGGCGGAGACGGTGGACGAGGATCGGGCCCTCCAGCTGCTTGAGGAGTGTCTCACCGATCCCGAATTCGCGTGCGGCGTGCCGGGCCTCGGCGCTCCAGTAGGCGGCCAGGACGGCGACCCGACGGCGGTCGACGAGGCCGTCGAGGGCGAGGACGACGTCGCGCCAGCCGCCGCGGACGGCGGCGTCGACGAGGACGACGTCGGGTGCCAGCTCCCGGGCCGCCCTGGCGGCGGCGCGAGGCGAGGTCGCTTGCGCCACGGCGAAGCCGTGGCGCCCGAGGTGCTCCCGTAGCGCCTCGGCCGATGCCACGTCGTCGGCGACGACGAGGAGCCGCTTCCGATCCCCGACCCCGATCTCGACCATCTCCGACCTGTCTGCGGCGGCCTCCGGGACGACGGTGCCGCGCCGGGCCTACCCCGGACCCGAGCCGGGGCCGGCCGCCGTGCCTGGAGACAGGCTGGCACTTGACAAGGCCCCGCCGAAAGCGACGTGCCGCCCGAAGGCTGGGGCCGAACGGCCCGGCCGAAGGGCCCGGTCACCGGCCGGCCGAGCCCGAGGGCGGATGGGCCGCCTCATCCGGCCGGCGACGACGCCCTCCCGCACCGACACCCGTC
>DAOTYQ010000090.1:0-6430 GCA_034434735.1 Chloroflexota bacterium
CCGGATCTGGGGCGCTACCCGGTCGTCTGGGCCGCCGCCGGGACCCCGAGCGCCGTCTTCCCGGTGCCACCTGCCTCCCTCCGCCTCCTCGCCAACGCCATGGTCGCGCCGATCACCGAGGAAGCGCGACCGGTGGTCGACGAGGGGCTCACCCACCGCCCACCGTCGCCCCAGAACGCGGGTGCCTGAGCCGTCGGGCGCCACCAGCCCGGCGGTCCGCGAGGCGCGGGTGGACTATCCGGGCGGTCTCCGGGCCCGGATCCGCTGGACGGGCAGCGGCGGCGGTCGGGCCCTCGACGCCTCGCTCGAGGTGGCGCCACCGGACGCGTCGGCCGACCGGGCGTTGGGGGCAGGAGCCCCGGTCGTCGAGGTCGTCGATCACGGCCCGCGCGTCGCCGACGACCCCGACGCCCGCTGTCGAGCCGAGCTTCGGATCACCGTCCCGGGCGGCGGATGGGGCGTCCGCCTCGCCTCGACGATCTACGACGAACCCGCCGCGCTCCTCTGGGACAGCGAGGCCCTCCTCGTCGTCCGCTACGGCTTCCACTGCTACGGCTTCGAGGCTCGGACGGGCGCCCTCCGCTGGCTCCACCGTTCGGCGAGCCCGATCATCGGTCTCTTTGGGTCGCCGCGATTCCGACACGTCATCGTCCAGGCGGAGATCGAGACCTTTGCCATCGAGGCCGACGGGTCGGTCGCCTGGCGGATCGGCCACAGCGACGTGGTCGCCGCGGCCGAGCTCGTCGGCGGGCGCCTCGTCCTCGAGAGCTACCGGGGCGAGCGGGCGATCCTCGACCCGGCGAGCGGTCGGCGACTCGAGGGCGCCTGACGATCCCGGCGCCGGCGCCGGACCGCCTCGCCGGACCGCACCGCCGCTCGGGCGACCGCGGTGGGGATGGGCGGTGGACAAGTCGGCGCCGATCCCCGAATCTCGTGGATAACCCCCCTTGCCGGCCCGGCCGGCCCGGCGTAGGATACGTCTCAGCCCGAAGGGGCCGAGCGACGCTAACGGCAGCGATCACATCAACGCCCACGCGTTGGGTAGGTTCCTTCGGGCCCTTCGTTTGCTCGGCGCCGCCGCGCGCCCCGGCCGACGTATGATCGGGGCGTGGATCCCCTCCTTCTCGTGGGCCTCGGGCTCGTCGCCCTCGCCGCCGCCATCGTCGTCGTCCGGAGCTTCGGCCACCGCTACCGGATCGGTCGCCTCCTGGCGGTGACGCCCAGGGTCGGTGTCGCCGAGGCCGTCGCCCTCGCCCGGGCCGGGGTGCCCCGCTATGTCCGGATCGAAGGCCGGATCGACGCCGAGACCCCCTTCGAGGACGCCGCCCATCGGCCCCTCGTCTGGCGACGGACGCGGATCGAGCGCCTCGAGGGGCGCGGCTGGCGGACCCTCGAGGAGGACCGCCAGGTCGTCCCATTCGAGCTCCGCGAGGGGCTCGACGCCATCGCCGTCGAGACCGAGGCCCTCGACGCCGGCCTCGTCGTCCTACCGCGCGAGTCCGTCGGGCGGGCGAGCGAGCTCGGCGATCGCCTGCCGGCCGGCACCCCGCCCGACGCCGTCGTCCGGATCCGGATCGAGCAGATCTCGGCGGTCGAGCACGCCATCGCCCTCGGCGTCCCGAGTCTGGGGCCCGACGGTCGAGTCCGGCTCGCCCCGGGCCTGGGTCGGGACCTCATCCTGACGACCCTCGAACCGCCCGAGGCGATGCGGGTCCTCGTCGGCGGCGAGCGGCTCCGGCCCGCCGTCGCCGCCGTCCTCTTCGTCGTCGGCCTCCTCGCCGTCGCCGTCGGTGCCGTCGCCGGGGTCGCCAGTCTCCTCCTCCGGGGTCTCGGGGCGGGCGCCGTGGCGGCTGCCCTGGCGGTCGGCAGCCTCGGGATCGGCGTCGTCCGGGCCGCCACGCCGACGCCGTCGCCGCCGGTCGGCGACCCGCGGAGCCCCGGACAGGGACCCGGCTTCGTCGGGGAACCCCTCCTGGCCGTCGGCGTCGTCCTCCTCGTCGCCGTCCTCGCCGTCCTCGCCACCGTCCTCTATCTCCGGCTCACCGGAGGGGGTGACGGAGGGGCCGCCGAGCCCCGCTGACGCTCGCGGCGGACCCGGAACCGATCCGAGCGGCCGTTACGCTCGCCACCGGAGCGCCACCTCCGCCGATGCCAGAAGCGTGACCCCGACGGGACCATCGTCCCATTGGCAGGATCTGTGATCTTGCCTACCGTCGGCGTCACGAACTTCACATTTCCCACGCCGGACGGCGCCCCCGTTCCGCGGCGGCCCGCGCAGCCGGCTCGCCTGGCTGGGCCCGGCCTCGTCGCCGCAGCGAGCCGTCGCCACCATCGATCACGGATGCCCGACCGTCGAACCGATCCTCCGCGCGCTCCCCAGCCGACCGACGCGACCCTCTCGGTGACCCGCGCCGCCCGGGTCCTCGGCGTCCACCCGAACACCATTCGGGCCTGGAGTGACCGGGGGCTCCTCCGCCACTATCGGATCAACCACCGGGGCGACCGCCGCTTCCGGCTGACGGACCTCGAGCGTTTCCTCGCCGAGATCGGGCGCAGCCAGGACGGCACCGGGACGGAGGGCGGAGACGGATCCGCGGATCTCGCCCGGCCGCCGAAGCGCGACTCGCGCCGGCCCGGCGCCGGCCCCACGACGGAAACCGCCGACGCCCTGGTCGCCGAGCGACGTCAGCGGGCCCTCGACCTCGCCGCCCGGGTGGCGACCCTCGTCGCCGAGCCGAGCCGACCGAACCCCCTCGCGGCCGCCGTCCGGACGATCCGCGACGGGCTCGGTCTCGGCGCCGCTGGCATCTGGGAGCTCGACGGCGGCCGCTTCACCCTCCGGGCCGGCGCGGGCATCGGCCGCATCGGACCCCTCGATGCCGGGCAGCGACTCCTCACGGCGGCCCTCCGGGCGGGGCTGGCCACCGCCCCAGGGACCGCCGTCGATCCGATCCTCGGCCTCGGCCCGGAGCTCGCCGCGGCCCTGCCGGTGCGGAGCCATCCGGCACCGCTCCTCTGGCTGGCGGCCGACGACCCCCTCGCCGTGCCGCCGCCGGCCGACCTCGCCCAGACCCTGGCTGGCATCGTCGCCGCCGCCCTCCGGGCCGAATCCGCAGCCGCCGAGGCGAGCCAAGCGCTCCAGCGCACCGAAGCCCTCCGCCGGATCGCCCTCGACCTGGGCGGCCGCCTCGACCTCGATCAGGTCCTCGAAGCCCTCGTCGACCATGCCCTCGTCTTCTTCGGCGCCGATCGAGCCGCCATCGCCCTGGCCGGCAGCGCCCCGGGTCGCTTCGAGGCCCGGATCGCCCGCGGCCTGTCGCCCGCCTACCTGGCCGCCGCGACGGATCTCGCCCGCTCCTCCCTGGCGGCGGAGGCACTCGCGTCCGGCTCGCCTCGCATGAGCCCCGACGTCCGGACCGACCCCCGCGAGGCCGGCCTCCGAGCGGCGGCGATCCAGGAGGGCGTCGCCACCCGGTGCGTCGTTCCGCTCGTCGACGGAGGCGTCACCCTCGGCCTCCTCGATCTCTATCGAACCAGCGTCCGGCCATGCTCGGCCGCCGACCTGGCCACCTTCGGCGACTTCGCCGCCCACGCCAGCGTCGCCATCCGGACCGCCCGCGACTACGGTCAGATGGCCCGTTGGACCGCCCAGCTCGCCTCGATCCAGCAGCTCGGTGCCCGCCTCTCGCGGCTTTCGTCGGTCCGCGAGATCGGCGAGGCCATCGCTTCGGAGCTGAGCGAGCTCATCGACCACCACAACGTCCGGGTCTACCGCCGCTACGGCGAGGACCTCGTCCCCGTCGCCATGCGGGGTCGGGTCGGCGAGTACGTCGACGAGACGCCCGACCAGCTCCGGACGAAGGTGGGCCTCGGGTTGACCGGCTGGGTGGCCGAGCACCGGGTCGCCCAGATCGTCGGCGACGCGGCCCATGACCCGCGGGCCCTCACGATCCCGGGCACGGACGCCGACCTCGACGAGTCGATGCTCCTGGCGCCGATGCTCTACGAGGACGACGTCCTTGGCGTCCTCGTCCTCTCGAAGCTCGGCCTCCACCAATTTAGCGACGACGACCTCCGCCTCCTCGTCATCTACGCCAGCTTCGCCGCTCAGGCCATGGCGAACGCCGACGCCACCGAGCGATTGCGGGCCCAGTCGGCCGCCCTGGAGCGCCAGCTCCTCGGGCAGCGGGAACTCCTCCGGATCACGGAGTCGATCCTGGCGACCCTCGACCCGCGGGCGGTCCTCGACCAGGTCGCCGACGGCCTGGCCGCGATCATCGGCTACGACCGGATCACCATCGCCGTCCTCGAGCCGGCGACGGGGACGCTCCGTCCGCTGGCGGCGAAGGGCCTGGCCATGAGCACCCCCGAGATGTGGGATGCCGAGACGCGACGCCTGGCGATGCGGGTCGTCCGCGAGAACACGGCCCGGGTCGTCGACGGGACGGGCGCCTCGGGCAACGGAGCCGTGGCTCGGAGCGTCATCGTGGCCCCGCTCCGGGGCCGAACCGGCGCGACGGGCATCCTCATGCTCGAGCGGTTCGGGGTCCGCGGCTACACGCCCGACGAGTTCGAGCTCGTCAAGGTTTTCGCCGCCCAGGTGGCCATCGCCCTCCAGAACGCCGAGGCCCATCGAGCCGTCGCCCTCCGGGCCCAGACCGATGCGCTGACGGGCCTCCTCAACCATGGGACCTTCCAGGAGTGGCTGGTCCGGCTCGTCGAGACCGGCGAGGCCTTCGGCCTCCTCATGCTCGACCTCGACGACTTCAAGAGCGTGAACGATGCCCTCGGCCACCAGGCCGGTGACCGCTATCTCCGCGAGATCGCGACCGCCATCCAGCGAACGGGCCGGGAGACGGACTGGGTCTTCCGCTACGGCGGCGACGAGTTCGCCGTCATCCTCCGGGGCACGGACATGGCCGGCACGCTCGCTGCCGCAGGCCGGATCCGGGACGCCGTCCTCGCCGTCGGCGGCCCGGGCTCGGCGTGGGCCCGGGCGGGCCTCTCGGTGAGCTGCTCCATCGGAGCGGCGACGTACCCGACCGACGGCCGGACCGCCGACGAGGTGCTCCTCGCCGCCGACCGGGCCTGCTTCGTCGCCAAGCGGGCCGGACCGGGGCGGATCGCGACCGCGGCCGAAGGGGAGGCGCTGGCCGGTGAGATCGCCCTCCAGGTGCCGACGCCCGTCGACCCGCCGAGTCTGCCGGTCGGCTGACGCGGGGCGGCGCCGGGCCGCGGGCGTGGGGGCGCCTCCGCCACATCCGGGCGCGCCATGCGTCACACTGGCACCGATATGGATCAGCTTCCTCCCCAGCTCCATCGCCGGCCGCGCCGAGCCGGTCCGATGGCCTCGCTCGTCTCCATCGCGCTGACCCGCAGCCTCGGGATCGCCATCCTCCTGGTCGCCCTCCTCGTGGCCGGTTGCGGCGGGCCCGGCCCGACGGCGTCGCCGGAGCCGCCGGCAGCCACGCCGTCGCCGTCAGCGTCGGTGACCACGCCGTTCCCCAGCAACACTGCGGCACCCTCGCCGACCGAGCCCAGCCCGAGCGACGGCTCGTCCCCGTCGCCGACCGGTGTCGCGTCGCCGACCCCGCTCGCCTACGTCGTCGCCCCGGGCGACACGTTGAGCTCCATCGCCCGCCGCTTCTCCACCGACATCCGGAGCCTCTCGTACTGGAACCGCGACCGCTACCCGAGCCTCGATCCCGACTCCCCCGACTACGATCCGAACAAGATCGTCGTCGGCTGGCAGCTCCTCGTCGTTCCGGGCGTCGTGCTCAGCGACGCCGAAATCCCGACCCCGCGGCCGACGACGACGCCCGCCCCGACCCTGACGATCCCACCGGCGCCGACCCCGACGGGCGGGACGAGTCTCCTGATCTCGCACGGCCCTCGCGACTCGAACGCCGTCGCCCTCACCCTCGACATGGGCGGTCGGCTCGACCCGGCCCTCGACATCATGACCTGGCTCGTCGCCAACGACGTCCCGGCGACCATCTTCCCGACCGGCAAGATCGTCTCGACGACGGCCGTCGGCAAGGCCGTCATCGAGCGCGCGGCCGCCCGCCCGGACCTCTTCAGCGTCGGCAACCACAGCTGGGATCACCCGAACTTCACGTCCCTCACCCCGGGCCAGATGGTCGATCAGCTGGAGCGCACCGAGGCGGTCATCGAGCCGATCACCGGGCGTTCGACTCGGCCCTGGTTCCGGCCCCCGTACGGGGCCCAGAACGCGACGGTCCGGGCCGCCGCCGGCGGCGCCGGATGGAGTTACACGGTCATGTGGGACATCGACACCATCGACTGGAAGCCCGAGTCCGACGGCGGGCCGACGACGGACGACATCGTGGCCAAGGTCCTCTCACGGGTCCAGGGCGGCTCGATCGTCCTCATGCACCTGGGCGGCTACCACACCCTCGAGGCGCTGCCA
>DAOTYQ010000091.1:0-1713 GCA_034434735.1 Chloroflexota bacterium
CACTACGACCGGAGCGCCGGCTACTTCTCGAGCGGGGCGCTGATCGTGGCCGCCCAGGGCCTGGCCCGACTCATCGCCAACCGCGGGACGATGCGGCTCCTCGTGGGGGCCCAGCTCTCGAAGCCGGACGTCGAGGCGATCCGGCGAGGCGCGGCCATCGAGGAGGTCGCCCGGGAGCGGCTGGTCGCCCTCCTCCAGGAACCCGAGGACGAGCTCGCCCGCCGCCGGCTCGAGGCCCTGGCCTGGATGGTGGCGACCGGCGCCCTCCAGATCAAGGTCGTCCTGCGGCGGGGCCCCGATGGGCTACCGATGGCCGACGAGGGAGACGACCCCTACTACCACCCCAAGAAGGGCGTCTTCCGGGACGCCGCCGGAGACCGAGTGGGCTTCTCGGGCTCGATCAACGAATCGGTGAACGCCTGGAAGTGGCACTTCGAGGAGTTCCACGTCTTCCGTTCCTGGGAGCCGGGCGAGCGGCCCCATCTCGCCCAGGTCGAGGCCTACTTCGACCGCGTCTGGAGGAACGAGGACCCCGACTGGATCTCCCTTTCGGTTCCCGAGGCCGTGCGCCAGCGGCTGCTCCGCTTCTGCCCGGACGAAGCGCCGGAGCGCGACCCGCTGGAACGCCCGCCGGACGGCGCTCCCGAACCGGGCCCTGCATCGGAGGACGCCATCGTGGCCCGCTTCCTCCGCGACGTGCCGCACCTCCTGGACGTGGGCGTGCGCGTCGGCCGGGCGACGACGGTCATCCAGCCGTGGCCGAACCAGCTCCGCGTCGCCACGCGGGTCGTGGAGCGCTTCCCCGAGCGGTTCCTCCTCGCCGACGAGGTCGGCCTGGGCAAGACCATCGAGGTCGGGCTCATCGTGCGGGACCTCGTCGTCTCGGGCCAGATCGAGCGCTGCCTGATCCTCGCCCCTGCCGGGGTGCTCCAGCAATGGCAGGGCGAGCTGCGGGAGAAGTTCGCCCTCGAGGTCCCCATCTACGACGGGACCCGGTTGATCGGCCCAGGCCCCGATCGGGTCGAGATCCCGTTCCGTGGACCAACGCCGTGGAGCGAGGTCTCCCTCGTCCTCGCCTCGAGCCAGCTCATGAAGCGCCGGGACCGCCGGGGCGAGCTCCTGGGCGGACCCGATTGGGACCTCGTCGTCGTCGACGAGGCGCACCACGCCCGGCGCAAGGACTTCCAGGAGCTCTCGCTCCGCCGTCCGAACCGCCTCCTCGAGCTGCTCGAAGGGACCGACGGGCTGCCGGGACTGGCAGCCAAGACGCGGGCCCTGCTGCTGCTGACCGCGACGCCGATGCAGGTGCATCCGGTCGAGGTCTGGGACCTGCTCGTCCAGCTCGGGCTCGCCGGGCGGTGGGGGGCGTCGGAGGCGAACTTCCTCCGGTACTTCGAGCAGCTCCGGATCGCCGCGGAGACGCCGGCAGACGCCGACTGGCGATTCTTGGCGGCCATGGCGAGCGATGAGCTCTGCCACGGTGGCGCCATCGATCCACGGGTCGAGGACCGCCTCAAATCGAACCTCGGGTTCGCCGGCTGGAGCCGGGTCCGTGATTTCCCCTCCGCCTCCGACCCTAGCCACGAGGCCCGGACCATGTCGGAGGCGGAGCGGGCGGGGCTCCTCACCCTCCTTCGGCACCTGACGCCGCTCCGTCGGCGGATGTTCCGGCACACCCGCTCCCTCCTCCGCCGGTACCGCGAGCGGGGGCTC
>DAOTYQ010000092.1:0-3990 GCA_034434735.1 Chloroflexota bacterium
CCGCCGACCGCGAGGATGACCGTTTACGTCGACAGTAGCGCGCTCATCAAGCGCTACGTCGAGGAGGTCGAGAGCGAGACGGCGGAAGCGCTCCTCGGTGCCGACCCCGATTGGGTTACTGCCCGCCACAGCTACGTCGAGATTGCCCTCGCCCTCCACCGCCGGCTCGCCGAGGACGCTCGACGAGCGGCCATGGCGGCCTTCGAGGCCGACTGGGACCGGCTGTACCTCGTCGCCCTCGACGAGACGGTCTACCGCCGGGCTGTCGAGCTCGGGTCGGTGGCCGGCGCCCGGACCCTCGACGCCCTCCACCTGGCGGCGGCCGAGCGGGCCGGCGGGCGCTCGCTGCCGATCGTGACCTTCGACGTTCGTCTTGCCGAGGCAGCTCTGCGGCTCGGCTTCACGGTCCTCGGTGTCTAACGAGAACCCGCCCTCGTTCGGAGCATCTCGGCCGCCGACGTGGCGAGCGGTGGCAGACGGAAAGCCCCCAGGGCGAGCCGCAGCCAAACGAGGTCAGCCCATGGCGGTCGCGGAGGACTCCAGGCTGGACCGACGCCTCTGCCCAGGAGCCGGCTCGGCGACCCGAGCAGGTCCTCGACCGGGCCCTCATCCGAACGTCGAAGCTACGAACCGGCGGAACGCCTCGCCCGTGGGCCGTAACGTCCCATCGGGATCCACCAGGGCCCGCGCCTTCGGCGCATCGACGCTGAACCAGACCGCCACCGGGAGCCCCAGCTCCACCACCTTCCCCATGACGGCCGTCGTCTGGTCCGGGTCGTCGGTGTGCTGGCCGATCTCGTTGGTCATCGGCGGCAGGCCGCTTTGAGCCGCCAGATACGCTACCGCTTCGGCCAGCGCCCGGGGATCGGCGACGTACCAGTGGAAGTTCACGAAGTCGGCGCCCGCGGCGCGATAGGCGGCGAGGAGGGCGTTCCCCTTGCGAATCTGTTCCTCCGCCTTCGGGGAGTTCAGGAGCCGGGCCTCCTCCGGTGTGAACGCCCGGGTGGCGAAGTCCTGGGCGGCCGTCGTTTGGCCCCGCTCTCGATAGTGGTTGTAGACCAAGAGGGCGACCAGCGTGCTGACCAACCCACCGTTCGTACAGCGAACGCCTCGCGCGTGCGCCACCTGACAGGCGGCCTCCAGCTCCGCGGCGTAGTCCTCCGGCGTTCCGGTGTAGAAAAGGCCCGAGTTCTCCTCGTTCTCCACGACCAGAACCGCCGGGCGGTAGGCGTCGAGCACCTGGCCGAGGACCCTCCGATACGCAGCCAGGTCGTCGGGCGGCGAGGTCGCTTGCCGCCGGCCGTTGTTGCGGACGGTGAGGACGAGTTGCAGGCCGGCGTCTCGGCCGATGTCGCACTCCGGGCAGCTCCCGTTCCATTCATCGAGGAAGATGGCGGCCGGTCGGAAGTAGACGACCCCCAACGCCTTGGCGATCGCCATCCCCTGTGCGGAGCGGACGAGCTGCGACGGCAACATGAGCCCAAAGGGGTTCTCGCGCGCCGGCGCGGCTGTGCCCGCCGTGGCCGTCGGCGATGCGACGCCGGGGCTGGCAGCCGGCGTCGGGGCCGTGGTGGGAACGCTCGGCGGAGGCGGTGTCGCGCTCGGGGCCTCGCTTGAGCGCTGGAGCGGCCCGCCCGCGCAGCCGATGAGGACGAGAGCGAGCAGCGCAGGCCCAAGTCGCTTGACGAGCATCGACACGGCGGCGCCCTCACGTCCTCCGCCGGCGCCCGGTAGCCGTCGTGGGGCGCTGGCCGGATCCATCCTATCAACTCAACCGGGGATCACCGGTTGGACCATCGGTTCCTCGGGGGCAGCCTCGCGTCATTGCAGGGAGCTGAGCCGCCCGGGACGGCCTCCCACCTGAGGAGCGCCGGGCAAGAAACCGCAAGTCCTGGCTTTACGAGTCCTGGCTTTACGAGCGCTGACTTTCCGATGGCACTCTTTGCGGCGTTGACCCGGCCTATCGGCCCGGGCGTCCTCGACACGCTCTATGAGGCCAGGGCAGCACTGGGCCCGGAGGCAGCCCAGGCGAAGCTGGCGATCTTCTTCCGCCGTGGCGTTTCAGCGGCCCTGGCCGAGCGAGCACGGCGGGAAGGGGTTCTGCTCGTCGGAGTCGCTGACCTGTTCGGGTGAGGACCGCCGGCGGGCAGTCCCGGACCCATCCTCGGGCCATGCCGGTCTCCCGTCAGCCAGCGTCCGGAAGCCAGTCCCGCAGGAGCGCCGGGGGCGGGGCACCCACCGCGAGGACCCGCTCCCAGAAGGCCCGCCGGTCGAAGGCCTCCGGGCCGACGAGCCCGCCCGGCAGCGACCGCCCGACGGGTCCCGGGCGCCCCGCCCGCCGGGCCGCCGCTTCCCGGGCTCGGGCTTCCAGCTCCCAGAAGGCGAGGGAGCCGACGAAGTAGGTCGAGAGCTGGCCGGCCGTCAGTCGAGCCCGGCGGTACTTGTTCCGCGCCTCGGCCGGCTCCTGGAAGCCACCGTCAACGAGGAGCGAGAGGGCGCCCGCCTCGTCGAGGCCCCGCGCGTGAACGGCGACGTCGAGGAGGGCGTTGAGGACGGCGCGGAGGTAGAACTTCCAGTGGACGAGCTCGAGGGCGGGGTCCGAGGCGGCGAGCCCCTCGTCGATGAGGACCTGGGTGACGTAGACGGCCCAGCCCTCGGCGTAGACGCCGCTGGCAAAGACCGAGCGGACGAGGGACGGAGAGCGGTTCGCCCAGACGCCCTGGAGGTAGTGGCCGGGGACGGCCTCGTGGACGACGAGGAGGGTGATCTGGCGGTCGTTCATCTCCCGGAGCCAGGATTCGCGCTCCTCGGCCGACCAGTCGTCGGGGACCGGGGTGACGAGGAAGAGCGAGCGCTGGCCCCGATCGAGGGGCCCCGGGCTCCAGAGCGAGGCGCCGCCGAAGGCCCGCAAAAAGGGCGGCGTCCATTCGATGGCCAGCGGCTCGGCCGGGAGCGCGATGAGGTTCCGCTCGGCGACGAAGGTCTCGACCCGGCCGAGGGCCTCCCGACAGGCCTCGAGGAGCCCGTCCGCCGTCGGGTGTTCGGCCGCGACGGCATCGAGGACGCCGCGGACCGTCGCCGTCTCGGCGGCGGCTTCGGTCTCGATCCCGTCCTGTCCCGGCGCCGGGAGCGGTCGGTCCGGGCACCAGCGGGACCAGAGCTCCCGGGCCAGTCGGACCATCTCGGCCCGGATCGCCGCCGCCTCCCGCTCGGCGCGGGCGACGACCGCCTCGGGGTCGAGCCTCGGATCGCGGATCGTGTGGTGGAAGAGGCTCCGGAAGGGGTCGGCCCCGAGGCGTCCTTCGCCCTCGCTGGCCGGCCGCAGGTTCCGCTCCAGGTGCTCGCCGAAGGCGTCGAGGCTCCGTCGACCGACGTCGGCTGCCGCCCGCAGACGCGGCAGAAGGGCGGCCACGGCGTCGTCCCCACCCCGAGCCGCCGTCTCGGCGGCGGCGAGGGCCTCGTCGACGAGGGCGACGACCCCGGGGAGCTGGTCGACGGCGGCCTCGGTGTGGAGCCGGCTGGGCGGCCGGTTGGCCGTCCCGTGGAGTTCCGCCCGGGCCGCAGTGAGGAGGTCGGGGAGCGCCTCCAGGCGTCCGGCCACGGATGCCAGCCGATCGGCAAGGGGGGCGAACTCGCGGGCGAGGAGGAGAAAGAGGCCGGCCCCGGCGAGCTCGACCCACGCCAGAGCGTTCCAGGCGTCGGATCGGAGCTCCGTCTCGGCGTGGCGGATCGCCTCCAGCTCGGCCCGAGCGACCCGGATGTCCAGGGCGTCGTCGGGGTCGAGGTCGTCAAGATCGACCGCCTCGAGCTCGACGAGCCAACGGTCGACAAAGTCGAGGAGCGCCGCCCGTCCGGCCGGGCTCCGGTCCGGCCAGCGGTCGTCGAAGCGGTGCTCGCCGGCATCGGTCGCTCGGACCGGGTCGTGACGGAAGAGCTCGTCGAGGAGCTGCCGGAGGCGGGAGGCGATCTCGGACACGGTGGTTCCCCTCA
>DAOTYQ010000093.1:0-5062 GCA_034434735.1 Chloroflexota bacterium
CTGCCGCCGCGATCCAGTCCGCAAGGTCGGCCTCGGCGGCCGGCGATCTCCCGCCGTCCAATCCATGGTGGGCACCCGCCGGCCAGGGATGGCCCCAGCTGAACCCGATCCGCAGGGATGCCGGGGGCTCGACGCGGAGTGTGCCCGGAGGCGGCAGGTAACAGGTCTCCAGGAAGAGATCGTCCACCCCGAGCTGGAGGGCATGTCCCACGACGGGTCGTGGGTCGGGCGGCCACGGCTCCTCCGGTCGAGGTGCTTCGCCCGGCCGAACTTCGCCGTAGAGGCGGTGATACGAGTAGCTGTCGATACCGACTCGCATCGTCCTCAGCTCGCCTCCTCGATCGGCCGGTCCCAGGGAGACCACGTTGCCAGGTCCATGGCGGTATGGTAGCGTGGGACAGCAATCGATACCAGTACCGTTCGCGCCCAGCGGTACGCTTCAGCAGCGATCGGCGGGCTGGCCGGGGACCGTCGCCCCAGCAGGCCCTGAAGGAGGATCGATGATCAGGGTTGAAGGCCTCGAAGGACGCGTTGCCGTCGTCACCGGCGCCGGTCGCGGGATCGGCAAACGGATCGCCGAGGTCCTCCAGGGCAACGGCGCCCAGGTGGCCGCCCTCGACCTGGCGGCACCGGACCATCCGGGGATCCTGGGACTGGCCTGCGACGTCAGCGACGAAGGAGCCGTCGACGCGGCCTTCGGGGAGGTCGAGCGACGTCTCGGCACCCCGACCGTCCTCGTCCTCAACGCCGGGATCTTTCCCATCGTGCCCTTCGAGGAGACGAGTCTCGACACGTGGAACCGGACCTTGGCCGTCAACCTCACCGGGGCATTCCTCTGCGCGCGGCGGGCGCTTCCCGGCATGCGCCAGGCCGGCTACGGTCGGATCGTCGGCATCGGCTCGAGTGCCGGCAAGGCGGGCGGGGCGCGGAGCGTTGCCGCCTACGCCGCCTCCAAGGCGGGCCTGATGACGCTCATGAAGTCGATCGCCAACGAATACGCCCGCTACGGGATCACGGCCAACGCGCTCGCCCCGGCCCTCATCGACACCGACATGATCGCCGAGACCCGCGACCTGGTGAGCCGGATCCCGGTCGGCCGCCTCGGGACCGTCGACGAGGTCGCCGCGCTGGTCGCCTTTCTCTGCTCGAGCCACGCGGGTTACATCACCGGCGAGGTCACCGACATCAATGGGGGATTCTTGATCGACTAGCACGCGCGGACCGGCGACGCCGAGGCAGCTCCGGTGCGGACCTGGCCACGACATCGCCACCGAGCTCGAGACAGATCGGGCAGGAACCGTGACATCGTTGGGGCGCCCCAGAGGCCTCCGTGCCGTGTGGCGGCCAGCGATCGGCTCGCCGTGACCGAACCCCCGATGAGCCGCCCGTTCGTCATGACCGTCCGGGGTCCCGTCGACCCCACCGAGCTGGGCCGGACGCTGATCCACGAGCACCTGCAGATGGACGCCCGACCGCTACTCAAGGCCCACGGCTATCGGGCCACCGCCACCGGCCCCTTCGATGTCGCCGCGGCGAGCGAGGCTCGCCGGAACCCGGGCGCCCATCCCGACAACTATCGGCTCGACGACCCGGAGCTCATCGCCCGCGAGCTCCGTCCCTTCGTCGAGGCGGGTGGTCGAACCATCGTCGATGTGACCCCGCCGGAGCTAGGTCGCAACCCGGCAGGTCTCCGGCGGATCTCCGAGATGACGGGTGTCCATGTCGTCATGGGCACCGGTCACTATCTCAAGGCCGTTCACCCGAACTGGCTCGAGCGGGCAGACGAGGACACCATCGCGGAGCGCATCGTCGAGGAGTGGCGCTCGGGCGTCCGCCCCGACGGCATCCGGCCAGGGATCATCGGAGAGATCGGGACGGGCGACCCCATCGATCCAGCCGAACGACGCGTCCTGCGCGGCGCGGCCATGGCGTCCCGCCGGACCGGCATGTCGATCTCAGTCCATCTGCAGCCGTGGGGCCGGACGGGTGTGCCGATCCTGGATGAGCTCGAGCTGAGCGGCGCCGATCCACAGCGGGTCATCCTCGGCCACCTGAACACCGCCCACGATGACCAGCCCTACGTTGCCAGCCTCCTCAGCCGAGGTGTCTGGCTCGCCTTCGACCTCTTCGGCTTCGACCACTCGCTCCTCGGGCTGGGTCGCTATCCGCCGTCCGATGCCGACGTCGCGACAACGGTCGTCCGGCTCGTGGAGGCGGGTTACGGGGGACAGCTCTTGATCTCCGGCGACCTGGGCGTCCGGTCGCGCCTGCACGCCTCGGGCGGCTGGGGGTACGACCACGTGCTGCGGCACGTCGTTCCGCTCCTCCGAGCGCGCGGCCTGGATGCGCCGACCATCGACCGGCTCCTGATCGAGAACCCGGCGCGAGTCCTGACGATCGAGGATCCTCTGATCTGAGACGGGATCGGGGCTCCGAGCTGAGGGGCGGACGTCAGCTGGAGCCCCCGGAGCTCGATCTAGCAGGCTGGCGTATCGGGATAGATGGCTCGGATGTTGTCCCTCGTGATTGCCTCGTGGGGCGTGTAGAGGAAAGATGGCACGGTCTTGCCGCTCAAGATGTCGATCATGGCCGGGATGAGGATTCGCCCGTATCGCTCCGGGAAGTAGGCCGCGTCGGCGACCCACGTCGGGTTGCAGGCGATCTCCTTCCAGGCGGAGGGGTCAGCGCCTTGTGCACCGATTCGAAGCTCCTCGGCTCGGCCGGCCGTCCGCGCCGCTGCCAACGCCCCGAGCGCCATGTCGTCGTTGAGACTCAAGACGACCACCACGCCGCCGCGAGGGATCGCCGACATGGCGTCGCTCACCTGGGTCACCGCCGCGTCCGTCGTGCCACCTACTCCGAGACGGCGTAGCTTGTCCGACGGAATCGAGCCGCAGACGGACTCGAACCCGGCAATCATTCCACCCGTGCGGGCCTCGTTCACTTCTCCGACCTGAGGGGATTCGAGCGTGAGCACGGCGTTGTATTGGCAGTTGTTTTCTGCCTTCAGCGCCTCCCCGACCGCCACGCCGGCGATTTCTCCGGCGCGACGATTGTTCGCCCCCATGAACGCCACCTGGCACGGCTGCTGCTCGATGTCGATGGCGATCGTCGGCAGATTTCCGTAGGCCGCACAGATCTCGGGCGCGCTATCCGCGAAAGCCTGGAAGTTGAGGACGCCTTCGACCCCCTGGACCTTCAGGTTCTGAGCACACTCGAGGGCCTTGGCGGCGTCGATCTGGGAGTCGCAGAAGACCACCTCGGCACCGGCGATCCGGCCCTGTTCCTTGATGCTATCCGAAACGAGCTTGACAAAGGGGATCGACTCCCCCAGGGAGATGTAGCCGATCTTCCTTCCGGTCCCGCTACCTGGGACCGCGCCGTCGTAGGGCGCCGCTCCGTCGCTCGGTTCGGGCGAGGGCGCCTGGCTCGGACCTGCCGAAGGAGCCTCGCTCGGCGTGGGCGAACCCGTCTCCACCGGAGTCGGGGTCGGGGTGGGACTCGGCGCCGGGGCACAGCCAGTGGCGGCGAGCACAGCCGCTAGGAGCGGCGCTACGAGCCGCGTCCACCTCAGTCGACCTCCGAGAGCGATCATCGATCTCTCCTCCTTGTCCTCTCACCTGATCGCCGCTGACCCCCCCTTCGGCGCCTCGACCGGGCCGACAGCCGAGGCGGATCCATGCCCGACTCGGAACTACATCGTGCGCCTCCTCTCGAAGTTGCAGCGAGGCTAGTACATGACCCAGCCGCCGTTGACGTCGATGGTCGCCCCCGTCACGAAGCTAGCCCGATCGCTGACGAGGAAGTCGACGACCGCGGCGATCTCATCCGGTCGAGCAAAGCGGCCCAGCGGGATCTGCTCGACGTACTGTCGCCGCTCCTCGGGAGCGAAGTGCGCGATCATCGGCGTGTCGACGGCGCCGGGCGCGACCGCGTTGGCAGTGATGCCGTGCTGGCCGAAGTTGCGGGCGATGTTCTTCGTGAGCGAGATCAGGGCGGCCTTCGTCGCGTTGTACACGGCCGACTGAGACACACCGCCCGTCCGGGCTCCGATGCTCGACACGTTGACGATCCGTCCCCAACCCCGCTCGACCATCTGGGGGAGAACGGCCTGGCAGAAGAGGAGGGGGGCACGGAGGTTGACGGCGATGGTCCGCTCGAAGTCCTCGAGCGAGAACTCGAGGATCGGGCGGCTGATCAGGATCGCCGCATTGTTGACGAGGACGTCGAACGGGCCGTGGCTGGCAACGATGGCGGCAGGTGCCCCCGGGTCGGAAAGGTCGGCTCGAACGGGAACCGTGACCGAGCCCGGCATCTGGGGGAGGACATCGACGCCGACGACCTCGTGTCCGCTCTCGGCAAGCGCGTCAGCGATGGCCCGGCCGATGCCTCTGGCGCTGCCCGTGACGAGCGCGCGACGCCGCGGCATGGCTCATGTCTCCGCGTGGGTTAGGCGGATGCGAAGCCGGTCGACCGCGACGGCGCCGAGGAGCAGAAGGCCGTTGGCGACCTCGATCCAGAACGACGGCACGTTCAACTGGATGAGCCCGTTGGCGAGCACCCCGACGATGAGGACCGCCAAGACCGTTCCGGGAATTCCGCCACGACCGCCGGACAGACTCGCGCCACCCAGGACGACGGCCGTCACGACCGAGAGCTCGACACCGAGACCAGCGTTGACGGACGCGCCACCGACCTGCGACAGGCGGATCAGGCCGGCGATGGCGACGCAGAGGGAGGACAGAAGAAAGGCGATGAAGATGGTCCGCCGAACCCGGATGCCAGCCAGTCGCGCCGCGGTCGGGCTGGCGCCGATGGCATAGAGCGAGCGCCCGTAGACCGTGTAGCGGGTGATGAACCAGGACACGAGCACGACGACCGCGAAGATGTACACGGGCAGGGGGATCTCGAAGATCCGCACGACGCCCAGGTCGCCGAAGTCGTTGATCCGGATCGTCTGGCCGTTGCCGAGAACCTTGGTCAGACCACGGAAGATGGCCAGGGTCCCGAGGGTGGTGATCAGGGCGTTGATCCCGAGCACCGTCACGCTGAAGCCGTTGAT
>DAOTYQ010000094.1:0-12799 GCA_034434735.1 Chloroflexota bacterium
CGCCGCGGGCCGCAAGCTGACGAAGGTCTGGGGGGCCGAAGCCGGGCGGGCGACGAAGGTGGACCGGATCCTCGTGCTGGGCGCCACGCGGCTCGGGCGACGGCGGGCCCTCGACGCGGCGACGATCCCGGTCGACTGGGGGCGGGCGGGCGGCCTGCGCCTGGTCGACCGGCCGGTGGGGCGGCGCTCGGCTGGGTCGACGACCACCGCGGGGTCGACGACCGACGCTGAGCCGACGACCGCCGCCGGGCCGCGGGTCGCCGCCGGGCCGCGGGTCGCCGCCGGGCCGACGACCGAACCGTAGAATGGCCGCATGAAGCAGATGTACCACCCGATGGACCTGGCGGCGATGGACCCCCTCGTCCTCATGAAGAACCTCGACCACGTCAGGATGACGAGCCGCCGCTTGACCTACATCCTCCAGCAGCAGGTCCACCTCTACACCCCCGAGGCGAACGCCCTCCGCGAGGAGATCGACCGCTACGTCGAGGCAGAGCGCCAGATCGAGGCGGAGATGGCGCGCCGTCGGATCCGCGCCTAGCGCTGGCCGACGGGACGCCGCGCCCGCCGACGGGACCCTGCCCCGCCCCACCGGCACCGGGCTGCCGCCGACCTGCCCCGCCCCACCGGCGCCGGGCTGCCGCCGACCCGCCTCGGCCCCCGCAGCCGACCTCGCCGACAGACGACGCCCCCGCCGAACGGCGGGGGCGTTCCTCGCTCCCGATGGAGCAGCGATGAGTCCACGCGGTCGATCCACCGGCCCGGCGCCCCGCGCGGCAACCGGGACCGCCGCTCAGCTCACGGCCGCGCTCGCCACCCCCTGTCGGACATCGGAGCGCAGCTCCGACCCACCCGTCTCGGCCGCCTCGCGACCGGCATCGGCGAGGCGAGCCTGGCCCGACTCCCGGATCGGCCCCGTCGGCCGAGCGGCCCGGGCTGCCCGTCTCGCCGCCTGCTCCTCGGCCACGACGCGCTCGACGAGCTCGGCGAGGACACGGGTCTCCTCCAGGCTGAACCCGATCCCGTGGCGAGCGAGCTCGGTCGTGTCCCAACCGCGAAAGAGGCGCCGCATGGCGACGGCGCACATCTCGTCGTAGAGCTCGGGCCAGCCGACGGGCCGGCGGCGATAGCAGAACCGGACGAACTCGGCGGCTTCGGGAGTGGGCCGGTTCTCAGCGGTCCTGCGGAACACCATCGATGGCCTGCCTCCTTTCTCCTTCGCGGGTCGTCACACCCCCGTCGGCCCTGACGGGCGGGCTCCATCCGCCTCCGGGTGCCGGCCTGGCTCCGTTCGTCGCCCGACCCGAGGGGACGCTCCGGACCGGCAGGCGGACATCGTAGGCCCGCCGCCGGGCGCCCGGGAAGGGGGTTTGTCCACGAAGTCATCCACGAAGTTATCCACAGCCGTCGCGGCCCTCCGGAGCCCCACCCGCGGCCCTCCGGAGCCCCCACCCGCGGCCCTCCGGAGCCCCCACCCGCGACCCTCCGGGGCCCGCCGACGGCCCTGCCGGCGCCCCCTCAGCGCCGCCGCCGAACCCCGAGTCCGGGCGCCTCCCCGATCCGCCAGCGTCCGTCCGAGCCGAGCTCGAGCCCCTCCACCGGGTCCTCGGCCAAGAGGAGGCAGCCGTCGAGATCGACCCAGTCGGCGAGGGAGGCGACGGCCGCCGAGGCGGCGATGACGATGGAGGTCTCCTCCATGCAACCGAGGAAGGTCCGAAAGCCGAGCGCCCGGGCCCGCTCGAGCATCGCCCGGGCGGGCCCCGGTCCACCGCACTTGGCGAGCTTGACGTTCACCCCGGCCACGACCCCGACGAGGGCGTCGAGGTCCTCGATGAAGACCGCGCTCTCGTCGGCGACGATCGGGATCGGCGAGGCCGCCTGGAGGTCGGCCAGCCAGTCGAGGCGGCGGGCCGGGAAGGGCTGCTCGATGACCTCGACCCCGAGCTCGACGAGCCGGGGCAGGAGCGACCGCGCCACCTCGGGGGTCCAGCCCGTGTTCACGTCGACCCGGAGCGGCCCGGCGTAGACGGCTCGGACCGCCTCGAGGGTCGCCAGATCGGCCGGGCCGCCGACCTTGATCTTGAGGGCCTTGAAGTGGGCCGCCCGGCGCGCCCGCTCGGCGACGACGGCCGGCTCGTCGAGGCCGAGGGTGAAGTCCGTCGGCGGGATGTCTCGCGAGCAGCCCACGAGGTCGACGAGGGGGAGCCCGAGGATCTGGCCGACGAGGTCGTGGAGGGCGATGTCGATGGCGCACTTCGCCGCGCCGTGGCCCCGGATGGCGCCGTCCATCGCCGCCCCGGCGGCCGCCAGCCCCTCCCGCGACGGCTCGATGCTGCCGATCGCCCCGAGGAGGAGCGGCCAGACGGCGACCATCGTCTCGGGGGTCTCGCCGTAGAAGCGGTCGGGGTAGCCCTCGCCGAGCCCGACGAGGCCCGGGAAGCGCTCGTCCCAGACCTCGACGAGGACGGTCGTGATCCGGCGCCCGGATCCGTGATCGGCCCGGGCGATGACGAAGGGGTCGCGGAGGGGCAGCTCGACGACCTCGTAGCGGAGGGCGAGGGACCCCGACCAGAGGAGGCCCTCGGCCCGCGGCTGGACCGTCACCGGGCCGGTCCTCCGACCGCCCCGACGGCCCCCTCGGCCGTCGACCCGCGGGCGTCGTTCTCGACGACCCAGGGCAGCGCCGCCACCGCCGCCTCGACGGCCGCCCAGAGGCGGTGCGGCCCGAAGCGGACCGGATCGTCGACGGGGAGCCCCGTCTCGGCGGCGACCCGCTCGATCTCGGCCCTCGCCGCGGCGTCGTCGGCGATGGCGACGGTGTTGAGGGCGACGGCGACGACCCGCGACGGGGCGACGAGCCCGGCCACCTGCTCGTGGACGGCGATGAAGGGCCGCAGCGGCGCGATCGGGAAGGAGCGGTCCGGGAGGTGGTCGAAGTCGTGCTCGGTCAGGCCGGCCTGGTGGACGAGGACCATGGCGTGGGGGGTCGTGCCGTGGATGAGGCCGAGGGTGACCGAGCTGTAGGCCGGGTGGTCGAGGGAGCCCTGGCCCTCGACGAAGACCCAGTCGCCGCGGGCCTCGCCCTCGGCGACGAGCCACTCGCACGTCCCCTGGAGGAAGTCGGCGACGACGCGATCGACGGCGACCCCCCAGCCCTCGATCATGATCCCCGTCTGGCCGGTGGCGACGAAGGCCGCCCGGCGACCCGCCTCGAGGGCGGCCTGCCGGAGCTCCAGGGCGACCGTCATCTTCCCGACGGCGCAGTCGGTCCCGACGGTCAAAACGACCCGCGAGCCGGGTCGATGGCGCCGCCCGACGGCCGTCTCGGCCCGCTCCGGCGGCCGGCGGTAGTCGACGATCCGGCGCCCCAAGCGCCGGGCGAGGGGGCCGAACTCGGGATCGTCGCCGAGGAAGGTGTGGAGCCCCGAGTGGACGTCGAGGCCGGCCTGGAGCGCGTCGCGGACGATCGAGCGCCAGGCCTCCGGCAGTCGGCCGCCGGTGGGGGCGATGCCGATCAGGAGGGCCGTCGGGCGGACGGGGCCGGCGAGGGCCTCGGCGAGGCTCGCCACGATCGGGACCCGGAGCCGCTCGGCGGCGAGGCCGACGACGTTGGCGACGGTCCGTCCGGCGTTCTGCCGATCGATGACGGCGACGACGGGGTGGGGCCCGTAGCGGATGACGCCGATGGCGGTCTTGGCGGCGTGGAGCTCGAGCCGGCCGTCGGCGAGGATGACGTACCGGGTCGGCCGCTCGTCGGGGCCGGGCCCGGTGGGGCCGGGCCCAGCGGGGCCGCTCACAGTCGGTGGGCGTCGAGGAAGGCGCGGACCGCCTCGACGACCTGGAGGTAGCTCGCCTCGCCGAGGACGAGCCCGTAGTGGGAGTGGGCGCCGAAGGGTTCGTACTCCGCCCCGAGCCAGCTGGCCAGCCGCTCGACGTCGGGCTCGGGGACGTGGAGGTCGAGGCCAGCCCCGATGACGAGGCGCGGGATCGCCGCGATGCGCCGCCGGTCCACCGCCACCCCGGCCATCATCTCCCGGCGTGCCCGGCCCGACTCGCGCGGCTTCTGGCCGAGGAGGTGCTGGATCCGGAGGACGTCGGCGATGGTCAGGTCGCGGTGGTCGCGGACGAGCTTCTCGGGCAGGGTCTCCCAGCCGATGAGGTCGCGGCCGTAGACGTCCGGGACCTCCCGCAGCTCGTGGGGGAGGGCCGGGACGCGGACCTGGGCCGGCAGCTCCGGGGCGAGGAGGACGACCCCGGCCACGGACACCCGCTCGAGGGCCTTGAGGACGAGGAGGCCGCCCATCCCGTGGCCGACGGCGACGACCCCGGACCCGAGTCGCTCGAGGGCGGCGACGACGTCGTCGACGTAGCTGGCGAAGCTCAACGAGGCGGGGTCGGCGGTCCGGGACCAGAAGTGGTTCCGGAGGTTGAGGGCGTGGGTCTCCCAGCCGCGCGCGGCGAAGTAGCCGAGCCAGCGCTCCCAGAGCCACGACCCGGCCAGCTCGCCGTGGACGAAGAAGAGGGGTCGGCGGCGGGATCGCCGCTCCGGGAGCCAGGACTCGATGTAGAGGCCCCGCTCCACGAGCTCGATCTCGTCCTTGCGGACCGGACGTCCGTTCGGCGGCTGGGTCGTCAGTCTGATCCCACTCACGGTAGGTGCCGATGCTCCTCCATCGCTGCGGGCCTGCCGGGGCGCGTCTGGGCGCCGACCGTCCATCGTCGACCGAGCGGGGATGCCCTCGCGGTCAGGGCTCATGATCCGAAGGACCGCGGCGCTCCGTCAAGACCGGGAGGCCGTGCGCCCAGAACACCAAACCGGGGCTGCGGAAGCGGTCCGTTCAGCCCGTTCGGCGGCGTTGGTGTGCCACGAACACCAGGTGGCGGCTGCGACGCCCCGGATCGCCGGAGATGCGGCCGGTTTGGTGCTCTGAGAAAACGCCCCCGGTGGCTGCCGGCGACGGGCGCTCGCGCGACGGGGCGCTCGCGCGACGGCGCCGTCACCACTCGAGGGGGTTGAGGACGAGGCCGGTGACGGGCTTCGGGTAGAAGTACGTCGACTTCTGGGGCATGACGTCCCCGTCCCGGGCGACGGCGACGATGTCGGCGACGGGCGTCGGCTCCAGGAGGAACGCCGCATCGGCGCCGTTTGCCCCGCTCCGAACGAGCTCCACCGCCTCGGCCGCCGACTTCGTGTAGTGGAGCCGCCCCCCGGCGGCGATGGCCGACGCGTCGAGGTCGCAGAGCCGCTCGAGGGCGACCCCGAGGAGGGTGACGTCGAGGCGCCGGAGCGCCTCCCCGCCCCGGGGCAGGAACGGCTCGAAGGCCTCGCGGCGGGCCTCGAGGAGGAACGTTCCGCGCCGGGTGGCGAGACCGAACCGGCCGCCGCCCCGGTCCGGCTGGGCCGCCGCCGTCCCGAAGCGGCGCAGGAGGTCAGCCTCGGCGACGGGCGCGACGGCGAAGAAGTCGGCGAGCCCGCGGTGGAGCCGCTCGACGCCGCCCTCGCCGAGGCCGAGCACGACTCGGTGGGTCGGCAGGACCGTCGGCGGGTGGTGGCGGGCCTCGAGGAGGAGGGCGAGGACGTAGTCGAAGGCGGGGTCCTCCTCGCAGGTCCGGGTCATCCGGCGCTCGTCCCGGTAGCGGAGCGCCGTCTCGTAGCGGTGGTGCCCGTCGGCGATGGTGATCGGCTCGCGGCCGGCGAGCTCGAGGAGCTCGGTGGCCGGGTCGACCGGGGCCGCACCCTCCGCCGGGCCCTCGCCGCCGGCCGCTCCCCCACCGCCAGCCACTCCCCGAGCCTCGGCCGCTCCCCCACCCCCGGCCGGGACGATCCAGAGACGATGGAGAACACCGTCGTCGTCCCGGAGCTCGACGTCGGCCGGCGTCGCGGCGATGGCGGCGAGGAGCTCGGCCGCCCGACCGCTCGGGTCGTCGAAGAGGCCGACGATGGGGCTGAAGTTCGCCCCCGTCGCCCGCAGGAGCCGGTAGCGGTCCTCCTTCGGCCCGGACAGGGTCCGCTCGTGGGGCAGGATCCCCGCCCCGGGGCCGAAGGGCTCGAGCCGGAGGCGGGCGAAGAAGCCCCGGCCGACCCGTTCGGCGTCGCTGCCCGGGAGCGTGTAGCGCTGCTCGTAGACGTAGACGGCCGGCCGAGGGTCCTTGCGGAGCGTCCCGTTCGAGCGCCACTCGGCGAAGGTCCGGGCCGCCCGCCGATAGCGGTCGTCGGGGGCGTCGCCCGGCTCGTCGGGCGGGAGGTCGAGCCGGACCACGTTCCGTGGGTGGCGGTCGAGGAGCCGGCGCTGCTCGTCGGGCGAGATGACGTCGTAGGGCGGGCTGACGACGGCGGCGAGGTCGCCGACGGCCTCGGGGTCGTAGCGAAGGGCGCGGAACGGTCGCAGGATCGGCAAGAGGGTCCCTTTCGGCGTGGCTGAGAGCGCTGGCCCCGGGCAGGACCGACGGTCGCCGGGATGTTCGGCCGATCCATCGTACGCTACCGCCGGCCGAGTGGGGCCGGTGAGGGCGCTGAAACTTTTTCCGGCCGCGGGACGTCGATCCCCCGACCGACCAGGACCCCACTTCCCCACTTCGACACCTCGAGGAGACGGATGGAGCGACGCACAGCCCGCACCATCGAGTGGACGAGCAGCCCGCCGGGCGACGGCGACCCGCTGGGGCGCTCGAGCCCACGGGTCGGCGGCCCGTCGGCCGGACGGCGGCTCGCCGTCGCCCTGGCCGTCGGCGGCCTCGTCCTCCTCGCCGGTCTCCCCGGGGCGGCCCGGGCGACCGATCCCGCCCCTTCGGCACCCTCGGCCTCCCTCTCCGCCTCCGCCGAGCCGTCGCCGACGACCCCGAGCGGCCTGACCATGGCGGTCCGGCCCCTCCTCGGCGGGCACGCCCGGATGGGCGGCTGGCTCGCCGTCGCCGTCGACCTCGCCAACTCGGGGCCACCCATCGACGGCGAGCTCCGGGTCGGCGGTGCGGGTCCCATCGGGCGGGCGACGTTTGCCCGCGCCGTCCAGCTGCCCACGAACTCCCAGAAGCGGGAGATCGTCTACGTCCAGGCACCGAGCTTCGGTCAGCGGCTCGGGGTCAGCCTCTTCGCCGGCGGCAGGACCCTCGCCGGTTCGCCCATCGAGGTGACCGTCCACGACCCGACCCAGCTCCTCGTCGGAATCGTCGCCGAGCGCCCGCAGCCGATCCTCGCCGCGCTCCGTGCCCTCACCAGCGGACCCGTCGTCGTGCCTGGGTTCGTCGTCCTCGCCCCCTCGGACCTGCCCGAGCGGGTCGAGGCGTGGGCGGCCCTCGACCGCCTCGTCTGGCAGGACGTCGACACGAGCGCCCTCTCCACCGACCAGCTCGCCGCCTTGCGAGGCTGGCTCGTCGGCGGCGGCCGCCTCGTCCTCCTCGGCGGGAGCGGCGGCCTGGGGGCCCTCGCCCGCGTCCCCGACGACATCCTCCCCTTCCGCCCGACGGCGACCATCGACGCCCCGCTGGAGGCCCTCCGGAACCTCCTCGGCCCGGCGAGCCGTGGTCCGGACGTCGTCCCGGCCCTGGCCGGCCCCCTCCTCCGAGGTCGGGCCCTGGCCAGCGTCGGGGAGGCGGCCATCGTCGCCGAGGCGTCCTACGGCGCGGGGGCGGTGACGCTCCTCGGCATCGACCCGACCGTCGAGCCCATCGTCGATCTGCCCGAGATGGGCGCCCTCTGGAACCGCCTCCTCCCGCCCCGCAGCGGGGGCACCTTGAACTTCGCCGACGACAGCGGCCTCGTCTCGGCCCTGACGAACCTGCCGGCCCTCGCCCTCCCGCCGATCGGCGGTCTCCTCGTTCTCCTCGTCGGCTACATCGTCCTCATCGGGCCCGTCAACTACCTCGTCCTCCGTCGCCTCGATCGACGGGAGTGGGCCTGGATCACGATGCCGCTCCTCATCGTCGGCTTCGCCGGCGCCGCCTACGGCTACGGCGCCGTCCTGCGCGGCTCGGACGTCATCGTCAACCAGGTCGCCATCGCCGCCGGCGCGGCCGGTGCCCCGGAGGGTCGGGCCCAGGTCTACGTCGGCGTCTTCTCGCCGACGCGGGGGACGTACGACCTCATCCTGCCCGGCGGCCCGCTCGTCGCGGCGCCGCTCAGCGATCTGTTCGGCGGCGCGACGGGAGCGACGGCCCTCGACGTCGTCCAGGGCGACCCGGCCTACATCCGCGGCCTGAGCATCGGCTTCGGAACCCTGCGCGCCTTCCGCGCGGAGGCGCCGACGACGGTGCCCCTCGTCGAGGCCGACCTCCGCCTCGCCGACGGGGTCCTGACCGGTCGAATCACGAACCGCTCGGAGATTCGGCTCCTCGCCCCGGCCGTCGTCCTCGGAGCGAGCGCCGTCACCCTGCCGGATCTCCCACCCGGGCAGACGACGACGGTCCGCCTCCCGCTCACCCGGGGGATCGTCGGGGCGAGCCTCGCCGACCGGATCGTCGGCGCCTACCCGGCCATCGATCCGACGCGGATGGACGATGCGGCACGGGAGCGGACGGTCCGCTACCAGGTCGTGAACCAGCTCACCTACGACCCCCTGGCCGGCTTCTCGGGGCTCGGGCTCCCCGCGGAGAGCCCGGTCCTGTTGGCCTGGGATCGCCGACCCCTCGCCGAGATCGCGGTGGCCGGCACGACGCCCCGCCAGCTCGGGACGACCCTCTACTACCTCACCCTCCCGGTCCGGGTCGAGGGCCAGGTCGTCTTCGGAGCCGACCTCCTCCGCTCCACGATCGTGGGGATCGAAGCCGGCTTCGCCAGCAAGGACCCCTGGTCGTACAACCTCGGCCAGGGCTCGATGACGGTCGCCTACCGGACGATCCCCTTGGCCGGTCGGCTGACGGCCTCGCGCCTGGTCGTCGCCTTCAACCTCGGGCCGGAGTTCACCCTCAAGGACGCGCCGGTCGAGGTAGAGCCCCTTGGACCGGCCCAGCCCATCCAGCTCTGCCTCGAGCCGCCCTGCCCGAACCTGGCACCCGACGGCCTCCCCGAGGTCGAGGTCTTCGACCTCGTGCGCGGCGAGTGGATGGCCCTCCCGCACCTCGACGGGGTGCGGGTCTTTGCCATCCGCGACCCGGCGCGGTACGTTGACCCGGCCAGCGCCACCGTCCTCTTCCGCTTCCAGAACCCGCGACCCGACGGCATCGGCTTCGGGTTCAGCGTCCAGATCGAGGGTCGGGTCGAATGAGCACGATCGTCCGCGCCGACGGGCTCGTCAAGCGCTACGACGGCCTGCCGGCCCTCGACGGCCTCGACCTCCGGGTCGAGGAGGGCGAGATCTTTGGCCTCGTCGGGCCGAACGGAGCCGGCAAGACGACGACGCTCCGGATCCTGGCGACCCTCCTCGAGCCCACGGCCGGGGACGCCGAGATCGCCGGGATCTCGGTCCGCCGGAACCCGGCGGCCGTCCGGCGCGTCCTGGGGTTCATGCCGGATGTGTTCGGGGTCTACGACGACATGAAGGTCTGGGAGTACCTCGACTTCTTCGGCCGCTGCTACGGCCTGCCGGCCGACCGGCGCCGACGGATGATCGGCGACCTCCTCGAGCTCGTCGACCTCGCCGACAAGCGGAACGCCTACGTCGCCGAGCTGTCGCGGGGGATGCAGCAGCGCCTCTGTCTCGCCCACGCCCTCGTCCACGACCCGGCCGTCCTCCTCCTCGACGAGCCGGCCTCGGGCCTCGACCCCCGGGCGCGGGTCGAGCTCCGGGAGCTGCTCCGAGAACTCCGCGCCCTCGGCAAGACCATCGTCGTCTCGAGCCACATCCTGCCCGAGCTCGAGGAGCTCTGCTCGAGCCTGGCCATCATCGACCACGGCCGGGTCCTGGCCCAAGGTCGGGTCGCCGAGATCGAGGCCCGGCTCCGGGTCGGCTCGGTCCTCCGGGTCCGAGTGGTCGGCGACGAGGGCGCGTGGGCGATGGCCCGGGCCTGGTTCGCCGCCCAGCCGAGCGTCGCCGCCGCCGACATCGACGCGGAGGGGACCATCGAGATCGGGTTCGCCGGCGACGACGAGGCGGCGGCCGAGCTCCTCGCTGCGGCCATCGGGGCCGGCCTCCGGATCGCCAGCTTCGCTCGGGCGGCCAGCGACCTCGAAGAGCTCTTCCTCCAGGTCACCGCCGACGGCGGGCCGGTCGAAACCGCGGGAGGTGCCCGATGACGAGCCTTTCCCTGCCCAGGGTGGGTGGTCGGCGCCCGGCGCTGCCCCTCGCCGGAGCCTTGAACGGGATCGTCGCCATCGGGACGAAGGAGCTGCGCGGCCGGATGCGGGGCCGGCGGGCCTTCGTCGTCCTGACCGTCTATCTCGCCCTCCTGGCGGTCTTCGCCTGGATGGTCCAACTCATGAACGAGCGGACGGTGAGCTCGTATCTGGGGACGGCGGCCTTCGCCTCGGCCCAGATCGGGCGGGAGATCTTCAAGGCCCTCCTCCTCCTCGAGACCGTCCTCGTCGTCTTCCTCGCCCCGTCCTTTACCGCCGGCGCCATCAGCCTCGAGCGCGAGAAGCAGACCCTCGATCTGCTGGCGGTGACCCCGATTTCGTCGCCGGCCATCGTGGTCGGCAAGCTCGTCTCGGCCCTCGCCTACCTCTTCCTCCTCATCGTCTCGTCGATCCCGCTCATGGCCATCGTCTTCGTCTTCGGCGGGGTCGCGCCGGACGACGTCCTCCGGGGCTACCTCGTCCTCGGCGCCACGGCCATCGGACTCGGTTCCGTCGGTCTCTTCTTCTCGGCCCTCGCCCGGCGGACCCAGGCGGCGACGGTCCTCGCGTACTTCACGGTCCTCGCCGTCACCGCCGGGACGGCCTTCGTCTTCGCCTTCTGGTCGACGATGGCGAGCTCGCCCTCGTTCGGCGGCGTGCGCCTCGACCAGGGGCCGCTCCCGGCGCCCGATCTCGGCCGACGGCCGCCGGCGGCGCTCATGTGGCTCAATCCCCTCGCCGCCCAGGCCGACGTCGCCTGCGGGGCGCAGCTCGGCTTCTCGACGGGCGACATCTTCGACCCCTGCTACCTCGTCGCCCAGATCACGGCGACGAGCGACGTCGGCATCGTCGTGCCGCCGGTCGACGTCAAGCCGATGCCGATGCCGGTGCCGCTGCCGGGGGCGGGTGCTCGTCAGGGCGCCCTCCCCGGTGCCGGGGCCAGCGGGGAAGACGTGTTCATCGACCGGCCGAGAGCAGGCTTCGACGCCCTGCCGCAGCCCCAACCGGTCGAGGTCCGCTATCGAGACCGGATCTGGCCGGCCAGCGTCCTCGCCTGGCTCGGGCTGTCCGGCGTCCTCGTCGTCGCCTCGGTCTGGTTCGTCGGGCCGACGCGCCGGCCGCGCTTCGGCCGATCCATCGTCGCGGCCCTGAGCGCCGCGCGTCGCCTCGTCCCGTCTCGCCGCCAAGCGAAGGAGCGCTGATGTCCGCCACCACGACGACGAGCCTTCGCCGGCTCCTCGACCGCCTCCCCGCCCCGAGCGCGCCGCGCCGTGGCCCGGGTCTTCGGGTCACGCCGCCACCCGATCCGGCGGCCGTCGTGTCGGGCCCCCTCGATCCCCAGCTCGTCGCCATCCGCGACGCCCTCGCCCCCCATCGGCGACGGCTCTGGTGGCGACGGATCGTTCGGCGAGCCGTCCTCGTGGCGGCCGGCGTCGTCGGGGCCGAGGTCGTCCTCTGGAGCCTCGCCCGACTGGCGCCGCTCGAGCTCGCCCCGGCCATCGGGGTCGCCCTCCCCGCCGCCGGGCTCCTCGTCCTCCTCTGGCTGGCGGTCCGGGCCCGGCCGTCCCTCGGCGAGGCCGCCCTGGCCGTCGATGCCGAGGGGGCCCTCCGCGACCGGGTCGCCTCGGCCCTGGAACTGGCCGCCCTCTGGCCGGCCTGGGCCGGCCCGGCGCCGGTCGAGACGGGGGAGGCGGACCGGCCGTCCGGCGGAGGGTCCGTCGTGGACGCGTCGGTCGGCTCGGTCGCGCCGGGCGTCGTGGACGCGCCGCTCGGCTCGGTCGCCCGGGCCATCGCCGACGCCGAGGCGGTCGAGCCCTTCGTCCGGCGCCAGCGGGCCGATGCCCTGGCCGCGCTTCGGCGGACGCCGACGAGCCTCCTCGCTCCCCGCTTCGGGATCGCCGTTCCGACCCGCCCGCTCCTCGCCGTCCTGGCCGGGGCCGTCCTGCTCGTGCCGCTCCTGGCCGTGCCGAACCCCCAGAACGCGGTCATCGCCCGGGATCGGGCGATTCGCCAGGAGGCCGAGCGGCAGGCGACCCGGATCGAGCGGGTCGCCGACGACCTGACCGGCAAGGCGACCCAGGCCGACGACCCGCGCCGGCGCCTCGCCGACGAACTCCGCGAGCTCGCCCGGCGGCTCCGCGAGCGACCGGCCGAACTCGACGCCAACCTCGCCCGGCTCGGGGCCCTCGAGGACGAGGTCCGGTCGCAGATCGATCCCGGCAACGAGCAGCGGGCGGCGGCCCTGACGTCGCTGGCCCGGAGTCTGTCGCGGGCAGCGACGGGCGACCCGGCGGCGAACCGCGACGGCGACCCGCAGAAGGCGGCCGAGGATCTCGAGCGGCTCGACCTCGACCGGCTCGGCCGGGACGAGCAGCGGGCGCTCGCCCAGCGGCTGGCCGAGCTCTCGGCGACGGCGAGCGCAGCCGACGGCGCCGCGGGGCGAGCCCTCGGGGACGCCGCCCAGAGCCTGGCCAACGGCGACACGAGCTCGGCCCGCTCCGCTCTCGACCGCTTGGCCGAGGCGCTCCGGAACGCCGATCGCCGGGTGACGACGAACCGCGACCTGGCGGCCGCGGCGTCGCGACTCCAGGA
>DAOTYQ010000095.1:0-7081 GCA_034434735.1 Chloroflexota bacterium
CGGCGGACGAGCTCGCGGAGCCGCTCGGCGCCGACCGCCCACTCCGTCGGGGCGAGCTCCTCGATCGATCGGGTCGGGCGCTTGACGACGTCGGTGAAGCCGATCCCGAGGGTCCGGCAGCACCAGGCCTCGCTCCCCGGGCCGGCCCAGGTCGGGACGATCCGGGCCGCCCGCATCGCCGGCCAGAACCGGTTCCCCGGTCGGGCGAAGTAGCCTCGGTGCCAGGCCGAATAGTGACCCGGGTTGAGGCCGACGACGAGGAGGCGGAGCCCCGCCCGAACGTGATCGGGTAACGGGCTCACCGGGGCGCTCGGGTCGTAGGTCTCGACCGGGATCCGGGCGAGCGCCGTCAGCCCTTCCGGGTCGACCCCGCAGCGGAGACCGGCCGCTTCCACGCCGGCTCGGAGGGCGGCTCGGAAGGCGGCTCCGAAGGCCCGATCGACGGGCGTGTTCGGGCGGACGACCCGGGCGTCGTCGCGCCCGACGACGAAGACGACGAGACGCCGAAGGTCCCGCCGGGCGGCCAGGGCGGCGAGGTGGCGGGCGCCGCGGCTCGTCGGCGAGTCGGGGAAGAGGGCGACGCCACCGTCGACGAGGGTGATCGACTTCGCCTCGACGAGGACGAGCCCGTCGGGGCCCCGGAAGAGCAGGTCCGCCCGACCCGTCCCGAGCTTCGGCTCCCGGGCGACGAGCTCGTGCCCGGCGAGGACGGGCAGGAGGCCCCGGGCCGCCGCGGCGGCGACGAGGCGGGGCGGGAGACGAGCGTCGACGGCCGCCCAGCGTGGGGCCGCCGAGGCGGGCGCGGCTGGCGCCGGCTCGCTCCGCTCGGCGCCGTCGCAACCTCCGTCGCCCGCCTCCCCCGGCCGGGCGACGAGGACGAGGTCGTAGGCGGTCCGGCAGTCCGGTCGCGGGCGTGGCGCCAAGCGGACGAGCGCCCCGGGATGGAGGAGCTCGTGGAGGCGGCCCGAGTTCGGGAGGTGGGCCAGGACCGGCTCACCGTCGACGGCGGCTCGGACGTGGAACCGGGAGCAGCGCTCGAGGAAGTGGCCTGCCACCGTCGGGCCGAAGCGGACGTCGTGCACGCTCTAGGGGATACCACCGCCGGGCGACGGCCGCGAGCCTCCGGTGGCGTGGCTGCGCGTGATGTCATCGATGCTAAACTAATGACGTCGTGCGCACCACCCTGACCCTCGACGACGACGTGGCGGCCCTCATCGAAGCCGAGCGGCGACGGACGGGCGAGACGCTCCGCCGGGTCGTCAACCGCCTCCTCCGACGGGGTCTCGTCGCCGGCGCACCGTCGCCGCCTCGGCCGCTGCCGACCCTTTCAGGACGGCCCATCGTCGACATCGCGGACGTTTCAGCCGTCCTGGCGAGTCTCGACGAGGCACGCGGGAACAACCCCTGCCCGTGATCCTCGTTGACACGAACCTCCTCGTCTACGCGATCTTTGCGGACGCTCCGGAACATGGTCGGGCCCGCGGCTGGCTCGAGGCCCGTCTCGCCGAGCCTGAAGGAACGGTCGTACTCTGCTGGCCGGTCCTCTACGCCTTCCTCCGGCTCGTCACAAGCCCGCGCGTGTTGGGTGACGCCGCCCTCCCCGTCCGCCAGGGTTGGGAGGTCGTCCGCTCCTTCCTCGGCCAGCCGAGCGTCCGTCTGGTCGCGCCCGGTCCGGGTCACGCTCGCATCGCCGGTGAGCTTGCCGCCACACCTGGCCTCCGAAGCGATGACGTCCCGGACATCGAGCTGGCCGCGCTCGCCGTCGAGCACGGGCTCATCCTCGCGTCGCACGACCACGGCTTCCGTCGCTTCGAGGGTCTCCGGTTCTTCGACCCCCTCGCCTAACTCCGCTCGATCGCGCCGCCGGACGGGCCCCTCCCAATCGGCCTGGCCACCCCGTCCCGGGATCGATCCTCGCGCCGGCGGACGAGCCAGCCGGGTACGATCGCGACCATGCCTCGGAGACCGCCGGCCGCGCTTCCCGGAGAGGATCTCATTCGGCAGGGGTTGGCCGACCTGAGCGCCGGGCGCGAGACCGCCGCCGCGCTCCTCGTCGCCATCGGTGCCGATCGGCTTCGGGCGGCCGGGGTGCGCGTGCCCTCGGTGGGCATCGCCGACCCCGAACACCGCCTCTACGCCATGCTGGCGGCCCACAATCCAAGGACGGCCCACGGCGCGTACAACGCCCTCGTCCGTCGCCTGGTGAGCTTCGAGCGCGCGCTGGAGCATCGGCGCCGCCGGCGCCGTGCCCGGCCGACGTCGCGCGTCGGGGCGGCATCGGGCGCCGGGACGGCTTCCACCGATGCGACGAGCGGCTGACGCAGCACGCATCGCGACCTTCGTCGAGCAGCTCGGCCGGGCCGCTCGCGACGATGCGACGTGCTACCTCGTCGGTGGGGCCACGGCCGTTTGGTACGGCTGGCGGGAGAGCACCATCGACGTCGACATCTGCCTCGAGCCCGCCGCCGACGAGCTGCTCCGAGAGATCCAGCGGCTGAAAGATCGACTCGACATCAACGTCGAGCTTGCATCGCCGGCCGACTTTATCCCGGAGCTGCCGGGCTGGCGGGACCGGAGCCCCTTCGTGGGACGCTACGGTCAGCTGACGGTCCGCCACTACGACCTCTACGCCCAGGCCCTGGCGAAGATCGAGCGCGGTCACCGGCTCGATCGGATCGATGTCGCCGAGATGCTCCGACGGGGCCTCGTCGAGGGCGAGCGGCTCCGGGCCTTCTTCGAGGCCATCGAGCCACTCCTCTACCGCTATCCGGCCCTCGACGCGGCCAGCTTCCGGGAGCGTTTGGAGGCGGCGCTCGGGTCTGACCGTCGGCTGGAGGGTCGGCCGGATGGTTGGGCTGGCTGAGGCCGCGAGCGTGGCGATCGGTCTAGCCCCCCGCGTCTCGGTGCCTCGGCCGGACGCCTAGCGCAGCCAGTCCGAGACCGGCCGAGCGAGGAACTCCGCGACCGGGATGCCGTCGCCGCCGACGAGGAGCTGGCGCGTCGGCCGGTGGGCCGCCGCGAAGGCAGCCATGCCCGGCAAGGTGTCGCGTCGGCGGCCGCTCTTCACCTCGATGGCGACGAGCTGCCGTCCGGCCTGGACGACGAAGTCGACCTCCCGATTGCGGTCGCGCCAGTAGAAGAGGCGGCAGTCGCCGACGACGGCGGCGTTGGCGAGATGCGCCCCCACCGCCGACTCGACGAGCCGACCCCAGCGCTCGGGGTCGGCCTTCGCTTCGGCCGGGTCGAGCTCGACCGTCGCACTCGAGAGGGCGGTGTTGAGGACCTGGAGCTTCGGGCTCGATGCCCGGCTCCGGGCGGCGTCGGCGGAGTACTTCTGGAGCCCGACGACCATCCCTGCCCCGGCGAGGAGGTCGAGGTAGTGGGCGAGCGTCGTCGTGTTCCCGGCGTCCTGGAGCTGGCCGAGCATCTTCGTGTACGAAAGGACCTGCCCGGAATAGTGGCAGGCGAGCTCGAAGAGTCGGCGCAGGAGGGCGGGCTTGTCGACCCGGGCCAGGAGGAGGACATCTCGGGCGATGGTCGTTTCGATCAGGCTGTCCCGGATGTAGCGGACCCAGCGACGGGGGTCGGCGATGAGGGGGGCGGCGCCGGGGTAGCCGCCGTAGACGACGTACGCCTCGAGGTCGAAGCCGAAGGCATCGCGCATCTCGGCAAAGGACCAGTGCGGCAGGTGGAGGAGCTCGAAGCGCCCGGCGAGGCTCTCGGTGAGGCCGCGCGCGACGAGGAGCGGAGCCGAGCCGAGGACGACGACCTTGAGGGGTCGACCGGCGCGGGTGTCTTCGTCCCAGAGGCGCTTCACCGTCTCCGACCAGCCGGGGATCTTCTGGATCTCGTCGAGGACCAGGATGGCACCAGCGGCTCCGCTCTCGGCCGCCAGGAGTCGGGCGGCATCCCACTGCTGGACCAGCCAGTGTCGATCGCGAAGGGTTGGCTCGTCGGCGCTGGCGGAGCGGACGGGAACCCCGAGCTCGGCGGTGACCTGCGCGACGAGGGTGGACTTGCCGACCTGACGCGGACCGGCCACGACCTGGAGGAAGCGGCGCGGCTCGGCGAGTCGGCGTGCGAACTGGGCGGCCTGCGGGCGACGGAATGACGGAATACTCATGACGATGAGTAATTCTACTCAAACACATGAGCGTGCGCTGGGTCGGTTGCGCCGACTGTGAGTGCTAGCCCGGCACGATCCAGGTCCCGGCCCGGCCCGCCAGGGCCGCCTCGAGCCGCTCCGGACTCGTGACGATCGCCGCCTCGCCGCCCGCCTCGAGGAACTCGATGCAGGCCTCGATCTTCGGGGCCATCGACCCCGGCGCGAAGTGGACCCCCTCGGCGAGGTACGCCTTCGCCTCGGCGACGGTGAGCCGATCCACCCAGCGTTGGTTCGGCCGCCCCCAATCGAGGGCCACCCGCTCGACGGCCGTGCTGATGACGAAGCGCTCGGCTCGAAGCACCCGCGCCAGGAGGGAGGAGGCGAGGTCCTTGTCGATGACCGCGGCGACGCCGCGCCAGCCGCCGGCCGGGTCGGGGACGACCGGGATGCCGCCGCCGCCGACGCTGACGACGACGAAGCCCGCCTCGACGAGGGTCCGGACGGCGGCCTCTTCGACGATCCGGAGCGGGCGCGGCGAGGGGACGACCCGCCGCCAGCCGCGCCCGGCGTCCTCACGGACGACCCAACCCTCCTCGTCGCGGCGACGGGCCGCTTCCTGCTCGGTCATGAACGACCCGATCGGCTTCGACGGAGCGCCGAAGGCCGGGTCGGCCGGCGAGACCTCGACCTGGGTGACGAGGGCGACCGCCCGACGGTCGATGCCCCGCCGCCGGAAGGCGCGCTGCAGGTTCTGGGCCAGCTCGTAGCCGATGGAGCCCTGGGTCTCGGCGACGGCGACGTCGAAGGGGACCTCGTGGACCTCGTGGCGGGCGAGCTCCGAGCGGCGCAGGACGAAGCCCACCTGGGGTCCGTTACCGTGGCCGATGGCGACCCGCCAGCCGGCCCCGACCATGGCCGCGACGTGATCGGCGGTCTCGCCGATGGCCCGGTACTGATCCGCCTCGCTGACGTGGCGGGGGTCGCGGATGAGGGAGTTGCCGCCGATGGCGACGACGAGGGTTGGAGTCATCGGCCTACCTCACGGCTCCGGCGCCGCGGGACCTTGCGCATCGCTCAGGGCCGGTCTCCCGCGCGGCTCGACGGTCCCGGATCCATCGCGATCCGTCATCGTCGATCGCCGAAGGGTACGCCAGATGGCGGTCGCCGGCCGGTCCGCTCACGCGGATGCGACAGACAGGTCCCATCCGGCTCGAGAACGCACAACCGGATGGGACGATCGCCATCGGGCCGGCTATCAGACAGCACGAGAGCATCGCAGGCCGAGGTTCGTCGCTCAGCAACGGTACGGGTCTTCCTGCTTGTCTTATGTCCGCATTGACGCACCGTTGTTCCGCCGCCTATGCTTCGACGACGACCCCATCGCTTCGTCGGCATCCGGCGCCGAGATCGCCGACCGTTGTTCCTTCATCACCCAGACAATGAGACTTGCCCAATGAGCACCATCTGGATCGGCATCGACGTCGGCACCCAGGGCGTTCGCGCCGCCGCGTACACCGACGACGGCAGGCTCCTCGCAGAGGGTTCTGCTGTGCGGCCACCCCGCTCGCCGGCGTTCGGCTACATGACCCACGACCCCGAGCTCGATTGGTGGGGAGGAACGCGGGAGGCCCTCTCGCCGGTCCTGAGCGCCGTGGATCCGGGACGGATCGGCGGCATCGGGATCGCGGGTCTCTTTCCCGCCGTCTGCCTGGTCGACGATGCGGGGCAGGTCACGGTCGAGGGGATCCTCTACGGTGACGGGCGCGCCCAGAGCCTGGTGCGGCCGATCTCGGATCAGCTGGGCGTGGCGCTGAATGGCGACGAGGTTGTGCCCCGCCTCGTCTGGCTCCAGCGAAACGCGCCGCAACTCGTGCGGCGGAGTCGTCTCGCCCTGGGCCCGACGGGCTACGTCGCGTTTCGACTGACGGGCGTGGCGTCCATCGATCCCCACAGTGCCGTGCGATGGGGCGGCATCGTCGACGGCAGCCGCACCGGGTGGGACGAGGCGGCGATCCGAGCGCTTGGCCTCCCCCTTGGGTTGTTGCCGCCGATCCGGCGACCCCACGAGGTCGTCGGCACCGTGACGGCGGAGGCCGCACGCGACACGGGGCTGCCCGTCGGCGTACCGGTCGTCGTGGGTGCGACCGACACCCTGGCCCAGCTTCTCGGGGACGGCGTGATCCGCGCCGGCGAGGCGATGGTCTACTACGGGAGCAGTGGCACCCTCCTCGTCTGCACGGCAGATCTCGAACGCGCCGTGAACGATCCCGCGACTTTCGCGCCCGACAGACCGTATCGACTCTCGGCGTATGCGCTGAACCTCGGCAGCTTCCTGGAGCGCGTCCGCGACCGAGTGTTCGGTGGCGCCTCGTACGCGTCGCTCGACGCTGAAGCAGCGGAGGTCCCACCGGGCGCGGCGGGCCTCTTCGTGATCCCGTACGTCTCCGGAAAGGTGCTGCCCCAGCATCAGGCGAACGCACGGGGCGCGATCATCGGTCTCGACCTTCGCCATGGCCGAGCCGAGCTCTGGCGGGCCATGCTGGAGTCCTTTGGGTATCTCCTCCTCGAGGCTCGTCAGCGCCTCGACGAGGAGGTGGCCTCGGTCGTCGCGGCGGGTGGTGGGGCCGCCAGCCGCGTCTGGCGTCAGATCGTCTCGGACATGACGGGCTGGCCGCAGGAGATCGCCGCTCCCGGCGGGTCGGCTCGTGGGGCAGCATTCCTTGCCGCGTATGGGCGCGGGGCTGTCGATAGCTTCCGGGACATGGAGGGCCGCTGGCTCTCGGAATGGCGGGCCCGACAGGCCACCGAGCGTTCGATCCCCGACGCCGCGGCCCTCGAGCGCTACCGACGGCTGTTCGAGCGATGGGTTGCCTGCGAGGGAGCGGTGACGGCGCTCGTCGAGGAGGCCGACACGGACGGTCGGGCTCGCTCTCTCGAGGCCTTGCCGATCGTTTGAGGTGCGCTCGTGACGGAACC
>DAOTYQ010000096.1:0-6626 GCA_034434735.1 Chloroflexota bacterium
CTGCCCGAGCGACTCGCCGCACTCCTCCTTGCCACCCCGACGCGCGCCCGCCTCACCTTCGCCGTCGCCGGCTGGCCGTTCCTCGCCCTCCTCGTCCTCGGGGCGGCCGGTGAGCTGTCCGGCTGTGGCCGCTACGCCGCCGGCTGCCCGGTCGATGCCGACACCTGGACGCTCTTCGGCCGGCTCGCCGCCGCCGGCCTCTTCGGTCTCCTCCTCGCCCTCCCCCGGCTCGCCCTGCGGGCCGCCATCGCCGGCTCCGTCGCCCTCGCCGTCGCCGCGCCCGGCGCGGCCCTCCTCGCCGTCTTCGGCGGTAGCCGGGACCCGGCCGGTGCCTCCGGCGCTCTCACCCTCGTCGTCGCCCTCGCCTGGTCCGTCGGCGCGGTCGGGGCTGCGAGCGGTCGCCTGCGGCTCCCCCCGGCCCTCCGCGCTCGCGTACCATGGTGGTCGTGAGAGCGCGTCGCGAAACCGGATCGGATCTCACCACCGCCGCCCAGGAATACCTCCTTGCCCTCCGGATCGTCGCCGGCGAGGGGAAGCGGGCGACGGCGGCCGAGATCGCCCGCCACCTCGGGGTCTCGACCCAGGCGGCGAGCGAGATGTTTCGACGCCTCACGGCCGACGGCCTCGTCTGCCAGGGCGAGGATCGCCAGCTCGCCCTGACCGAAGCCGGCCGGACCTCCGCCGACGCCATCTTCCGCCGCCATGCCCTCGTCGAGTGGCTCCTCATCGAGGTGGTCGGCCTCGGCTGGGCCGAGTCGGACGAAGAGGCGATGCGCCTCCAGTCGGCCATCTCGCCGCGGGTCGAGGCGCACCTCGACGAGCTCCTCGGCCACCCCGAGACCTGCCCCCACGGCAACCCGATCGACGCCGCGACGGCGGCTCGGCGACCCGAGGGAATCCCGCTCAGCGAGGTCGAGGCCGGCGAGCGGGCGACCATCTACCGGATCACCGAGCGAGCCGAGGAAGACCCCGGCCTCCTCTCCTATCTGGAGGCGCGGGCGCTCACCCCCGGCGCCCCGATCACCGTCCTCGCCCGCTCCGAATCCCTCGACTCGCTCACCCTCGAGGGTCCCCTCGGCCGGGCGACCCTCGGGCTTCGACCGGCGTCGCTCATCCGGGTCATCCGCGGCGAGGCCGACCCACGGCTCTTCCACCGGGTCCCTGGTCGGCCCGGTCGCTCGGTCCTGGCGGGGGCGCCGCGGGCCAGGGAGGGGGTCGGTCCCTGAGCCGCCGCGCCGGGCGCGGCTGATACGATCCGAAGCGAGATGTCAGCCGACGTTCGCGTCCGGATCGCCCCGAGCCCGACCGGACCGCTCCACATCGGGACCGCCCGGACGGCCCTCTTCAACTACCTCTTCGCCCGCCGCCACGGCGGCACCTTCGTCCTTCGGCTCGAGGACACGGACCTCGCCCGAAGCTCCATCGCCTACGAGAAGGACATCCTCGACGGTCTCCACTGGCTGGGTCTCCGCTGGGACGAGGGTCCGGACGTCGCGGGCGGCCCGGACATCGGACCGTACGCCCCCTACCGCCAGTCGCGACGCCTCGCCTACTATCGGGCGTCCGCCGATCGCCTCCTGGCGGCCGACCTCGCCTATCCCTGCTACTGCACGCCCGAGGAGCTCGAGGCGGAGCGTCGGGCCCGAGAGGCGGCGAAGCTCCCGCCGCGCTACAGCGGCCGCTGTGCCCACCTCCGGCCCGAAGAGCGCCGCGCCTTCGAGGCCGCCGGCCGCCGCCCGGCCGTCCGCTTCCGGGTCCCGGCCGGTGTCGTGGGCTGGGACGACCTCGTCCGCGGGCGGGTCGAGATCGACGCCGACAACCTCGGCGGCGACTTCGTCATCCTCCGGGCCGACGGCTCGCCGCTCTACCACTTCACGGTCGTCGTCGACGACGCCGAGATGGCGATCAGCCACGTGATCCGGGGCGAGGACCACATTTCGAATACCCCGAAGCACATCCTCCTCTTTCGGGCCCTCGGCCGCCCGGAGCCGCGCTTCGGCCACCTGCCGCTCATCCTCAACCCGGACCGATCGAAGATGAGCAAGCGGAAGAGCCAGACGGCCGTCAGCGCCTACATCGCCGAGGGCTTCGTCCCCGAGGCGATGGCGAACTACCTCGCCCTCCTCGGCTGGTCGAGCGGGACCGAGGAGGAGATCTTCAGCCTCGACGAGCTCGTCGAGCGCTTCGACCTCGACAAGGTCCAGAAGGGCGGCGCCGTCTTCGACCGCGAACGCCTCGAGTGGCTGAACGGGGCCTGGATCCGCCGGCTCGCCGTCGACGACCTCGTCGATCGCCTCCTGCCGTTCCTCGAACGGGCGCGCGACGAGGGCCGGATCGACCGCTGCCCGAGCTCGGACGAGCTGGCCGCCCTCATGCCGGTCGTCCAGGAACGGCTGCCGACCCTGGCCGCCGTCGTCGACCTCATCGGCTTCCTCTACGTCGACGAGCTCGTCGTCGATCCGAGCCTCCTCGTCCCGAAGCGCTGGGACGCGGCAACGACGGTCCGGGCGCTCCGGGCCGCCCGCCGGCGGATCGCCGAGGTCGGGCCGATCGCCTTCGAGGCCGACGAGCTCGAGCCCGCCCTCCGTCGTCTCGCCGAGGAGGAGGGCTGGCGGGCGGGCGACCTGTTCATGGCCATCCGGGTCGCGGTGACCGGACGGGCGGCGACGCCGCCCCTCTTCGACACCCTCGTCGCCCTCGGGTTCGAACGGACCTTGGAGCGGCTCGACCGGGCGGCCGAGCTCCTCGAGACGGCCCCGGCCGTCGGCGGTGCCGGGGGAGGGTAGGGTGCCGACCCGGGACCGCGATCCCGAGGGCCACGCCTCCGGGGGTCGCCTCGACCGGCCGCGGCCCGCCGGGCGCCGGATGATCCTCCTCGTCGACGACGAGCCGACCCTGCGGGAGACCCTCGCCGAGGCCCTCGAGGGCGAGGGCTGGACCGTCGTGACGGCGGGTGACGGGGCCGAGGCCCTGGAGCGCTTTCGAAGCGACCGGCCGGACCTCGTCCTCCTCGACCTCATGCTCCCGGAGCTCTCCGGGATCGAGGTCTGTCGGATCCTGCGGGCCGAATCGGACGTCCCGATCGTCATGCTCACCGCCCGGGACGCCGAGGTCGACAAGGTGGTCGGGCTCGAGCTCGGCGCCGACGACTACGTGACGAAGCCCTTCAGCCTCCGGGAGCTGGTGGCCCGGATCCGGGCCATCTTCCGGCGGGCCGAGCGGACCGAGCGGGCCGAGCGGACCGGACGGGCCGAACGCGGCGGTCGGGGCGAGCTCGACGAGGCGGCCGAGGCGCCGCCGCCACCGATCCGCCTCGGCCGGGTCGAGGTGGACCTGGCCGGCCGGCGGCTCCTCCGAGAGGGGGTCCCGGTGTCGCTCAAGCCGAAGGCCTTCGATCTCCTCGCCTTCCTCCTCCGTCACCCGGGCCAGGCCTTCAGCCGCGACCAGCTCCTCGAGCGGGTCTGGGGCTACGACTACGCGGGGGAGACGCGGACGGTCGACGTCCACGTCCATTGGCTCCGGGCGGCCATCGAGCCCGACCCGGCCCACCCGACGATCATCGAGACGGTCCGGGGCCTCGGGTACGTCTTGCGGCGACGCTGAGGCGGGCCGCGGCGGGCCGGCGGCGGTTCCCTGCGCCCCGGTGCTCGGCTCCCTCGTCTCCGCCGGCGCGGGGGAGGCGCCCGTCCGTTCTGTGCACCGGACGCCCATTTCGGCCGCTCCAGACGGCCGTCGCCTCGCTCCTTCCACCCGCTCCGCCGATTCGGTGCACCGGGCGCACACTTCGGTCACCGGCGTGCGCGGGGTGCACATCCCGGCGCCCCGGGGCCACCGCGCGGGCGGAAAGCGTGCGTCCCGTGCACACTCTCGACATCCGCCCGGCAGATCGCCGAGCGGACTGCAGGTCGTGTGCTCACCCGCGCACAGAATCGACACGCCGGTCGCCCCGGAGACCCGCGTGACCGCCAAGATGTGCACCGGGCGCACACGCTCGGGGCCGGGCTCGATGAGCGCCTACGCGCCCTCGTCGGGGAAGGGCGGGCGGAGGAAGAGGCGGTAGACGGTCGAGCCGCACGGCGCGCCGGGCTCGCTCCCGATCGGGTACCAGAAGAGACCGTCCTGGGCAAATCCGGCGGCCTCGGGGCGAAACCCTCGATTCCCGCCGATGTCTCGGTCTCGGCGAGGACCCCCGTCCCGCCCCAGCGCCCGGCTATCCTTCCGACCATGCGATGCTCCCAACTCTTCTTCGCCACCCTCCGCGACGACCCGGCCGACGCCGAGATGCCGTCCCACCGCCTCCTCGTCCGGGCGGGTTACGTGCGCCAGCTCGGCTCCGGGATCTACTCCCTCCTGCCGCTCGGCTTCCGCGCCACGAGGCGGATCGAGCAGATCATCCGCGAGGAGATGAACCGGATCGGCTGCCAGGAGATGGAGATGCCGGTCGTCCATCCCGCCGACCTGTGGCGAGAGACGGGCCGCTACGACGCCATCGGACCGGAGATGGTCCGCTTCAAGGACCGCTCGGGCCGAGACATGGTCCTGGCGATGACCCACGAGGAGGTCGTCGCCGACCTCCTCCGCGACATCGTCCGCAGCTACCGCCAGCTGCCGGTCATGGTCTACCACTTCCAGACGAAGTTCCGCGACGAGCCCCGGAGCCGCGGCGGCCTGATCCGGGTCCGCGAGTTCGTCATGAAGGACAGCTACAGCTGCGACCGCGACGAGGCCGGCCTCGACGTGAGCTACCAGAAGCACTTCGAGGCCTACAGCCGGATCTTCGAGCGCCTCGGCCTGCGGACCATCGCCGTCTCCTCCGACGTCGGGATGATGGGCGGCTCCCAGGCCCACGAATTCATGGTCCTCAACCCGGCCGGCGAGGACGTCCTCGTCCTCTGCGACGCCTGCGACTACGCAGCCAACCTCCAGGTCGCCGTCGTCGGCAAGCCGACGCCTCCGTCGGAGGCGCCGCGCCCCCTCGAGCCCGTCGACACGCCCGATACGCCGACCATCGAGGCCCTCGCCCGCTTCCTCGGCGTCGGCGAGGACCGGACGGCGAAGGCGACCTTCTTCGTCACCGGCGACGGCCGCTTCGTCGTCGCCGTCGTCCGGGGCGACTTCGAGGTGAACGAGACGAAGCTGGCGAACACCCTCCGCGCGACCGGCGGTCTCCGACCGGCCCACCCCGACGAGATCCGAGCCCACGGCATGGAACCCGGCTATGGCTCGCCGATCGGGGCCCGCGATGCCGTCGTCGTCGTCGACGACCTCGTCGCCGCCTCGCCGAACCTCGTCGCCGGGGCGAACCGGCCCGGTGTCCACCTCCGGAACATGAACGTCCCCCGCGACTACGAGCCCGACCTCGTCGCCGACATCGCCGCCGCCCGGCCCGGCGACCCGTGTCCCCGCTGCGGTGGGCCGGTCCGACTGGAGAACGGGATCGAGGTCGGCAACATCTTCAAGCTCGGGACGAAGTACACCGAAGCCCTCGGCGCGCTCTACCTCGACGAGAACGGCGAGCGTCGACCCATCGTCATGGGCTCCTACGGGATCGGCCTCGGCCGGAACCTCGCCTGCGTCGTCGAGGCCCACCACGACGCGAAGGGCATCGTCTGGCCCGAGTCGGTGGCCCCGTACCCGGCCCATCTCGTCGCCCTCGGGGCGGCGAAGGAGCCACGGGTCGCCGAGGTGGCCGAACGGCTGCACGAGGTCGCCCTGGCCGCCGGCCCGGACCGGGAGATCCTCTACGACGATCGCGACGAGTCGCCGGGCGTGAAGCTCACCGACGCCGAGCTCCTCGGTATGCCGATCATCCTCACCGTCAGCCCTCGATCCCTCGCCGCGGGCGGGGTGGAGGTGACCCGCCGCCGGACCGGCGAGCGCTGGATCGCCCCGGTCGATGTCGTCGAGGCGTGGCTGGCCGGACACCGGGCGTCACTCGAGGCGGGAGCTGGAGAGCAGGTCGAGGCGAAGGCGACGCAGTCGGTTTGACGGCGACGAGCCGGTAGGGGTTCCTCTTCTCGTTCTCCTCGAAGCGATCCACGTCCTTTGGGGGTGCCGTATCACCGCGACAACCCCGTGCTAGCAGACGCGCTCGTCGAGCTCCTCGCTCACGAGAACGTGCGACTCATCGGTCTCGATGCCGGACTGGCGAGCGCCGCCCGCCGTCATGTCCGAAGTCGCTCTGCCGGCCACTGCGTCGACGCGCTCATCGCGGCGAGCGCCGCCGAGGCCTGGGCGCGGGGACTCGTGACGAACGACGCCAGGTTCGTTCCAGACCTCCTGCCGCTCGTCCAGATCGGCGGCGAGTGCGGGCGCCGCTCGGGCTGAGGGCCGCCCGCGGGAGGTGGCAGCGGATCGCCGTCGGGGTCGGTGGGGGCGCGCGTCGCCTCCGTCTCCTCCTCGCGATCCACGCACTGTGCGATCCTCGACCTCCGGGCGGAGGAGGGGCGCGTCCTCTCCCGTCTCCTCCTCCCGGTTCGCCGCACTGTGCGATCCTCATTGCGTGGAGCCGTTCGCCATCCTCGCCCTCGTCGGGTTGGCCACCGCCCTCGTCGTCGTCGGGCGCCTGGCCCGCCATCGCGGCCGGGAGCTGGCCAAGATCCGTGCGCTCCTCGGCGTCGGGCCCG
>DAOTYQ010000097.1:0-12238 GCA_034434735.1 Chloroflexota bacterium
TCGGCCATGCGGCGCAATGTGGGCGCGGGCGAGCGACGCTGCGGGGGCGCCCCGTACACTCCGGGGCGCAATGCGCGTCCGCCAACTCGAGCTCCGCCTCCTCGCCGCGGCGCTCACCGGCGGCTGGGCGGCGACGGCCGGACTCGTTCTCGTCGGGTACCGACCCGGCGGCCCCATCGACATCGCCGTCGGCGTAGTCGCCGCCCTCCCGGCCCTCGTCGCTGCGGCAGCCCTTCTCTGGCCGCCGGTGCCGCGGGGACGGCTCGCCTTTCCCGCTATCGTCGCCCTGGGAACGCTCAGCCTCCTCCTGCTCCTACCCTCCATCGGCGGCCTCGTCGTCCGGCTGACTTGGGGAGGCCCGCAGACCCTCCTGCCGTCGATCGAAGCCGCCTATCCGTGGTTCCTGGCCCTGGCCGGGACGAGCCTCTTCGCCGGACTCGGCCTCGCCCGTCGGCTTCTCGGCTGGAGGGCCGGTCGGCGCCGTCGCCTCGTCCTCGGGCTCGCCCTCGGCGCGCTGCTCACAGCCGTCACGGCGTCCCTCGTCAGCGCCGCGGCCGTGGCGAACGATCTCGCCCTCCGGGACCGACCGGCACCCGGCTCCATCTATGGGCCGACCGACCCGACTCTCGAGCCCCCCGTGTGCACGGCCGAGCTGGCCGCCGGCTCGAGCGCCCGCCTCAGCCTCCGATTGACCGGCGAGGTCGACCTTCGGCCCATCGGCGAGGTCGACCTCGCCGGCCTGCGGGTCGGTGGAGACTTCCGCTGGTCGGGCTACGCGGCGACCCCGGTCGCGTTGGGGACCTACGGCGCGGCGAGGGTCGGGGGCGTCGCGTGGCGGGCGCTGCCCCGGATCGGCTGGTACCGGGTCGACCCGGCCGAGGTCCGTGGAGCCGACCTCGACCGCCAGATCGTCGCGGTCGCCCTGGCGGCCGGGAACCGGGCGGCAGCCGAGGACCGGGGGATCGCCACCGTCGGCGGGGCGCGGGCCCGGCACTGCCGGATCGCCATCGACGGGCCGACCTTCGCGGCGGCCGTCTGGCCGCTCTGGCTCGTCACCGGCGAGGCATCCATCCGGCGCTGGCGTGGCCAGCTCGACTACTGGGTCTTCGCCGACGGCGAGGTGGGGCGGGTCGAGGCGACGGTGAACGGGGAGGCGTACGAGCTCTCCCCGCCGGGGATCCTCGCCACGGTCCGGTTGGAGCTCGAGGCCGTCGCCCGGGGGCTCGACCGCTCGGTCCCGCGGCCGGCTCCGTGAGGGGGGCCGACCATCTTCGGCCCAGCCGATGGGGCCGCCCTCGCGTCCCCGCCGCGCGCCCGTTGGCCGGCGGGCGCGCGCCCGTCGCACCCCGGCGCACCCTCCGGAGCAGCCCGTCGGCCGTCGAGCCGGCTGGCACAATGGAGCTCGGGCGGCGCCCGGACCGAGGGAGCCGGCACCGTCGCCGGACCAGGAGGGAGCATGACCGAGGCCGACCGCGAATCGAGCGGGAAGCGCGACCGCCTCGCCCGCTTCTACCTCGTCCTGTCGGTCCTCCGCTCGCACGGCGAGCGGGGCGTCCACATCGACGAGATCGCCCGCCGGGTCGGCGTCTCCCGCCGGACCGCCTACCGCGACCTGCGCGCCCTGGAGGGCGACATCGGGATTGCGGTCTGGAACGACAACGGACGCTGGGGCGTCGCCGGCGAGACCTTCCTGCCGCCCCTCAACCTCACCCTCGGCGAGGCGATGGCCGTCGTCCTCTCGGCCCGCCTCATGGCCCGCTACGCCGACAAGTACGACCCGGAGCTCGCCGCGGCGTTCACGAAGCTCGAGGAGGTCCTCCCGCCGCCGCTGCGCGACCACGTCGAACGGACCCTGGCCGTCCTCGCCCACCGCCGGACCGACCCACGCTTCAACCGCCACGTCCACGATCTCGTCCGGGCCTGGGCGGAGCGGCGGATCGTCCACTTCCGGTACGTGCCGGCTCGCTTCGAGGGGACGGAGCGCGAGCCGCGGGAGGCCCGGGTCCGGCCCTACCTCCTCGAGCCGTCCCTCCAGACCCATGCCCTCTACCTCATCGGCTACGACGAGGACCGCCGCGCTCTGCGGACCTTCAAGGTCGAGCGGATCGAGCGGTTGACCGTCGCCCCGGAGACCTTCCCGCCGCCCGACGCCGATGCCCTCGAGCGGACGCTCCTCCGGGCCTGGGACATCATCGGCGACCAGCCCGAGGTGGAGGTCGTCCTCCGCTTCTCGCCGCTCGTCGCGGCCCGGGTCCAGGAGGCGACCTGGCACCCGAGCCAGGTCGTCGAGGAGGGGTCGGACGGCTCGCTCCTTTGGCGGGCCCGGGTCGCCGGCACGTACGAGATCAAGCTCTGGATCCTGGGCTGGGGCGCCGACGTGGAGGTCCTTGCCCCGCCCGAGCTCCGGGCCGAGGTGGCGCGGACCCTGGCGGCCGCCCTCGCCCGCTACGGGGACGGGTGACCTCGATGCGCCGCCACCCCCGGTTCGCGGCCGTCAACCTCATCAGCGACCCGATCCACGGCTACCTGGAGCTGACGAAGCGGCTCACGCCGGCCGAGGCGCGGCGGGCGGAGCTCCACGAGGAGGACGTCGCCGAGGAGGACCTCCTCGATTCGACCTGGCTCCAGCGGCTCCGGCGGATCAGCCAACTCCAGAGCGCCCGATGGGTCTTCCCGACGGCCGAGCACAGCCGGTTCACCCATGGCCTCGGGGTCATGCACGAGGCCGGACTCTGGGGCCGAGCCCTCTACCCGTCGCTCCGGGAGGCCCTCGTCGCCGTCGGCGAGCCGGCTCGCGCCCTCCCCTCCGAGGCGCTCGTCGTCGAGACGCTCCGGATCGCCGGGCTCCTCCACGACGTCGGGCACGGACCCTTCGCCCACTTCTTCGACGACCACGTCCTGGCCGCCTTCGAGGCGCCGCCGGATCCGCGCCGGGCCCCGGGCAAGCGCCTCAGCCACGAGGACCTGAGCCAGCTCATCATCGAGCGGGAGTTGGGGGTCCTGATCGCCGGGCTGCGACGAGCGCCGGGGGTGGCGCCCGAGCGCGATCGCTTCGCCCCGGGCGAGGCCATCGATCCGCGCTGGGTCTCCTTCCTCATCGCCAAGCCGCCCCTCGACGACCCGACGATGCCGCGCTGGCTCCGCTGGCTCCAGCCGCTCTTCTCGGGGGTCTTCACGGTCGACAACCTCGACTACGTCCGCCGCGACGCCTACCTGACCGGGGTCGCCATCGGGCCGGTCGACGTCGAGCGCCTGCGCCGCTATGCCTTCGTCACCGAGCGGGGGCTGACGATCTACGAACCGGGGCTGGGGGCCCTCGAGATGTTCCTGACGGCGCGGCTCTTCATGTACCAGCACGTCTACTTCCACCGCACGGTTCGGGCCATCGACCTCGATCTGGCCGAGGTCTTCGAGCCGTCTATCCGGGCCATCTTCGGGGAGGGCTCGCCGGCGGAGCGCCTCGCCGAGTACGCCGACCTCGACGAGTACGCACTCCTCCACCAGGCGGCTCGCTGGGCGCGTGGCGAGGCGCTGGCGCAACGTCCGCGGCCGGGGGAGGGCCGGGTGACGCCGGCCGTCGGACGGCTCTGGCGGGGGATCCTCCTTCGACGCCCGAACTGGCGGGCGGAGACCGAGGTGCGGCTCGCCTTCGAGACCGCCCCGCCGGCCGAACTCGTCGCCGGGCTCGGGGTCCCGGAACCGGGACGGGTCATCATCGATCTCGCCGTCGTCGATGCCCGACCGGCCGATCGGTCGACGGCCGATGCGCTCCTCGCCGTGGAGGGTCGGGACGGGCGGCCGGGGCTCCTCTCGGGGGCGCTGGCCCGGCTGCCGGCCTATGCCGGGGTGGCGCGCCGGTATCGACGGGTGGGGCGGCGGTAGGGCCCGGGCGCTGGAGCCGGATGGGGGCGCCGGGCCCCGTCGTGGCGCCATGCCGGGCGAGACCGGTCTCTCCCCGCGCCGCCCGCGAACCGTCGGCCTCGGGGCCAGCTCAAGCCCCAGCCCTGCCCGAGAGCGCAACAACGGTGGACGAACGACCGAGTCGCTGCTCTGCAGGTTGCCCATCATAGGCAATTGATGCCAGCTCGCCCTGCCGAGGGCGGCCGTTGCGCCATTCGCGCGCCCATCTACGCTAATGGCCAGATCCCCAAGTCCGCATCCATGGGGCCGACCGGCGTCATTCGGCCGGCCTCGCCACGACCCATCAAGCGCAGCGAACGATGAACGCGAACAGCCTGAAGACCTGGACCCTCATGGCGACCCTCGCCGGCCTCCTCGTCTTCGTCGGCTACGCCCTCGGCGGTAGCCGGCTCGCCCTCGTCGCCCTCCTCCTTGCGACGATCATGAACGTCGCCGTCTACTGGACGAGCGATAGCCTCGCCCTGCGGGCCGCGGGCGCCCGCGAGCTCCGACCGGGCGAGCTGCCCCAGCTCCGGCGGATCGTGAGCGGCCTGGCCCGTCGGGCGGGGATCCCGATGCCCCGGCTCTACCTCATCGAGCGGCCCGAGCCGAACGCCTTCGCCACGGGCCGGGACCCGAAGCACGCCGCCGTGGCCGTGACGACCGGCCTCCTCGAGATCATGGACGATCGCCAGCTGGCCGGCGTCCTCGCCCACGAGCTCGCCCACGTCAGGAACCGCGACACCCTCGTCGGGACCATCGCCGCGACCATCGCCGGCGCCATCAGCTTCATCGCCCAGATGCTCCAGTTCCAGCTCTGGTTCGGCGGGAGCGACGACGAGCGCCCGAACCCGGCCGGCGCCATCGCCGCGATCCTCCTGGCACCGCTGGCGGCGATGATCATCCAGCTCGCCGTCTCGCGGGCCCGCGAGTACGGGGCGGACGCGAGCGGGGCCGAGCTGACCGGCGACCCCGAGGGCCTCGCCCAGGCCCTCGAACGGCTCGACGCAGCGGCCCGCCGGCCCTCCTTCGCCGGTTGGTTCGGACGCCGAGCGGAGCCGACGCCGGCCCCGAATCCGGCCTTCGCCCACCTCTACATCGTCAACCCGCTTCGCGGCGCGGACCTCGCCACGTTGTTCTCGACGCATCCGCCCATCGCCGAGCGGGTCGCCCGACTCCGGAGGATCGCTCGCGGAGCCGGCTGGACCCGCTGATCGGCGACCGAGCGCACCGTCAGCCCGTACGAGCGACCCGTTGCGAGCGCCGAGCGGGGCAGCCGAGTGACGACCGGGGCGGAGGTCCGGCGCAACCCGGCCGTCGGATCGCCCGGCTCCTCGGCCCGGACGCTGGCTCCATCGTCCGGCCCTCCGGTGGCTCCTGTGGGCGATGGCGACGCCGGGGTCGTACGACGATGCTCCAGGAGATGCGTCGTCGACCACATCCCGGTGCCGCACTCCTTCTCGCCGTTGCGACCCTCCTCACCGTCGGGCCCGAGCCAGGGGCGGCGACGGGCGTGCCACCCGCCGCGGCGCCGGCAGGTCCCGACCCCAGCTCCCTGGCCATCCCCGATCCGAGCCACGCGGTCGCCACCGAGCGCCTCGGCGGCACCGATCGCTACGCCACCTCCGTCGCCATCGCTCGTCGAACCTTCCCCGAAGGCGGCGCCCCGATCGTCTACCTCGCCAGCGGGATCGGCTTTGCCGACGCCCTCGCAGCCGGACCCGCTGCGGCGAAGCAGGGCGGTGGGCTCCTCCTCACCCGTCCCGACCGCCTCCCCGGGGAGGTCGCCGACGAGCTGGTCCGTCTCGCTCCCGCCAAGGTCGTCGTTGCCGGTGGTCCGGCGGCGGTGAGCGACGCCGTCGTCGCCCAGGTGCGGGTCGCCCTCGGCCCGAGCGTCCCCGTCGAGCGAGCGGGTGGGGCAGATCGATACGGAACCGCGGCCACCATCGTCGCCAGCGCCTTCCATCGCGGGGAGAACACGACAACGCCGCTCCTCTTCGTGGCCAGCGGGATCGGCTTCCCGGACGCCCTCGCCGCAGGTGCGGTCGCTGCCGCCCTCGGCGCTCCGGTCCTCCTCACCCGTCCGGACCGCCTTCCACCCGAGACTGCGGCCGCCATCGCCCGCCTCCGGCCCGCGCGGATCGTCGTCGTCGGTGGTCCGGGGGTCGTCAGCGATGGCGTCGTGATGGCCCTCGCCCGCCTCGGATCTGACGTCGAGCGGGTCGCCGGAGCCGACCGCTTCGGGACCGCAGCCGCCGTCGCCGCCCGCTTTCTCCCCGAGGCGACGACGGTCCTCGCCGCTTCCGGCCTCGGCTTCGCCGACGCCCTCGCCGGCATCCCCCTCGCCGGTCGCCTCGGGGCACCGATCCTCCTCGTCTGGCCCGACAGCGTCGCCTGGCCGGAAAGCATCCCGACGGCGACCCGCGACGAGATCCGCCGGCGCCGACCCGCGTCCATCGTCGTCCTCGGTGGACCGGCCGCGGTCGGCGAGCTCGTCCGCTACGAGCTCGTGGGCTGGGCCGACGGCCGCCTCACCGTCCCCCCGGCCAAACCGGACTACCCGAGCTTCGATTCGCGATACCACAATCCGACCGAGCTCCTGAACGCGATTCGCGTCGCCGCTATCTGGCGACCCGATCTCGTCGAGATCTTCTCCATCGGCCAGAGCCACCAAGGTCGCGAGATCTGGGCGGCGAAGGTCTCCGACAACGTGGCCGTCGACGAGCCCGAACCCGAGGTCCTCGTCGATGCCCTCCACCACGCCCGCGAACACCTGACCGTCGAGCAGGCGCTCTACCTCCTCAACGCCCTCGTCGGCGGTTACGACACCGAGGCGCAGGTGCGACGCCTCGTCGACGAGCGCGAGATCGTGATCGTCTTCGCCGTCAACCCCGACGGCTGGGTCTTCGACCTCGGCGGTGCACCGTATCGGGGCTGGCGCAAGAACCGCCAACCGAATGCCGGGACGAGTGCCGTCGGGACCGACTTGAACCGCAACTACGGCTATCGCTGGGGCTGCTGTGGCGGCTCGTCGGGCGACCCCGCAGCCTGGAACTATCGTGGCCCGGCGCCGTGGTCGGCCCCCGAGACGCGGGCCCTTCGCGACTACGTCGAGAGTCGCGTCGTCGACGGCCGACAGCAGATCCGGACCCACGTCACCCTCCACACGAACGGGGAGCTCATCCTCTACCCCTATGGCTACACGAAGGTCGACGTCCCGGCCGACATGGACCCGCTCGATCAGCAGACCTTCGTCGCCATGGCCCGCGCCATGGCCGGCACGAACGGCTACCGGGCGATGCAGTCGAGCGATCTCTACATCACCGATGGCGACCAGATCGACTGGCTGTACGCTCGCCATCGGATCTTCTCGTTCACCTTCGAGCTGTACCCGACCGAGCAGGTGAGCTCGCGCGCCGACCACGAGCCGCCGGACGAGGTCATCGTGCGGGAGACGTCCCGGAACCGGGCTGCCCTGCTCTACCTAATCGATCTCGCCGACTGTCCGTACCGGGCAATCGGACGTGTGGACCGCTGCAGCTAGGCGCCGCCCACCGGCGACCGAATCGGCACCGGCCGATGGCTCCAATCGCAGGGGCCTTGCCCTCGGGTGGAAAATGGGGCCATGGAGCGAAGGGCACGACGACGGTCGGTGCGGTTCCTGGCCCTCGTGACCGGCCTCGGGCTCGTTGCCGTAGCCTGTGCGGCACCGCCTGAAGCGGGACGCCTCGACGCCTCGGGCTCGCCGATCGGAACCACGGCCTCCCCGGCCGCTTCCGCGGCGGCTTCCGGGTCGAGCGCGCCGTCGACGACGGGATCACCCCCGAGCACGTCGCCGGCGTCGAGCCAAAGCGAGCCCGCTTCGCCGTCGATGACCCCGAGCCCGACAGCCACGGAGGCGACCATGGCACCTGCGTTTCGCCTGACGAGCCCCGCCTTCGGCGAGGGTGAACCGATCCCCCGCGAGTACACCTGCGACGGCGCCGACGTCTCCCCACCCCTCGCCTGGACCGACGCCCCGTCAGGGACGGCCGCCCTCGTCCTCATCGTCGACGATCCCGACGCCCGAGGCTTCGTCCACTGGGTCGTCGTCGATCTCCCGGGCGCCCCGGCGGGCTCGCTCCCCAGGGGCGCCTCGCGGACGCCGGCGGTCCCCCAGGAGGGCCGGAACGACTTCGGTCGGGTCGGCTGGGGAGGCCCCTGCCCGCCGTCGGGACGGCATCGCTACGTTTTCACCCTCTACGCCCTCTCCGCGCCACTGCGGCTCCCCGGAACGCCGGACGCGGCCACGGTCCGGCGGGCGATGGAGGGTCGGGTCCTCGGCACGGCCCAGCTGACCGGCACGTACCGGCGGGGGTAGCCGGCGCGAGCCGCGAGGCCGAAGAGCGACCGCCCCGAGCGCTGCCCCCAGCACAGGCGGCGAAGAGTCGACGGTGAGTCCTCGAGAAGGGCCGCACGGCATGCCCGTCGCCTGCCCGACTCGTCGTCCGCCGGTCGTCGCGCCGAAGCGCCGTCAGCCCCGGCGGAGGTGGAGCTGCAGCTCGATGGTCGCTCGCGGCTCGACCGAGAGGACCCGGAACGACTCCGGCGCCGCGATCCCGAAGTCGGCGAACGCCACCTCCAGGGAGCCGGCGACCGTCAGCGTCCCGTCCGCGTCGAGTCGACCCTCGAGCGGGAACGTCACTCGGCGCGTCACGCCATGGATCGTCAGGTCGCCGACCGCCTCGACGCGGATGATCTCGCCGACCGCCGGTTGTCGACCGAGCTCGACCGGCTCGGCGAGGACGAAGCTCGCCGTGGGGAAGCGGTCCGTTTCGAGCCCTTGGCGGCGGAGCTGGCCGTCCCGGGCCGAGCTGTCGCTCCGAAGCGTCCGGAGATCGACCTCGAAGCGGGCCTGGGTCACCGTCGTACCGACGACGACGATGGAGCCCGACACGTCCGGCGTCCGGCCGACGGCCGTCGCCGCCCCGATCCCGACGAGGACTTCCCGAACTCGGTACCCGGCGAAGGAGCCGCTGAAGTCGACGAAGCCGCCAATGGTCGGGTCCACCGTCCAGGTCCCGTCGAGTGCGGCCGTGGGCGGGGCGGACACAAGAGGGGCGATGGAGGTGCCGGGCGAGGCCGAGCCAGCCGACCCCGCGGTCGCCGACGAAGGCGCCGACGAAAGCGCCGTGTCGGACGGATGGAGTCCGACCGGAGCTGGGGTGGAGCGCCCGAAGAGGTAGAAGCCACCGGCGATGACACCGACCGCGAGGACGGCGGCGATGACGTGGACGACGCCGAATGGCGAGGCCGTCCGTCGCGGCCCGGACGGACGGTGGGAGGCGCGCGAACGTTCGGTCATGGCGGCCATCCTCGGCCGGGACGATGAGAGGCGGATGAGAGCGGGCGCAGGTGGTCGACGTCTCGGCGACGCCCGGCGCGCGGTCACGCCCTCGGGTGCGCGCGGTGACGCCCTCAGCGGACGTCTCGTGGGTGCGCGTCCGCGCCGTGCCGGCGGTGACGCCGTGGGCGAACATCTCGACGATCGGCGGCGTTTCGGAGCGCGCGGTGACGCCGTGGGCGAACATCTCGAAGCTCCGGTCGGTCGGCCCCCGTAAGATGTTCGGCCAGGGCGACGCGGTGAGCAGGCGGCGCGTCACTGCCCGCGTAGTGTTCGGCCAGGGCGACGCGCCGACACCCCCTTCAGTACGGCCGCCGGCGCCAGATCCCCAGGTGCCCGAGCGTCCAGCGACCGAAGACCTTGAGGAGCCCGACCCGGAGCGGCCCCTCGTGGAGCCGTCGCGGCGAGGTGTAGATGACGCTCTCCGTGATCCGCCTTAGTCGGAGCCCGGCCCGGGCGAGCCGGACGAGGAGATCCCGATCCTCGGCCTGGTAAAGCGACTCGTCGAAACCGCCGACCGACTCGAAGGCCGCCCGGTCGCAGTAGAGCATGTTGGCGTGGATCCCGAAGAGCCGCTTCCCGAACTCGATGAGCTCGTAGAACCCCCGGTCCAGGATGTCGCCGTCGTCCGCGGCGATAGTCACGCTCCCCGCCCGGTAGCCGGCCGTGTAGGCGGCGATGATCCGCTCGACGAGGTCGGGCGCCATCCGCGAGTCGGCGTCGAGGAAGACGAGGAGGTCCCCGTTGGCGAGGCGCGCCCCGATGTTCTTCGCCCGCGCGACGCCGGGCAGCGGGTCGTCGACCATCCGGATCTCGAGCCGCGGAAGCCGCTCCCGAGCGGCCCGGACCACCTCGGCCGTCCGGTCGGTCGCCCCGTTCACGACCACGACGACCTGGAGGCGGTCGAGGGGGACCGTCTGGCGGGCGACGGAGTCGAGAGCCGCCTCGATGTACGCCTCCTCGTTCCGGGCTGGAATGACGATGGTCACCCGGGGGTCGGTCGGCGGGTCGGCCGCCGAGGGCACCCGCCCGACCCGCTCAGTCCCGGCGGCCATCGAGCAGCTCCCGGTACGTGGTCGGTCGAAGCGATGGCCGTAGGCGCCCGATGGCCCGAAGCGTCGCCGCGCAGGCCGCCGAGCGGGGTGCACCCTGCGGGTGGAGGAAGATCCGAACCGGGCCGGGGAGGAGCCGCCGCCACACGGTACGGACGAGCCAGCCCTCGAGTCCGACGAGGGTCTCCGTCGGGCCGCCCGTCCCCATGTAGCCCCAGGCCGGGGCCCGGAGCCGCTCTCCCGTCCGGAGGTCCTCGACCGAGCCGAACCAGCAGGCGTACCGGAAGCCACACCGCCGGAGGATGGCCGAGAGCGATGGCCGAGCGAGCCAGCCGGGCGCGCAGAAGCCGACCGGATCGAAGCCAGCCCCCTCGACGGTCGCCCGCGCTTCGACGACCGCCGCCGCTGCCGCCTCGTCGTCGAGACCGAGGAACTCGGCGGCCGAGCCGGCGAAGAGCCGCGCCCGAAGGCGGTCGAGCGGCCGGCCGCCAACGATCGCGCCGGGCGCCAGGCGGTGGGTCAGCCCGTGGACGACGACCTCGGAGCCCTGCTCGACGTCGGCGGCGAGGACGGCGAGGAGCTCGGGGTGGCGCCGGACGTCATCGGCCTCGGAGGCCCGCGGGATGACCTTCAGGACGCGGGGGACGATCCCGAGCTCGTCGAGGCGGGCGAGCAGCCAGCGGACCTCCGGCAGCGTCGACGGCGCGATGTCGTGGACGGCGACGACGAGGCCGGTCGAACCTCCCTCCATCGTCGCCCACGATAGCGCCTCTTCGATCGTCGAGATGGACGGACTCGGTGACCCTGCGCCGACCAGATCGGCCATCATGACCGGGTGACCACCGACCCTGGGCCGAGCGCCGCCGATCCGCTGGGCGATCCGACGCCGGAACGGGGGCTGCCGCCCGGACCCCGGCCCGATCCTGGGCCGAGCGCCGCCGCCGATCCGCCGGGCGACCCGCTCGGTGATCCGACGCCTGACGTCGAGCTGCCGCCCGGCCTCCGATCCGACCCGCCGTGGCACCGGCCGGACCGGCCGCACCGCGGATCCGAACCGCGCCCGCGCCGCCGACCTAGCCCGCCCCCACGTCCGACCGCGCCCCCGATCCTCGACCCGATCCTCGCCGCCTGGGAGCGCCTCTACCGGCGCCGCCACCAGATCCGGCCGATCCGCCCGACCGGCGTCCTCGGCCTCGAGCTCCGCCGCCATCGCGGGCGCCCCGTCGCCCTCGCCGACGGGAGCGTCGTGCGGCCCGGCGACCTCGTCGGAGTCCTCCACCTCATGAACGAGCGCGTCCGGCAACTCGCCACCGACGGCTGGCAGACCGCCGGCTGGCGCGAGGGCCGGGCCGACCTCGCGGCCCTCGCCGCCTGGGCCCGTCACCGGCCACCGGACGCGCGCCCGGTCGCCTACACCGCCACGACGATCCTCCTCCCCCTGGCCGTGCGGGCCGGGTTCGAGGTCCACCCACGCCCGCGGACGTGGTGGGCGCGGCTCGAAGACTGGCACTATCGAAGCCTCTTGCGGCGCTGGAACCCGAAGGGCACCGAGCGGCTCCGGCACGGCCACGGCCGCCTCCGCTCGGCGGACATCTGGCTATCGGCCGCGGGGCTCGAGGCCCACTACGGCGAGCGCGACCCCGGAAGCGCAAGTGGACCGATATACTGACCATATGACCATCAAGATGACCGCAACCGCTGCGAAGGCCAGGCTCCTCGCCGTCCTCGACCGGGTGGCCGCCGGCGAGGAAGTCGAGATCACCAAGCGCGGTCGGGTCGTCGCCCGTCTCGTACCCGCCGGCACGCCGTATGCCCTTCGGGGCATGTTCGTTGGCGTCGCGACCACCGCCGGCCCGGAGGACTCGCTCTTCTCGACGGGCGAAGCATGGGAAACAACCGGAGC